>CAYMUI010000080.1:0-21215 GCA_964393645.1 uncultured Desulfobacterales bacterium | reverse complement strand
AAAAGATTATGACATGCCTGTCGCTGTTCTTTCTTCTCTTACGCTTGGTCTCAGTATAGATTTTGCTATCCACTTTCTGGAAAGAGCGAGACAGGCATACAAAAGCCACGGAAACTGGAAAAGCTGTCTAAACTTTATGTTCCAAGAGCCAGCAGCCGCTATAACCAGAAACGCAA
This sequence comes from uncultured Desulfobacterales bacterium, assembly GCA_964393645.1. Classification (GTDB taxonomy): domain Bacteria; phylum Desulfobacterota; class DSM-4660; order Desulfatiglandales; family JALVZP01; genus JALVZP01. Next base: position 21,039 of record CAYMUI010000080.1, on the reverse strand, counting down.
TTACCATATCAATCGGATTTACTCCGCTTTTGATCGCTCCCCTTGTGCCGTATAAAACCGTGGGATTTTTTATTGCAACTATAATGGCGATGTCTTGGATAGCAACACTGCTTATACTTCCTGCACTGGTTAGTTTGCTTGAAAAATATCTTTTTAAAAGCGAGGTGGAGGAATGAGAAAAATAAGTTTATGGTTATTGGTAATTTTGATTTTGCCCTGTTCTTTTTGTTTTTCCTTTACTGCAGATGAAATTGTAGAGAGAGCAGAAAAGGCTTCGTATTATGCAGGAAAAGATGGAAGAGCAGATGTAGAGATGATTATCATATCTCCTTCTGGAAGGAAGAGGGTAAGAAAATTTACTATCCTTAGGTTAAATACAAAAGGAAAGGATCAGAAATTCTATGTCTATTTTAAGGCTCCAGCTGATGTAAGAAAAATGGCTTATCTTGTTTGGAAGCATGTTGGAAAAGAAGATGACAGATGGCTTTGGCTTCCTGCTCTTAATCTTGTAAAGAGGATTGCACCAGGAGATAAGAGAACAAGCTTTGTAGGATCTGACTTCTTTTATGAAGATGTATCTGGCAGAGATATAAAAGACGATGTTCATGAACTCATAAAAGAAACAGACAAATGGTACATAATAAAAAACACCCCGAAAGATCCTGACTCTGTAGAGTTCTCTTACTATGTTGTCTGGATAGATAAAATCACATTTCTTCCAATGAAGGCAGAATATTATGACAAACAAGGAAAGCTTTACAGAAGGATAGAGGCAAAAAAGGTAAAGGTTATTCAAGGATATCCAACTGTTGTTGAAGCAGTAGCAGAGGACCTTGTAAGGGGGAGCAAGACAATAAACATATTCACAAATGTGAAATATAACATAGGACTTAAAGAGAGAATCTTTTCTGAAAGGTTTCTGAGGAGACCTCCGAGAGAGGTAAGGTAGTGTTTCTCATCACTTTTTTATTTTTTCTCTTTATACCTTTTTCTTCTTATTCTTTTTACTTGGAACAGACTGGTTTAGAATTTCACGGGTTTTTAGATGCGAGATATGGGCAGAGGATAAGAGAAGACAGAAACGAAAAAGATCAGATACTCGGAGAAATAAGGTTTCAAATAGATGTCTTAGGTCAGTATGAAGACTTTACTCTTCAGATAAAAACAGACTTTTTGTATGATGCTGTCTGTGAAGAAAGGGATCTGGACTTGGAGGGCTCAAGAAGTCCGATAGAGCTTAGAGAAGCAAATGTCCTTTTTTCTCCTTTCTATTTTATGGACATCAAAATAGGTAGACAGATCCTCACATGGGGGACAGGGGATCTGATCTTTTTAAACGATCTGTTTCCAAAGGATTGGAAGTCTTTTTTCGTGGGAAGGGAAGAGCAGTATTTGAAGTCTCCTTCGGATGCGATTCTTTTAAGTATTTTCCCATCCTTTGCAAACATATACATAGCATACACTCCAAGATTTGACCCTGATAGATACATAAAAGGGGAAAGAATATCTTTTTGGAGTCCAATACTAAGACAAAGGATTGGAAGAAGAAAGCGAATAAATGCTATAGAACCTCATCGCTGGTTTAAAGATGACGAGACAGCTTTAAGGATCTCAAAAAACATAAGAGGATGGGAACTTTCGATTTATGGATATTATGGGTTCTGGAAAGATCCTGTTGGATTTGATTACACAAAGAAAAGGCCGTTTTTCCCAAGACTCTTCAGTTACGGGACAAGCATAAGAGGTACCGCGTTAAGCGGAATATTTAACTTTGAATACTCAAGGTATGTGTCAAAGCAAGACGAAAAAGGAGATGACCCGTTTATCCCAAACAGCGAAATGAGATTTCTTCTGGGATACGAAAAAGAGCTTTTAAAGGAACTTACAGGAAGGTTTCAATATTACATAGAGTATATGGAAGACTATGATGAATATAAAAGGAGTCTTCCAGCAGGTATCATAGCTAAGGATAAGCTCAGACATCTTGTCACTATGAGACTTACTAAGCTGCTCATGTCTCAAAATCTTCTTATCTGCATTTTTATTTACTACAGCCCTTCTGATCAGGACTCCTATGTAAGGTCTTTGGTTAGGTACAAGTTTACTGACAACTTATCTTTCCTCCTTGGTGGAAATATCTTTGTAGGGAAAAATAAATACACCTTTTTTGGTCAGTTTGAAAAAAATAGCAGTATATACATGGGCTTAAAATATAGTTTTTAAATAAACCCGCTCTTCTTTGCATCTCAATGGCAACGATTCAGATCTGATACATGTCTCACTTATGAGACACTTCTTAAGATTCAAGCGCTTAGATTACCCAGTATAGATTTTTGGCATAGATATTGCACCTATCTCTCAAAAAACAAAATAAAAAAGGAGGGTTAGAGTATGAGCAAGACCGACAGACTCGACAAGGGCGCAATATTACAAAGAGATCGTGAAACCTACGCTATAGTTCCCCACATAGCAGGAGGGATATGCACTCCAGAGGTGCTCAGAAAGATTGCAGATGTGGCAGAAAAGTATGGAGCAAAGGCGATTAAGGCAACAGGTGCACAGCGTCTCGCCATAGTGGGGTTGAAAGAAGAGGATCTGGATAATGTGTGGAAAGAGCTGGGAATGGACCCTGCAGCCGCAGTGGGAATGTGTGTAAGAAGCGTAAAGTTTTGTCCTGGAACAACCTTCTGCAGGCTGGCTCAACAAGATGCCGTAAAGCTTGGGTTAAAATTAGACGAGATGTATCACGGATACACTCTTCCGGCAAAGTTTAAGATAGGGGTAAGTGGCTGTCCAAACTGCTGTGCTGATTCATGGGTGAGAGATATTGGACTTATCGGCACAAAAAAGGGCTGGAAGGTTGTGGTTGGAGGAAATTCCGGATCTAAACCAAGAATAGCCCAGGTGCTTGCAGAAGGTTTGAGTGATGAGGAAGCAATTGAGATTGTTAGTAAAGTAATAGACAGGTTTAAAGGATACGAAAAAGTCCAGCGTATAGGAAAACTTATAAACGACATAGGAATTGACAGATTTAAAAAAGAAATCGGGCTTTCTGTGGCTGAACAGATTGCAGAAAAGATAGACACATCCAGAATAAACGAAAAGGCGCTGTACAACATTGGATACGGCCTTTATGTTGTTGGTTCTGTTAAAGATGGAAAAGTAAACGCTCAGATAGCAAACACGGTGTTTCAGGTAACAGCAGAGCCACCTACTGTGGCTGTAAGTATTAATAAAGAGAATCTTACCCACGAGTATATAAAAGAAAGTGGTGTGTTCAGTATTTCTATACTTGCTCAGGAGACCCCTCTGCATTTCATAGCCAATTTTGGATTTAATTCTGGCAGAGACAAAGACAAATTTGAATCAGTTGAATACAGAACCGGAAAAACCGGTGCTCCTATTATTCTCGAAAATACCATTGCGTTCATAGAAGCTCGGGTAATCGAAGAGATGAGCGTTGGAACCCACACCATTTTTGTGGGTCAAGTGGAAAGCGCTGATGTCTTAAGATCTGGTTCTCCTATGTCCTATGCCTACTATCATCAAGTAAAAAGAGGAACCGAACCAAAAACAGCTCCAACCTTTAGAAAAGAAGAGCCTAAGGTAGCTACAAAAGGAGATTTATATCAATGTCAAGTATGCGGATACATATACGATCCAGCAGAAGGTGATCCTGATGGTGGTATAGAGCCCGGAACTCCATTTGAAGCTATACCTGATGATTGGGTATGTCCTGTGTGCGGGGCATCTAAAAAGGATTTCAAAAAGATTTCCTAAGTAAGGAGGTGAAGACTATGGGATGCTGCACATTTATATGTTCCAGATTTTCCTTAGACGGGGTTTACCCGCCTCTTATTCTTTCTATAAACGCAAGAAGATTGGGAATGGATGCTACGGTCTTTTTCACATTTATGGGCATACAAGCGATAATGAAAGGAAAGATAAAAAAGGTAAAGTTCATTCCTCCTGGCTTCTTAGGTGCTATTCCCGGAATGTCCACATTTGCTACATGGATGATGAAAAAAATGATGGACAAAGCAAATATTCCCTCGGTGGAAGAACTTATTGAGATGGCTCAACTTGAAGGAGTAAAGTTCGTTGCCTGTAGAATGACCGTGGATATGATGGGATTGAAGCAGGATGACTTTATCGATGGTGTGGAAATAAAGACAGCAGAAGAATATCTAAAGGTGGCGAGTCAATGTCAGATAAACATGTTCATATAAAAGACAAGTACATATCTAAGGCCATAGAGCTTGCCGATAAGCTCTTGGATGTTTCGGTCAGAGGGACAAAAGAGGCGGGCGATGATTCGTCTATGATCTTTTTCGGCACTATAAGGGATTATGCGTTTAAGATAAAAAAGCTTGCTGATGAACTTTTAAAGAAGAGACAGGAGCGCAATTAAATGGATGTATTGTTTCTTTCAAGACTTCAATTTGCTGTTGCTACTATATTCCACTTTTTATTTGTTCCCCTTACGCTCGGATTGTCTTTGATCGTCGCCATAATGGAGACAAGATATCTATTGACTGGAGATCCCACATATCTGGATATGACCAAATTTTGGGGGAAGATATTTCTAATAAATTTCACTTTGGGAGTAGTAACAGGGATTACCTTGGAGTTCCAGTTTGGAACAAACTGGTCTCGTTATTCTTCATTTGTTGGGGATGTCTTTGGCTCTCTTCTCGCAATTGAGGCAACAGCTGCATTCTTCTTAGAATCTACCCTGATCGGGGTGTGGGTATTTGGATGGAAAAAGCTTTCTCCAAAAGCACATGCCATCGTCATGTGGCTGGTTGCTGGAGCATCTAACCTGTCTGCTCTCTGGATACTTATAGCAAATTCCTGGATGCAGCATCCCGTAGGTTATGTGATAAGAAACGGCAGAGCAGAGCTTAAGAGTTTCTCAGCGGTTGTTTTTCAAAAATGGGCGCTTTTGGAGTTTTTACACACAACGAGTGCAGCTTACATATTAAGTGGTTTCTTTGTGATGGGGGTAAGCGCATATCTTATACTTAAGAAAAAAAGCGTTTTGCCAGCGATGAGATCTTTCAGGATAGGACTTGCTTTTGCTCTTTGTTTCTCCTTGTTCGAATTAGTTGAAGGGCATCTTCACGGAGCAGACCTTGCTGAAAAACAACCCACAAAGCTGGCAGCAATGGAAGCACATTGGGAGACAAAAGCCAGAGCTCCTATTTATCTATTTGCGATACCGGATGAGAAGAACGAGAGAAATTTATTTGAAATCCCCATTCCTGGAATGCTTAGTCTTCTTGCAAAGCACGATATAAATGCCGTTGTAAAGGGACTTAAAGATTTTCCAAAGGACGAAAGGCCACCCGTACTTATAAACTTCATTGCCTTTAAGATAATGGTAGCCCTGGGGATCTATTTTGTGGTTGTCAGTGTTTATGGTTTCATAAAAGACTATGACATCTTTAAGAACCAAAAGTACCTTAAGCTTGTGTTCTTTTCTATTCCTCTTCCTTATGTTGCGTGTGAGTGTGGGTGGATCCTTGCAGAGGTGGGTAGACAGCCTTGGATTGTTTATGGGCTTATGAAAACAAAAGATGCGTATTCATATGCTGTTAGTATGCCTCAGGTTTTGATTACACTTATTGCCTTTGTTGTGATTTATGGTCTCCTGGGCATTATCGGTTACTCCCTTATTATCAAGACAGTAAAGGAAGGCATAAAGGAGGTAAAATGATGCTACAAGATATTTGGTTTTTTCTGTGGGGTCTTCTTTGGGCAGTATATTTTATAACAGATGGGTTTGACCTTGGGCTTGGCATGATGCTCCCTTTTGTGGGAAAGAACGAAATGGAAAAGAGATTAATCTATGCCTCAATGGGACCTCTTTGGGACGGAAACGAGGTATGGCTTATAACGGCAGGAGGTGTTACATTTGCTGCGTTTCCAAAGGTATATGCAGTGATGTTTAGCTCTCTTTATTCCCCACTTATGCTCATTCTTTTCGGGCTTATCATAAGAGGAGTTTCGTATGAGTTTAGAGAAAAGTCAAAGGATGTGTCATGGAAAAGAATGTGGGATACTTGCATGTTTGTCGGGAGTCTTCTTCCTGCTCTCATTTTAGGAGTTGCTTTTGCAAATATATTTAAAGGAATACCGATAGACCAAAACGGATATTTCCATGGGAACATCTTTACCCTTCTGAATCCATACGGTTTGTTAGGAGGCATCCTTTTTGTCCTCTTGTTTATGCTTCATGGTTCCCTGTGGCTCATGATCAAAAGCAGCGGTGAGCTTTACAAAAGGGCAAAAACAGTGGCCAGAAAATTTTGGTTTCTCGTTCTCATAGCCCTGATAGTCTTTGTTGACTACTCTTACATAGCAACAAGACTTTTTGACAATTACATAAATCATCCCGTGCTTTTTGTTGTGCTTCTAATTGCAGTAATATCTTTCGTTGCTCTTAAATTAATGATAGACAAAGAAAAAGAATGGACATGCTGGTTTCTTTCCGCATTAACCATAGTCGGGATTGTTTTCTTTGGCGTAATCGGTCTTTATCCAAACCTTTTCCCATCTTCTATAAATCCAGATTACAGCCTTACCGTATACAATGCTTCATCAAGCCCTCTTACTTTGAAAATCATGCTGACTGTTGTCGTGATTTTTATCCCGATCGTTTTGGCTTATCAGATATGGGCATACAACATGTTTAAAGGAAAGATAGGAAAAGAAGAGCTTTACGAATCATATTAAAAAGGAGGAAGTCATGTATTTTAAACAAATTATTGCGGAAGGGCTTGGATGTTTTTCGTATGTAATAGGCTGCCCTATGGCAAGGCAGTGTGTTGTTGTGGACCCAAAAAGGGACATACAGGAATACTTAGACATATCGCAACAGGAAGGAATGAGGATAACCCACATAATTGAAACCCATATCCACGCAGATCATGTAAGTGGAAATCAAGAGTTAAGGTCTGTTACAGGAGCAGACATATACTTTCACGAAAGTGCACCAGTTAAATTTCCTCACTCAGACCTTAAAGAGGGAGACATTATAGAGTTTGGAAATGTGAGACTCGAAATACTACATACCCCGGGCCATACTCCACATAGTATCTCGATTCTTGTAAGCGACCTTTCCAGGTCAGAAGAGCCGTGGATAATCCTTACAGGGGATCTCCTTTTTGTAGGAGATATTGGAAGACCAGATCTTGCCGGAGAAGAAATCTTGGATGAACAGATAAAAAATCTTTATGAAAGTCTTTATTATAAGTTGGGAAGATTTCCTGGCAGAATCGAGGTGTTTCCAGCTCATGGTCAGGGATCTCTTTGCGGTGGAGGAATGAGTGCAAAGACATCTTCAACTATCGGTTTTGAAAGACATAATAATCCTTTGCTTCAGATGGAAAGCTTGGATGAGTTTGTGAAAAAGGTCAAAGAAATCGGTTTTCCACCAAGACCAAAGAGTTTTTCCAAGATAATAGAAATAAACGCGAGCGGAGCCCCACTTCTTGAAAAATGTCCTTCTGTAAGGAGACTTGATCCTGTGCAATTTAAAGAGCTGATGAAAAAAGGTGCTGTGGTAATTGACACCCGAGATAGTCTTGCTTTTGGAGGAGGACATATCCCGGGGAGTATAAATATAGGTTTTGAAAAGGGGCTTGCTAATTGGGTGGGTATGGCTGTTGAGCCTGGTTCTGAGATACTCCTTGTTGTAAATTCAGAAGAACAATACAACGAGATGTGTGTTCACTTACACAGGATAGGATACGATAATATCCTTGGTTATCTTTACGGGGGTATGAATGCGTGGCAAATTGTGGGGTTTGAGATCGATCATCTGCCTCAGATTTCTGTCCATGAATTAAAAATGAGGCTTGAGATGAAGAAGATAAGCTATCTTATAGATGTAAGAACTAAGCCTGAATGGGAGCAGTTTCACATAGAAGGCGCGATTCACATTCCTTTAAGTGAAATACTGGAGGGAAAGGTTAACTTACCGAAGGATCAAGAGATAGTCACATATTGCAGATCAGGATACAGGGGAAATATCGCAGCAAGTCACATGAAAAGGTTGGGTTTTGAAAATGTGAAGAATCTTTCAGGTGCCATTACTGCCTGGATTAACGCTGGATACCCTGTTGTAAGAGATTAGAAAAGTGCCCAAGGGGATTTTCCCCTTGGGAATATGAGAAAATGAACAATACTTCTTCCCTGATACTCAAGATAAAAGAATTAAAAAGAAGTAGAATTGGTTTCCTGATTAAGCAGAGGATATCCCAGTTTATAAATCTGGGTAAAAAGTCCAGCAGAGAGGTATTTAAAGAACTCTGTTTCTGTATCCTTACAGCCAACTTCAATGCAGAAAGGAGCATTTTAATTCAGGAAAGGTTGAACAACGAGTTCTTACGAGCAGACAAAAAGACTCTTGCAATACTTCTTAAGAGGTTTGGACACAGATATCCAGAAAAAAGAGCAGAATACATCGTGTATGCAAGAACATACATGGATTCTATAAAAGAGATCGTTTTTTCTATTCCTGACAGGGAACAGAAAAGGGTGTGGCTGGTAAAACACATAAAAGGAATTGGATACAAAGAAGCAAGTCATTTTTTAAGAAATATAGGATTCTTAGATTATGCTATTGTAGACTTTCATATAGTAGATCTGTTGCATAAAGAGGGGCTTATAACGAGACCTAAATCTCTTACCAAAAAAAAGTACCTGCAAATCGAGACCATCCTCAGAGAAATAGCTCACCAAGTACGCCTGCCCGTCGGAGAACTGGATTTATATTTGTGGTATATGGAAACAAATAAGGTTCTAAAGTAACTTGATACATGTTTCATGTCTCACGGTGATACACCTTTTCTGAGACACAGACCGATTTTTTTGCTGTCCAGCTTTTAGAAAAGTTGGTATAGATGTTGCATAAGATTTAGAAAAAGTTCAAAAAGGAGGAACCTGATGCAAAGAGAAAGAATTTCTTATCACGAGTCGGTCATTAGGGCCTATGAAAGGATAAAGAAAGATGGTCTTACAAATGTATGGGATAGATATGAAGACCAAGGCTTGGGAAAAGATCCTGACAAAAGATGTCCATTCTGTATGGCAGGCACGAGATGTGATCTTTGTTCAAATGGACCGTGCAGAGCAGATGCAGAAAAAGGCAAAAGAGGAGTTTGTGGAATAACAGCGGATGGAATGGCTATGAGAATGATGCTGTTGAGGAATATTCTTGGTACATCTACATATCAATACCATGCAGAAGAAACAGTTAATACCTTAAGAAATACGGCTCTCGGAAAGACTCCATTTGAAATAAAGGAACCGAAAAAGCTCAGGGCATTTGCGGAAAGATTGGGTTTGGATGTATCCGGATCAGACACTGACATAGCGATTAGATTATGTGATTTTGTAGAAGAAGAGTTTAGAAGAAGGGGAGAGCCGAGCAGAATTGTGGAAACGCTTGCACCTGATGAGAGAAAAAAGCTCTGGAAGAAATTAGACATATTTCCTGAAGGTATATATGCTGAAATGCTCAGAGCTCAAAGTTCATGTCTCACTAATGTGGATGGCTATTATGTAAGCCTTGCTCTCAAGGCATTAAGACTTTCCATTGCCATGGCATATCAGAGCCAGATCGTTCTCGAAAATATCCAAGATATTCTTTTTGGCATCCCAAGACCGCACAAGATGAGAGTAGATTTAGGGGTTCTTGATCCAGATTATGTAAATGTGCTTGTAAACGGACACGAACCGTTTGTAGGATTTGCTTTGATCCAGCTTGCCCAGAAAGATGAGTGGCAGAGGAAGGCAAGAGAGGTTGGTGCAAAAGGATTGAGAATAATCGCATGTATTGAAACAGGGCAGGAAATAGTACAAAGGTGGGAGATGAACGAGGTATTTTTCGGATATACAGGAAACTGGATTATGCAGGAAGCAGTTCTTGCAAGCGGGTGTGTAGACTTGTTTGCATGTGATATGAATTGCTCACTTCCTGTAGACCCTATATATGCTGAAAAGTACAAATTTAAACTTATTCCTGTTTCAGAACTTGTTGCATTTGAAGGTGTTGAGGAGAGGCTGAATTACAAACCAGATGAGGTAAAAGAACAGGCTGAAAAACTTTTAAGCATGGCAGTCTCTAACTTTAAAGAAAGAAGAAGCACGGTCGAGCCGATCGCAGGACAGCCAGTAAAAGAAGCAGTTGTTGGGTTTTCCACTGAGAGCATACTTGACGCACTTGGGGGCAGCCTTGATCCACTTTTGGACGCAATAAAGAGCGGGAAGATAAAGGGAATCGCTGGTTTTGTTTCATGTACAAGTCTTAGAGACTCCGGGCAAGATGTTCACAGTGTAAAAGTGGCCAAGGAGCTTATAAAAAGGGATATACTTGTGCTTTCCATGGGATGTGGAAATGCAGCGTTACAGGTAGCTGGTCTTTGTAGCCCTGAAGCAAAAGAGCTTGCAGGAGATGGTCTTAAAGGCATATGTGAGGCATTAAACATTCCTCCTGTGCTGAGCTACGGAACTTGCACAGACACGGGCAGAATAGGAGATCTTGTTGCTGCTGTAGCAAATGCGTTGGGGGTAGCGATTCCAGATCTTCCAGTCGTTGCATGTGCACCAGAATACATGGAACAAAAGGCAACAATAGATGCAATATTTGCTCTTGCGCTTGGGCTTTACACCTATGTAAATCCTGTGCCTCCGGTAACCGGAGCACCAAACCTTTTAAAACTTCTTTTAGAAGAGCTTCCAGAGATAACCGGGGGCGTGCTTCATGTGGAGGAGGATGCAGTAGAGGCAGTGGACAAAATGGAAGCTCATATTATAGAAAAGAGAAAGAGGCTTGGAATATAATAAGGGAGGCAAAAAAAGATGAAGTGTCCCGGACAGGATACCCAGTTTTGGGGAAAAGACAGTGTATTTGAAATAAAGTGTCCAAATTGTGGTAATATTATCGAGTTTTTTAAGGATGATGTCTCAAGAACATGTAAGAGTTGCGGACAAAAAGTCCTTAATCCAAAGATGGACTTTGGATGTGCGGCATACTGCAAATACGCTGAGCAGTGCTTGGGAGGGCTTCCTCCCGAGCTCGTTGCTCAGAGACAGGAGCTTTTAAAGGACAGAGTCGCAATAGAAATGAAAAGGTATTTTGGAGATGATTTCAAAAGAATCGCACACGCAACAAGGGTGGCACGATATGCTGAGAGAATCGGAAAGGAAGAAGGAGCAGATATGGCAGTTGTTATGGCAGCAGCTTATCTCCATGACATCGGAATAAAGGAAGCAGAGAGAAGGTATAACAGCAGTGCCGCAAAGTATCAGGAAGAGCTTGGTCCTCCTGTTGCAAGAAAGATACTCGAAAAGCTTGGTGCAAGAAAGGAATTGATAGATGAAGTATGTGACATCATTTCTCATCACCATCATCCGAGAAAAGAAGAAACATTAAATTTTAAGGTACTTTATGACGCGGATCTGATAACTAATCTTGAAGAAAGACATAAAAAAGAACCTCTTCGAAAAGAGGATTTAAAAAGGATTATAGAAAACGGTCTTTTCACAGAATCTGCCAAAAAAATTGCTAAGGAGATATTTCTGGAGGAAAACAAATGAAGGTAAAAAGGAAGATAATAGAAATAGATCAAGAGCTTTGTGATGGATGTGGCATGTGTGTTCCTGCATGTGCAGAAGGTGCTATAGAGGTTGTGAATGGAAAGGCACGCCTTGTTTCTGAGAAGTACTGTGATGGGCTTGGAGCCTGTATTGGACAGTGCCCTAAAGGAGCCATAAAGGTAGTAGAAAGGGAGGCAGAGGATTTCGACGAAGAGGCAGTAGCAGAATATTTAAGAAAAAAGGGAAAGAGAGCTGTTTTTGTTTCTCCCAATAACTGGCCTGTTCAAATAAGGCTCGTCTCTACGGGTATGCCTTTCCTAAGGGATTCGTCAGAGCTTGTGGTCAGCTCTGACTGTGCAGCAGTAGTGTATGATGAATTAAAAAGCAGTTTATTAGGAAACAGACCTCTTCTTATAGGATGTCCTAAATTTGATGATGCCGAGATGTATGTGGATAGGTTTTCAGAGATATTTAAAAACAACAATATCAAAAAGATCATATGTGTAATAATGGAAGTGCCCTGTTGTTCCGGACTTCCTATGATTCTGAAAAGAGCGATGGAACTGGCAGATGTTCAGATTCCCGTAGAAGAAGTGGTGGTTTATGTAAACAGATTTTAGGTCTTTAAATGAGCTTCAGAAGGCTAAAAAAAGAAGTCTTTGAAATTATAAGCACCGGAGATTTGGAAAGACTATCTCTTCTTCCAAAGAAAAAAGCTGTCTCGTTTCTTATCGGCTTTTTATCGTACCCTGACGAACAAATTAAAAAAATGGCCATAAAAGCATTAGGACTCCTTGTGCCAAAAGTTGCAGATGAAGACATAGAATCTGCAAGGATTATAATGAGAAAGCTTATGTGGAACCTGAACGATGAATCTGGTGGAATCGGGTGGGGAATACCAGAGGCAATGGCAGAGATAATGAAGAATCACAAAACTCTTCGCAAAGAGTACGAGCACATATTAAAATCTTATACAAGGGGTGGAGGAAATTATCTTGATTTCCCACCCCTTGAAAAAGAAGTCAGAAGAGCTGTCGAGTCCTTAAACAGAATCAAGTAAAATAGAAGCAATCTTTTTCCCGAATTCTCTACATTTTCTTAGTCCTTCTTTATCAGGAACAAATTGGATCCTTAGCCCTGGATCAGCAACCTCAAGTTTCATTTCTTCGAACTCTTTATTTATAAGTTTTACGGCTTCTCCACTCCAGCCATAACTTCCAAATGCAGCAACTATTTTATTTTTTGGCTTAAGTCCTTTCATATATGTGAGAAAATCGCTTACTGTCGGAAAAAGGCCATTGTTTATTGTAGGTGATCCAATCAATACAGCAGCTGCGTCTATCATTTCTGTCATAATGTCACTTCTATGCCATTTTCTGAGATTCATAACCTTTACTTCTATATCTTCCTCTGCAATAGATTCTGCTATTGTTTCTGCCATCATTTCAGTACTATGCCACATTGTGTCATACACCACTAATGCTTTTTTTTCGCGCTTTTGTTCACTCCACTGGTTATAGGCGTCTAATATTTGCGATATCCCCTCTTCTGTTCTCCACAGGATTCCATGATCAGGACAGATCATGTTTATCTGAATGTTTAGTTTGGTTATCTTTTCTAAGAGCGCTTTAACTAAGGAAGAATAAGGAAGAATTATGTTAGCGTAATATTTCTTTGCTTGTAGCATTATTGTTGCTTTATCCACTTGATCATCGAATCTTTCTGTACTTGCATAATGCTGACCAAATGCATCACTTGAAAACAGGATGTGTTCATTTTCTAAGTAACTGAACATACTGTCTGGCCAGTGAATCATTCTTGTCTCGAGAAATCTTATTCTTCTTTTGCCAATACTAATTTCTTCTTTGTCTTTTACTTCAATCAGGTTTAGCTCTTCTTGGAAATGAAGAGACAGATTTTTCTTTCCCATCTTTGAACAATACACAGGTTTTTTCTTTCCGATGATGTGTAAAAGGGCAGGCAATGCACCAGAGTGATCCATTTCAGTGTGATTGCTTATAACCAAGTCTATCTTTTTTGGATCGATTATGCTTGAGATCCTTTCTAAAAGCTCATCTAAAAAGGGTCTTTTTACCGTGTCAATTAGAGCGACTTTTTCATCCAATATAAGAAATGCATTATATGTACTTCCTTCATAGGTCGAATAACCGTGAAAATCTCTAATATTCCAATCGATCGCACCAACCCAGTATATTCCTTCTGCTATTTTTAACGCCTTTTTCATAACCACCTCCTAAGTCATTTTTATATTGCCAGATCAAAAGCACTCGCCTACGAGTATTTACATACTCTATTCCTTCAAATTTGTCTATTTCCCTTACAGACTTAAATCCAAACCTCGCTAATTGTCAGCTTGACTTTAATCATTTTTCTGTATATCTTGCAGATATATGAATTGGGATTGGGATAAGTGGCAAGAAAGAAAAGATTCTTCTACCCCGTCAGAAGTGTGGAAAAAGGTAAGAGGTGGTGGATTTAAGTTTCCGGGAAATTTTATTATTCTGATCCTTATTCTCCTGTTCCTCTCCTATTCATGTATTTTCACAATCGGTGCTGATGAGGTGGGAGTTATTCAGAGGTTTGGAAAATATGTTCGCACTTGCCAGCCGGGTCTAAATTTTAAGCTGCCCTTAGGAATAGAAAAGGTAACGAAAATAAAGGTAAGACACATATATAAGGAAGAATTCGGCTTTCGCACCCTTAAGGCAGGCGTAAGAACTCGTTATGCCACAAGCGGAATTTACAAAGCTGAAGCTCTCATGCTTACAGGTGACTTAAATGTGGCTATCGTGCCTTGGGTTGTTCAGTACCGTATAAGTAATCCGTATAACTATCTCTTTAAAGTAAGAAATGTCAGAGATACACTTAGAGACCTTGCCGAAGCATCCATGCGCATGGTAGTAGGAGATCGTAGTATAAATGAGGTCTTAACCAACAGGGAAGAGATCGCATTTGAAGCAGAAAAGCTTTTGCAAAAAAAGTTGGATGAGGTGCAGACAGGTATAAAAGTCGTGAACATAGAGCTTAAAAAAACCAATGTGCCAGAACCGGTTCAACCTTCTTTTAACGAAGTTAATCAGGCTATTCAGGAAAGAGAAAAGTTAATATACGAGGCAAAAGAAAAATATAACAGAGAAATTCCTGCTGCAAAAGGTAAGGCAGAAAAGATGGTTAAAGAAGCAGAAGGTTATGCAATAGCTAAGGTAAACAAAGCAAGAGGAGATGTAATCAGGTTCTTGGATTTATACAAGGAATATGCAAAGGCAAAAGACATAACATTAAAAAGATTGTACTTGGAAGCAATAGCAGACACACTTCCACATGTAGAGAAACTGTACATAATAGACAAAGAACAACAAGGTGTATTAAAGTTACTTGATCTGACAAAAACTTCCAAGCCTAAAAAAGGCAGATAGCACATGGACAGATACAGATATGCGATTATTCCTATTGTTATACTCATAATAGCTTTGTTTTCTTCTGCATATATTGTGGACGAAACTCAACAGGTAGTAGTCACTCAATTTGGAAAACCTGTAGCTGTTCACAAAAAGGCAGGACTCTATTTTAAGTTACCTTTCATACAACAGGTACATTACTTCCCCAAGAACATTCTTGAATGGGATGGAGATCCTGGTCAGATTCCCACCAAAGATAAGACCTTCATATGGGTGGATACTTTTGCAAGATGGAAGATAGAAGATCCTCTCAAGTTTTTTGAAACGGTCAATAATGAAATAGCTGCTCAAGCCCGTCTGGACGACATAATAGACTCTGCTGTGAGAAATGTGATCAGTTCTTATCCTCTTATCGAAACGGTGAGATTGAGCAACAGAAAGCTGGACACCTTTGAAATGGTTTTGGGAAAAGAGCTTAAACTTCAGTTACCCCATGTAACGGTTGGAAGACAGGGGATCTTGAATTTGATAAAAAAGCAGGCTGAACCCAAACTTAAAGATTTCGGGATAAAGCTGGTAGATGTGGATATAAAAAGAGTGAATTACATAGAAGAAGTAAGAAGGGCGGTATATGCCAGAATGATAGCCGAGAGGAAAAGAATCGCCGAAAAGTTCAGGTCAGAAGGCCGAGGAGAAGCAAGAAGAATAGAAGGGGAAATGGAAAAAGAGCTTAAGAGAATAATGTCAGAAGCATACGAAAAGAGCCAGGAAATAAAAGGAAAAGCAGATGCAGAAGCAGCACGGATCTATGCAGATGCATACAGCAGGGATCCTGAATTTTACTCTTTTTTGAAGTCACTGGAGACTTACAAAAAGGTGTTAAACAAAAAGAGTGTGTTAATACTTTCTACTGATGCCGAATTTCTCAAGTACTTAAAAGGCGTAAAAGCTAAGGAGAGTCAGGGCAGATAATCCTCGTCACTTTTTTTATATCCTCTGGCACATCTACTTCTACGGAGTCAAAAGGGCTTTGAACAACTTTTATCTTGTAGCCATTCTCAATGGCTCTGAGCTGTTCTAATTTTTCGATCTTTTCCAGCCTTCCCTCTGGCAGTTGAGTAAAGGTTTTTAAAAATTCCATTTTGTAAGCATATATTCCTATGTGTTTGTAATAAGTGATCTTTTTTTTGTCTCTGCTGTATGGAATAACCGATCTGGAAAAGTATATTGCACATCCTTCTTTGTCAGTGATCACCTTTACGCAATTTGGATTAGATATATCTTCTTCAGAGCTTATGGTATGCATAAGGGTGCTCATAGATATATCTTCTTTTTCATGCAAGGCTTTTACAAGGAGAGGAATAACAGCAGGATCAAATACAGGTTGATCTCCTTGTACATTCACAACAATGTCTTCTGCATTCAAGCCCAGGATACTACCTGCCTCAAAAATTCTATCCGTTCCAGACCTATGATCTTTGGAAGTCATTACTGCCTTACCCCCAAACCCTTCCACACAACAGGCGATATCCCTGCTGTCTGTGGCAACATACACATCTTCTACATCCTTGCACATGGATGCCCTTTCATACACATGCTGAATCATAGGTTTTCCGCATATTAGTGCCAAAGGTTTTCCAGGAAATCGTTTGGAATTATACCTGGCAGGAATAATAATAAAAACTCTATTCATAGTAAGATGCACAAGCAGTTTCTGATTCCCAAGCAGTTACCTTTGTAACCTTTATGTTTTTGTTGTTCAGTTCCTTAGACAGTGCATAAAAGATAAATTTTGCTATATTTTCTGAAGAAGGGTTTTGTTCTTTAAAAAAGGAAAGTTCGTTTAAGTATGTATGATCCAATTCTTTTAAGATCTTTTCTGTTTTTTCTTTTATCACTTTAAAATCACACAAAATTCCATCTCTTCCCAGCTCTTTTCCTTGAACATAAACCTCTATTTTCCAGTTGTGTCCGTGCAAATTTTCACATGCGCCGTGAAAATCTCTGAGTCTGTGGGCTGCAGCAAAGTGAGAAATAATTTTTAATTCGTACATATCTTAGCTCTTTTTGGAAGTGATGACCTGAAAACTTGTGATTAGCTGTTTTACATTTTTGCTTTTACACTTGGGGCATCTTATTTTGTCTTTCTTTTTTTCATATTCGTTTATTCTCATAATTTCGGTAAAGGTATTGTTGCACTTCTGACACACAAATTCATATTCGGGCATTTTCTCACCTCCTGTTTATCTGGACTTTTCAAAATAAAATATCTCATCTGGAAGTTGAATGCAAGTGAGCTTGTTTCCGTACACAGCTCCTGTATCTATTCCTATTTTTGTCTGGGTGATAAAAGGCTCTTTAAAAGGTGTGTGCCCAAATATAACCTTTTTCCCAAAGTCATGATTTGAATCTATAAACTCGTATCTTATCCAGATCATATCTTCTAAGCTCTGATCCTCTATTTTTCTGCCAGGTCTAAATCCTGCATGGACGATGTAATAGTCTTCAAGTTCTATATATGGCTTAAGTTCGGAAAAGAAAGATAAGTGATCTTCTGGAATAAGAGGTTCTTCTTTTTTCTTTTGAGCCCTGTAACTTGCAAGAGTGGTGGTTCCACCGTTAAAAAGATATAAGTCTCTGTTTTTCCCTTTCAAGTAATCCATGAGCATTGCTTCATGATTTCCTAACAAACACTCTATTTTTGCACCTTGTCTTTTTAAAGATAAAATAAGATCTACCACTCCTTTTGGATCTTCTCCTCTATCTATATAGTCTCCTACAAAAATAAGGGTGTCAGATACAGGGTCCCACGGTATTTTGTCTAACAGTCTTCTTAAAGTATTGAGGCATCCGTGTACATCCCCTATCACAAAAGTCCGCCCCTCCATTTACAGCACCTTAAATATACGGATTATTCTCTCTTCTTTTGAGTCGAGTCTTTCAAGACCCGCTTTTTTTGCAAATTCTATAGCTTCTCTATATTCCTTTACCGTGATCATTCTGTTTATTACGGGATCTTCTATCGCTTTTCCACACGGCCTGTACTGGTCCATGACATTTACATATGTGTTTTTGGATACTTCTTCAGCTATAAATTTCATGATATGTTCGGTTCCCGCTATGCCATTTGGCATGACCAAGTGTCGTACTATAAGCCCTCTTACTGCTATTCCTTCTTCATTAAGAATAAGATCGCCCACCTGTCTATGCATTTCTTTTATTGCCTCTTTTGCCCTTTCCCTGTAGTCTGGAGCATTCATGTACTTTGCAGACCATTTGCTATCCCAAAATTTAAAGTCAGGCATATATATGTCAAAGATTCCTTCTAAAAACTTTATCGTTTCTTTTTTGTCATACCCACCCGAATTATATACCAATGGAAGAGTAAGTCCCTGTTTTACAGCAATTAAAAGGGCCTCCAATATCTGAGGAACTACATGGGTAGGGGTCACGAAGTTTATATTATGACATCCCATGTTTTGCAGTTCTAACATCATATAGGCTAATTGTTCGGCTTCCACTTCAACTCCTTCCATAAGATGGCTTATTTCATAGTTTTGACAGAACGAACAAAGTAGATTGCAGGAACTTATAAATATGGTGCCCGAACCTTTTTTTCCCACAAGGGGTGCTTCTTCTCCGAAGTGGGGATTGTAGCTTGCAACAATGGCTTTTCTACCTGTTCTACAAAATCCTTTTTCCCCTTTAAGTCTATTTACCCCGCATTCTCTGGGGCATATCTTACAGTTTTTAAGAAGTTCAATGGCTTTTTTTACTTTTTTTTCAAGCTCTCCTGCTTCAAAAAGAGAAATATACGACGGTCTCATTTTTTACTCCTATTGCCTTTCTTGTTGTCCGAGTATTCTGAGTAGCATTAAAAAAAGATTAATAAAGTCAAGATAAAGGGTTAATGCTCCTATTATAGCTCCTTTTCTTATTGTTCCGGCACTGGCATCAACAGGACAGCTTAACGCCAGCTCTTTTATCCTTTGTGTGTCGTAGGCTGTAAGACCCACGAATACAAAGACTCCTATATAGCTGATCATAAGCCCCAGTTGAGAACTTCTAACAAACATGTTAACCACAGAAGCAATTATTATTCCTATAAGACCCATCATGAAAAAGCTTCCAAAAGAGGTGAGATCCCTTTTGGTAGTCCATCCGTATATACTGCAGGCAATAAATGTGGCCGAACATATAAAAAAAGTGTTATAAACAGAAGTCTTTGTGTATACCAAGAATATGAAAGAAAGAGTAATTCCGTTCAACACCGAGTATACCAAGAACAAAATAGTAGCTGTAGAAGCCCGGATTTTGCTTATCATTCCCGAGATAGAAAAAACAAGCGCAAGTTCTCCGATTATAAGAGCAAAAAATATGAGAGGATTTCCGAAGATAATTCTGAGCATACTAAGATTAGTTGAAATATAAAATGCCACCAGTCCGGTTATAGCAAGTCCTATTCCCATCCAGTTATATACACTTCTTACAAATTCATTTACCAATAATTCTACTCTATCTCTTGTTGCAATATCTTGTTGCATTTTAAAACCTCCTCTAAGGGTTTTTTGATTCAATGTATTTTTGTATAGCACTTTTTGCTAACCTGTCACACCGTTCATTTTCTGGATGTTTATTGTGGGCTTTTATCCATATCCACTTGATCTTATGTTTTTTGCTTAATCTGAGCAGCTCCTCCCATAGTTCTTTATTTAAGACCTCTTTTTTATTAGCTGTAACCCAGCCTCTTTTTATCCATGAGTGTATCCACTCTGTCATGCCTTTTATTACATACTTGGAATCTGTGTAAAGACACACATCACATGGCTCTTTTAATTCCCTTAGCGCCATTATTACTGCTTTAAGCTCCATTTTGTTATTGGTAGTGTTGGGTTCATATCCTGAAATTTCCTTCGTGTAGTTTCTACATTTCAGTATAGCAGCATAACCACCGGGTCCGGGATTTCCTTTACATGCTCCGTCTACGAATACTTTCACCTTTTTCATAAGCTTTATTTTTACAAAATATCTGCTTGACCACAAGCCCAATCTACAGCAAAATAGCTGTCGCGGGATTTAAGATGCAAGAACAGATCAAAAACTTAGCAAAAGCATTAAAGCAGTTCTTAAATATAGAAGATGAAGAACTTTACCTGCTTTCCAATGTGCTAAATCTTGCAGCTTCAAAGGAAAGAGTATCTTTTAGCGAAATAGAAAACCTGGCAGGAAATAAGGTGGAAGAACTCGTATTAGGAGCCTTTCAGTGGAGATTGCTTATTCCTACAAATCCTTTAAAGCCTACTTTGAGCTGGGAAGATGTATGTTTTCTTCTGATGGAAGATGAATCCTATGTAATGCCAAACATTATAAGATCCTTGGTCAAAATTGCACTGAAGAGCGGTAAGTGGGATACGGTAAACGCCATACAAAATATGTTTAAAGAGATAAATGATGAGAACTGGAAATTAATGCCCGAAGTTATTAGAAAGATCGTGTATGACGCTAAAGGAGGGAACATAACTGCTACTCAGATAAAGGAAATATTAAAAAGATTTTCTTTGGAAGAAAAAACAAATTACTACATCCTTATCCTAAAAGGATGTGGCATAATAAGTCCTCACATAAGAGCTGTGAGAGAGCTTATAAAAATAGGTGGCGGAACCCCTATGTATGAGGTAAATCCTTCTGTTTACCCATTGGAAAAGATTTAAAAAAGTGTTATTAAAGAAAAACTTCTTTTGCAGGAGAAAGACATGCAAACACTAATTCAACCGGATTCTGAGATCAAACATTATTTAGAAAAAAAGAGCGAATCCGATTTTAAGTACTGTTTTGCATGTAAAAGTTGTGTAACAGAATGCCCTGTTAATAGTTTTACCGGAAAGTTAAGTCTTCTTAAGATAATAAGACTTGCCTGTTTCGGACAGGTGGAAGCACTGCTGGAGTCTTCAGAAATATGGTATTGTATAAACTGTCACAGGTGTTCTAATGTGTGTCCGATGAAGGTGAGAGG
>CAYMUI010000079.1:0-26839 GCA_964393645.1 uncultured Desulfobacterales bacterium | reverse complement strand
TGTCTGTTGAATGAGCTTTTTAAGCTCATCTTTAATAAGTTCTGGATCATATCTCTTCTTCATGTGTCCACCCTCCTCAAGGTAAATTTGCTGTAATACAGCATAGATTGTTAAAGTTAACAAGAAATAAAAACTCCATTGTTAATGGATTCCTTTATGTTTTGTTTTTACACACTTGGGTGGACACTCCCTCCAGTTATGGTATTGCTATGAATGGATTGACCCCCTTATATTCTTTTTCCCTGTAATGCTTATGGAGACTGTTTTCACAAAAGTGGATCTGTTTACTAAGTACTTTATCAATAAAAAGGGTGGTAATATGTCTATACCAAGTGCCAATGTGTGAGCTTACTTATCTCGTTTTTTATCAGACTCTCTCTAATGCTTATAAATCGCTTAAATTTTTCTTTTATTTCCTCTGGATTCGAGTTTTCTCTTACACTTTTCAAAATATCAAACATTTCTTCGTTTATAAAATGCTTTTCTAAAATTTTTTTCACTTCTTCCTCGCTTCCGTGTATCTTTATCATCTCTTCCAAATAAGTAGCTGGAGCTTTTCTGCTGATCTTTTTGTTAGTGGAAGATAAAATAAGTGTCTTGTTAAGAACAACATCCTTTTCCACTTTTACATTTTTGTTTTCTAAGAACTTCCTTGGAAAGATGTGATGGTCTTCCAAATCTTTTGCCAAAAATTTAATCTTGTCTTTTTCGTAAAAATCCCATGCCCCTTTTCTGAAAAGCAAATTAAAAATACCTTTGTAGATAGAACTCCCCGAATATTTTGTGTCTATCTTCATAACATCTAATTTATTTTTCATATCCGTGATTGCTTCGGGGATTTTGTCAGAGTTTATTAACCAAGACACTAAGTCTTTAAAGTCCTTGGTTTGCTTAGCTTCGGTAGAACCAGAATATCTTTCTGTAAAAATGACACTCCAGTACCACTTATTTATCTTGTCAATATCTATACTTATCTCTCCCTTTTCTGCTTTGATAAATAATCCAAGCAAGACTAAAATTATAGATGGGTAAGACAACCATCTGTAATCTGGAATTCCATATTCAGACACATCAAATAATCTGCTTAAAATTTTATTTTCTAATATCTCTATCGCCTTTTCCCAAGACTTTTTATTTAAGATCTTAGAATCCACTTTTATCATTTCTCTTGCTTTTATATTCATATCTTCGCTTAAAACTAAGCCCTGAATAATGTAATAAGGAATCTTCGTGTTTTTTATGTCATTCGAGGCTATCTGTTTTAGCCAGTGCTTCTCATTGAATGCATTTTCCCACTCTGCCCTTAAATTAATAAACTTGTATAGCCGAGCAGTAAGCAGATCAAATATTGAGAGTTTGATTCCTGTGCGATTTATCCTTTCAAATAGTATCGCTATGTCTTCCGGCCTTTCTGTTAACGGGATACTTAGTATATGAACCTGATAATTTATGATATTTTTCAAATAATCTTCTATTTTTTGTGCTTCGTTTTCACCAAATAGATTTCTAAATTCACCATACCAAAGCTTCCAGAATTCAGATTCATTAGCTAAAAAGCTTAAAGGCAATATCTTCTGCTTTTTTAACTCTGTTAAATTATATGTTTTGTTGTTGTCTAATAGTGCCTTATATTCTCTCCACTTTTTTGACCAGCTAAAAACGGCATCTTCAATATTATCAATACTCAATTCTCGTAAATTTATAAAAAAAGCATATGGATTTGTGGTATTTTTTAAAGGGATATCCGGAGAATATAAAACATAAAATAAAGAGGTAAGCCTTTGTTGTCCATCCAAAACGATAATCTCTGGCTTTGGTTTAAAACTCCCATTGACTTTATCAGCACCTTCTATTGGGATTACTCTAAACGGAAGATTCACAGGATTTACCCTTTGTATAAGAAAGACCCCGATAAACATGTTTTCTAATAAGGAACACAATAACTCTTCAATATCATTTCTTGCCCAAATAAAATTTCTCTGAAAATCTGGAAGCATTATTTCTCCATAATATGCTTTTCTCACCAATTCTAATAACTTCTTTTTGGACCATTCTAATTCCATATTTCCCTCCTTTTTTCATGGAATAAACAAATTTGATTTTGTTAAAAATATACTTTTATTTCTATTTCCGAATATTCCCTCTACCATCTGGACACTTAGCTCAATGTATTATCTTTTTAAGTTTTTATTCACTTTTTACTACTGAGAAATAAAAAAGCAAACCAATTTCTTTATGTAAAAGTTTAATTTTTAAGCACAATACAAAACATCTATAGCTTATTCTAAGGAAAAGATCTGTTGAAAACGAAAAAAACATCTGTAAATCACATAAAGTATGCGGAATGCTTTAAAGTTTCAAACAGTAAGGGCATTAAGAAGCAACAGAACATACAGAAAAAAGAGGTTGTCTTTGCAAGCCGTAGGGCTGTCAGTATGTCTGAAGTATCCACCTTCTTTACTTCATCCCCTATCCACGGCTTTTGTACGAGCCCGTAAAAATAGTAAGTCGGACCCCCAAGCTTTATTCCGATTGCTCCGGCAAAAAAAGCTTCTGAATGCCCTGAATTTGGAGAGCTGTGCTTTAACCTGTCTCTTAAAGTTACATAAAGAGCTCTTTTTAAAGGCAGCCTGCAAATAAAAGCTCCTATCAGAAGAAAAAGGATAGAAACTCTTGCGGGCACAAAATTAACAAGATCGTCCAGTCTTGCCGAAGCCCAACCTATCTCCTTTAATTGCTCGCTTTTATATCCCAACATAGAATCCAAAGTATTTATCACCTTGTATCCAAGCATAAATCCGACAGGGCAGCCCACCGGAATTCCCACAAAAAACCAGAATAAGGGAGAAAAAAAACCGTCCACGAATCCTTCAGCTATGGTTTCTACGGCTGCTCTGATTATTCCTTCTTTATCCAGCCTGCGCGTATCTCTTCCCACCACCTTTGATAAGTAATATCTGGCTTGAGAAAGCTCCCCTTTTTTTAAGGACTCGATTATAGGGTTAACATGATCAACCAGATCCTTTATTGCAATAAAAGAGTAAGCGAGAAATACATCCAGCAGTAGTGCAAGGTTAAAATAAGAAAATAAAATCCAAAAAAACAAATACGAACAGATTGATACAAAAAGAACAAAAAATACTATAAGAACGCCAGAAAGTCTTCTGTTTATAGGCAGTTTACTTGCCCACATATAGCTTGATCCTATCAGTCTTCCAATAAGCCTTACTGGATGTAAACGATACTCAGGGTCTCCAAAAAGAAGATCCAGCAAGAACGCAGAGGTTATTATCAGGGTGCTGTCAAGTAGCGATAAGTTTGGATAAAAGAAGGTCATTTTCTTCTGGCGTTCTTATGCCTATTCTAAAAAAGTTTTTTTTAAGACCATCAAAGTTTCTGCAATCTCTTACATAAATCCCATTCTTTAAAAGATGTTTTAGCAGTCTATCCATGTCGCCATCGTATTTACACAAAATAAAATTGGTTTCGCTGGGTACAGGGGTTATGTGATCCATCTTGAGCAAGGCATTGTAAAGCCTTTGTCTTTCTTTTGATATAAAAGCTAATGTCTTAGCCTCATACTCGTCCGTTGAATCCAACCTTTTACACACCTCTTCAGCAATTATGTTTACCGTCCAAGGCTCTTTTTTAGAAAGAATAAACTTTACATTTTCTGGCGTTGAAATTAAAGCGCCCGCTCTTATTCCTGGTATTGCATAGAATTTTGTAAGTGAATGAAGTACTAAAACATTCTTGGGAATCTCGGCAGAGATGAAAGTCTGCTCTTTCCACTGCTCCAAAAACTGAATAAACGCTTCATCCAGTACGATCCATTTATCAGAAAACTCCTCTGCTATAGACAGAATCATCTCTTTTGAAATGACCGATCCTGTTGGATTGTTTGGCCTGCCTATCCAGATCGCATCTGCTTTGTAAAGACAGCTTTCTATATCTTTCAGCAGTTGCGATTCTGTGTCTTTTAAAGGATCTGTATAGATACTTATCACTTTTTTCCCTGCCAGCACACACGCCCTTTCATAGTCAAAGTAAGAAGGCTTTAGAATTGCTACTGCTTTTGATGGAATTGTCCTTGCAATTAGATATATGAGTTCAGTTGATCCGTTTCCGGGAAGGATAAATTCTTCAGGTATGCCAAATTTTTTTTCGTAAAATTCCTTTACCCCTCTTCCATCCACACTCGGGTATGTGTGTATTTTTGAAAAAAGCTCTTTCCATATCTTCTTTATCACAGGCGGAGGCCCTAAAGGATTTATATTGACGCTAAAGTCCAGCACTTTTCTTTCAGGAAGACCAAATTTTGCAAAATAGTACCTTGGATCACCACCGTGCAAGTGATTCATAACAAAGCCCCTAAGAACAAAACAAATACCGTGGTCAGTTCATTGGTAGCCCCCAAGAGGTCACCAGTTATGCCAGAAAAGTCTTTCCTGAACTTATACTTTAAGTAAGAAACAAGTAAGAATGACAAAATAAACAGCACAAGACCTTTTATCGTGTACACGATGCAAGAAAAAAACAGAACAGAAAAAAGCACTACTAATCTGTGTCTTCTGCCTGCCATGTTTACAAAAGGAGCGCCTTTACCATTGTCTCTCGCATAAGGCATACTCACACACATCTCCACCATCATGCTTCTGGATATAACAGGTGCAAGCAGAAGACACATTATCTTTCTTTGTGCCAGTATTCTGTATATAGACAGAAGCCTAAACAGCATGGCTAAGCAAACGGCAATAACTCCAAATGTTCCGGTACGGGGATCTCTCATGATTTCAAGCCTTTTAACTTTATCCCGGCTGCCAAAGGAGTCAGCCCAGTCAGAAAGTCCGTCTATGTGCAAAGCACATGTAACAAACACTTCAAGACTTACTATACATAAGGCCATACCTCCATTCCACAGAGGAATACCAAAAAAATTCCAGATCCAGTAAACAGAACAGAGAAGAAGACCTATGATAAGCCCTACGGCAGGAAACCAATAAAGGGCCCGAGAAAAGTCATTTTCTATTTCTTTAAATCTGAAAACAGTAAGAAACTGAAGTGCGGCCAAAAAACCTTTCATCTATCATGTCCGGGAGTGATTCCCACTTCTTCAAAGCTCGCCATCTCGTTATACACTTTAACTGCGCACTCTATTATATGCATGGCAAGAGCAGCTCCCGTGCCCTCCCCAAGTCTCATTCCCAAGTCAAGGATAGGTCTTTCTCCTATCTTTTCAAAAAAGAGCTTATGGCCTCTTTCTGCAGAGCAGTGAGAAAAGAACAGATAATCTTTCACCTCAGGTTTAAGTCTCATTGCCACAAGAGCACCAGCACAAGAGATGAAACCATCCACAAGAACCAAAAGCCTGTTTTTGGCTCCACCGATACACAAGCCACATATGCCTGCTATTTCCAAACCACCAACTGCAGAAAGTATCTTAACAGGATCTGAGCTTTTCACGGCCTCTCTGTTTACTTCGAGCGCTTTTTTTACTACCTCGGTTTTTTTCTTTAGCCTGAGCTCGTCTATCCCGGTTCCTCTTCCCACCATATCCTCTGGGCTGACTTTTAAGAAAGCACAGAATATGGCAGAAGAGGCAGTAGTGTTTCCTATACCCATATCACCCGCTGCAACAATGTCTATTCCCTTCTGCCTTGCCATGTCCGCCACCTCTATTCCTGCATATATAGCCTTTTTTGCTTCTTCAACACTCATTGCAGCTCCTTTGGCTATATTTCCCGTGCCGTTTCTAACCTTCTTTTTTATGAAGTAAGGGCTTTCCCTCTTTATCTCACCTTTTACCCCAACATCTATCACATACACCTGTGCACCGGCTGCTCTTGCCAATACATTTATTCCAGCCACTCCATTTAAAAAATTTTCCACCATTCCCTTTGTGACATCCTGTGGATAAGCGCTTATGCCTTCTTCCACAACTCCGTGATCTGCTGCAAACACGAATACCGCCTTTTTACCAAGCTTGGGCATCTGTTGCTCTTTAATAGCCACAACTCTTGCTGCAAATTCTTCAAGTCTGCCAAGACTTCCCTTTGGCTTTACCAAGTTGTCCAGCCTCTCCTTTGCCCTATCAATCCACTGTGTTGAAATGCCCTTTATACAGGAAAGTTCATATTCCAAATCTATATCTTTCAATTGTATCCTCCTGCCAGTCTTCCCATAAGTAAAGTTCGTGTCTTCCTTCAGCAATTAGTCTAAAGGCATACCTGATCAGCTCTTCATAAAAACTACAGTAAGGACTTGGAGCGTTAAGTTTGCCATAAAAGGAATGAACCTCAGCAGGACAAGGTGCGCCACAGAAGTGTCTTATAGCACATCTCTTACAGGGATCTATATCTTCTGCCTTCCTGTTTGTCACTTCTTTAAAAGGCACACTCTTGAGAGCGTCTGTTACGCTGTCTCTGAATATGTTTCCTCCTTTAAATTCAGGAAATCCTATAAACTCGCTACATGGAAAAAGATCACCGTGAGCAGAAAGTGCAAAGAAACACCTTCCTCCTCCACAGGGAGATATATCACACATAAGCCTTCTGGTAGTAGGACCTACAATGCCTGCCAGTATATTGGTAAAGTTAGTTATTGTGATCTTTTTTTGTTTTTCCTGATATATCTCATACACCCGATCAAGCGCTTTTAAAAAGTACAGAGCAAGCTCACTGTCGTCTGGTTTAAGTTGCTGTCCTCCTTTTTGGGTACACCTTACAGGATTGAACATTATCATACGGATGTTATGTCTGTCGCAGAAGTCCACCATTTCAGGAAGGTATCTTACATTTATGCTTGTTACCGTGGAGATAACATTAAATCCTGGATAAGAACTCAACTTGTCTATGACATCCACCAGTTTTGAAAATGCACCTTTTCCGGACCAGCTTTTTCTCGTCTTATCTGCTATCTCTTGAACAGGCGCATCTAAGGATATTCCTACCCCTATACCGTGCTTCTGTATAAAAGATATATCTTGGTCATCTAAAAGCGTTCCATTGGTCTGGATTCCAAACACAAAGTCATCTGAATAGGTCTCAATAGCAGGAAATATAGCATCTTTTGCGAGCATCGGCTCACTTCCGTGAAATATAATCTGCGGTTTTACCTGTTTTATCTTCAAGTCTTCATAAAAATACGATCTTAGATGTGCAAGCGCATCTTCTACTTCCTGTCTGCTCATCGTCTTTCCACTTCTTCGCATCTCTTCTGGCAGGTAACAATATGTGCAGTTAAAGTTACATCTTTCTGTTGGATTAAAATATACCGCAGAAGGAGTAAGCCCAAATCTCAGGTATTCCATCTCTTTTTTAAAATCATCTTTTTTTGACTCAAATTCACTGACCAGATCGCCTGAAAGAGCCTCTCTGAGGCTGTCTTTTTCCACCAACGCCCAGAAAGCGGTGTCAGGTTCAATAACAGCCAGTCTGTCTTCTAACCCGATGTCTAAGACAAAAAAATTCGGTCCTTCTCCTGTGTTAGCATATTTCACCTTTTTCATGATTATACCCCTTTTACACAAAATCAGGGATCAGGACTCTGACCTGATCCCTGTGTTTGACAATAAATCAGTGCTTATTTCTTGGGAGCAAGCATAATGTAGTGAGACAGCCCGGTTCCTGTTGCTCCTTTGCACTGCCTGCGGAACGAAATAATCTTTTTAGATTTCATGACACACCTCCTTTTTAATTTACTGTTTTTCTACTCTCAACTGTACCTTTACCTTATTCTGCCCGTTCGGACACTCCCATTCCATTACAGGGAAAGAGCCTCCAAACTGAAGAGTGGTTATCATTCCAAACAGATTGTGATAGAAATAACCGCAAAAGTCACCACACTTATGGATGCTCAGCTCATACTCTTCCCCTACCTTCATACCTATGCTGCACTGCCCCTTCATGTCGATGATCTTTGCTATTACCTTGTTACCGAGTTTTGGATAACTCACCGCCATTTTCAACACCTCCTTTTTAGAATTTTGAACCCATGCTAAAGTGAAGCTTGCTACCTGTTTCATAAGGCTTTTTGTTAAGAGCAAATCCCCATTCTATACGAATAGGGCCCATGGGAGAATACCACCTTATTCCAAAACCAATACTTCTTCTCATGTCAGTAAAACTGAAGTTCTCGCTCGATCTCCACACATTACCCGTATCAAAAAAGACCAATCCTATAAAAGACTTGTCCTTACTAAGAGGGATCCTGTACTCTACATTGTATATCATCATCTTTTCTCCACCTATCTTTTCCAAGGTCCACGGATCTCTGGGAGATATCTCTTGATAATTAAATCCTCTTACAGTGTCAATACCACCTATGAAAAATTTTTCATATACAGGTAACATTCCTCCTGATCTTTTCTGTAGCTTTCCCCATCTGCCTTGAAGCATAAGAACCGTGTCCCACCTAAATCTAAAAAACCAGGTACTTTGAGCCATATATTTGTTATAGGCATTATCCCCTCCCAAAATTCCTCCTACATATTCAAAAGAAACCCTATTAAGAGAGCCTCGTGTAGGATACCTTACATTGTTGATAGAAATTCTGGTCATTCCCAGTGTTACTCCGCTTGTGGTAAATGTTCCTTCCATGGCTCTTATTACATAGGCAGAAAATGGATCTACATCGTATATCTTTGTAGAATCAAATTCGTATTCTATCCAGCCTCTTGTATATTCGTCTATCCTCTTTAAAGGAAATCCAAGTGAAATAGAGCCACCCACACTCTTTCTGGAATATTCGTCAAAGTCCCTTCTCCATCTAAATACCCTGAAATCTCCTGATACAGGTCTGTCAAACATCCATGGTTTGTAATAATCTATGTCGAACAGACTTGAAACACCGCCAAACCTTAGTGAAACCCCTATTCTTTCCCCAAGTCCTCTGAAGTTGTCTCTCACCACCTCTATAGAACCCATAAGTTTGTCCATGGTGCTAAAGCCTGCTCCGAAACTCAGGCTTCCTGTAGGCGCTTCTTTTACCTTTACATCCAATATCATCTCATCTGGAGCGCTTCCTCTCCGCTTTTCTATCTTTACATCCTTAAAAAATCCCAATCTGTTAAGATTATCAATGCTGTCCTGAAGCTTTTTTCCGCTAAAGTAATCTCCTTCCACAAGCTTTAGCTCTCTTCTGATAACCTTGTCCCTTGTGATGGTATTTCCTTCAATGTTTATTCTTTCTATTTTGACTTTTGGCCCCTTAGATATCTTATACACAAGATCGATCAGGTGTTTTTTCCTGTCTCTTCTGCTTATAGGTACTACCTCTGCGAATGCGTAACCGTCATCTGCATAAAGCTTTTTTATGTTGTCAATATCCTTTCTAACCTGTTCTCTGTTAAACACATCTCCCTTTTTCAGTTTTATCACTTTCATAATCTCGTCAGCAGGCCTTACCAAGTCTCCAGCAACAGATACCCTCTTTATGTGATACTGGGGGCCTTCGTATACTTCAAATGTTATTACGAAACCATCCAGCTTTTTGTCATACCTTACCTTTGGTTCAGAAACCTTTGCGTCTATGAAGCCGTGGTTGTGATAAAAAATGGTAATCTTGTGCACATCGTACTCTAACTTCTTTCTGTCCAAAAATGCCGTACCTTTAAACCACGCAATCAGACTTTTCTCTTTTGTGATCATGACCTTTTTTATCTGCTTATCCTTTATCTTTTTGTTACCGATGATTTCGATTTTTTTTATGTAAACCTTTCTGCCCTCCTTTATTTTGTACTTAATTGCCACCTGGTTTCTGGGCATTGGAATGACTTCATAGTCTATCTGTGCCTTGTAGTATCCGTGAGCTGCGTAAAATTCTTTTAATTTGTTGATGCTCTGTCTAAGAGCACTGTAATCCAGCATCGAGTATAATCTTATCCCAATCTCCTTCTTCAGCTTGTCTTCTTTGAGTTTTTTATTTCCCTCAAATATTATCTTGGCTATTACCGGCTTTTCTTTTACGATGAATATCACTATCTTTCCTTTTTTTCCGTCCTTTACCTCTATCTTTACATCCGAAAAATAACCCATTCTGTATATGTCTCTTAAGTCCTTATCCAGTGTCTCGTAATCAAGCCTGCTTCCAGGCCTCGTTCTCACAACAGCAAGAATCGCTTCTTTTTCTATCCTGTGGTTTCCCTGAACCTGGACATCTTCTACCAGATTGCTTTGAGAATAGGCAGGTCTTAGGTTGAAGAACACAAAAGAAAAGAAAAAGATAAAGATGGTCTTATTTCTGAATCTCAACCAGCACCCCATTTTTTAACTCAAAACTCCTGCTCATCTTAAAAGCTATTTCCATATCATGGGTGGCTATTACAATAGCAACACCATCTTTTTTATTCAACTCCAGCAACAGTTTTACTATATCACGACCAGTATCCCTGTCTAAGTTTCCTGTGGGCTCATCAGCAAGGATTACCTTTGGGTTCATTATAAATGCCCTTGCAATTGCTACCCTCTGTTGTTCTCCACCAGAAAGTTCTCCTGGTTTGTGGTAGAGCCTATTCTTAAGTCCGAGCCTTTCAAGTATGTTTACGGCCTTTTCATAAGAATCCCGTTTGTTACAGCCGGCAATAAGAGCAGGCATCATCACATTTTCTACTGCGTTCAATTCTGGTAGCAGATAATGAAACTGAAACACAAAACCCATATCTCTATTTCTCAAAGAATTCAACTCATTTTCTTTCATCTGGTATATGTCTTTTTCTAAAAATCTGACCTTGCCTTTTGTTGGAGGCTCAAGACCGCCCATTATGTTCAAAAGAGTGGTCTTTCCGGAACCAGAAACCCCGGTAATGGCCACGCTCTCTCCTTTGGATATGCTTAAGGATATGCCTTTTAAAACCTTTAAGGTGTAGCCCCTGTGTTCAAAATACTTGTGTACATCTTTTATGTCCAAAATGTTACTCATATCTTAATATATCCACCGGATTAAGCTTAGACGCATATCTCGCCGGATAGATGGTAGCCAAAAAAGAAATCAATATCGCAGCCACACACACGAATACCACATCCCATACCTGCACCTGAACAGGAAGCTTGGATATGTAGTAAACATCAGCGGGAAGACTTATGAATTTATACTTTTTTAACAGATAGCAAACCACAAGTCCTGCTCCAAGCCCCAAAAATGTCCCTACAGCACCTACTATGAGACCCTGAATTATAAATACCTTCATTACCGCCTTAGAAGAAGCTCCTATCGCTCTTAGTATTGCTATATCCTTTCTCTTTTCCATCACCATCAGGACCAAGGTACTTACTATATTAAGTGCACCCACCAGGACTATCATGGTAAGAATCACAGACATGGTCATCTTTTCAAGTTTGAGAGCAGAAAACAGGCTTTTGTTCATCTCCTTCCAATCTTTCACTATCAGTGGATAACCCAAAATAGACTGGATTTTTTTTGCTACCTCGTCAGATTTGTTAGGATCATCTATTCTTACCTCGATACCTGTAACCCTGTCACCAAGGCATAAAAAATCCTGCGCTTCTTTCAATGAAATATAAGCCATAGAAGAGTCATAATCATACATACCAGATTCAAATATACCGACTACTCTGAAGCTCTTTGTATTTGGCACTCTTCCTAATGGAGTAAGCCTGCCTTCAGGAGAAATCACGGTTACCACATCTCCTAACATGGCCGTAATTCTTTTGGAAAGCTCTGATCCTAATATTATTCCCGGAATACCAGAGGAACTGCTCTTTAGCAGTTTTAAAGAACCGCTTTTGATCATGTTTTTTATGTCTATTACCTTAGAAGCAGTAGCGGGATCTATCCCTGTGAGAATCACGCCAGAAGAAGTATCATAGCTTTTTATCATTGCTTGAGAATACACAAAAGGTGTGTATGCCTTTACTTCTTTTACACTCTTCAGCTTTTGCTCTATCTTCTCATATCTGCTGATAGCTCCTTCGAGACTCAGTATGGTTATATGAGAGTTTACTCCCAGTATCTTGGACAAAAGGTCGGTTCTGAATCCGTTCATTACTGAAAGCACGATAATGAGAGCCATCACTCCAGCCATGACCCCTATAATAGAGATGACGGTAATTAAGGAGACAAAAGAATTTTCTCTTTTAGATTTCAAATACCTTATGGCAAGAGTAAGTTCAAAAGACATGACATCACTGTTTTGGTTTCATATGGGGAAAGAGAATAACATCTCTTATGGAAGCCGAATCGGTAAAGATCATTACCATCCTGTCTATTCCGATCCCTTCTCCAGCAGTCGGAGGAAGGCCGTGTTCCAACGCAACGATATAGTCTTCGTCCATAAACTGGGCTTCCTCGTCACCTGCCTCCCTTAGTGCTACCTGCATCTCGAACCTCTTTTTCTGATCTACAGGATCGTTTAGCTCGTTAAAGCCATTTGCCACTTCCATACCAGCTATAAACAGCTCAAATCTGTCTGCTATGTCCGGGTTTTCGTCATTTCTTCTGGAAAGCGGGGAAACATCAATAGGATATCCCACGATAAAAGTAGGATTTATAAGCTTTGGCTCTACAAAGTGATCAAATATCTTTGTTATGATCTTTCCGTGTGTATCTCTGTCCAAGATGTTTATGCCGTTAGCTTCTGCAAATCTTTTGGCAGCCTGCTCCTCTCTTAACACCTCTTCTGGCACACCGGCAATGTCTCTGAGGGCATCAAACAAACTCATTCTTTTCCAAGGTGTAGTGAAGTTTATTCTGTTTCCCTGATACACTATTTCCCTTTTTCCTTCAAACAGGTTATCCAAGATGCTTAAAAACAGCTCTTCTGTAAGCTTCATGAGATCTTCGTATGTAGCATATGCCATGTAAAACTCTAACATGGTAAACTCGGGATTGTGCTGAGTGGATATCCCTTCATTTCTAAAATTCCTGTTAAGTTCAAAGACCTTGTCCATCCCTCCGACAACAAGCCTTTTAAGATAAAGTTCAGGGGCGATCCTGAGATAAAGATCCATTCCAAGGGCATTGTGATATGTCTTAAATGGCCTCGCAGTAGCACCTCCGGGAATAGGTTGCATCATGGGAGTTTCCACTTCTAAAAATCCCTTTTTTACGAAAAATTCTCTTACAGAATGTACAATCCTGCTCCTGAGAACAAACACTCTCTTTACTTCGTCATTTACTATAAGATCCAAGTATCTCTGCCTGTATCTTATCTCCACATCAGTTAAACCGTGCCACTTTTCTGGAAGAGGCCTTAAAGACTTACACAAAAGATGCAGCTGCTCTGCCATAATGGTAAGCTCACCCGTTTTTGTTCTAAAGACAGGACCCCTTACCCAGATAAAATCGCCCGCATCTATGAGCTTAAACATAGCGTATTTTTCGTCACCTACCTTGTCCTTTTTTACATACACCTGAATCCTTCCCGTACCGTCCTTTAGCTCTAAGAAAGAGGCCTTTCCAAAGCTTCTTATAATCATTATCCTGCCAGCTACAGCATGTCTCTTGCTTTCTCTTTCCAATTCTTCGGCAGACATACTTTCATACTTGTCCCTAAGTCTTGAAATACATGTGTCTGGTTTAATACCAGTAGGATAAAGGTTTACGCCCATTTCCTTAAGTTTCTGAGCCTTGGCAAACCTGTCTCTTATCACCGGGCTTAACTTTTTCATTTCTCACTTCCTCTTTGTTTTAGGCTTCTAAGTAATCCAACTGAGCCAAGTAGTCAAGTCTATTGTTCAAAAGATACATAAAAAAGAATAGACAAAAATTTTAAAATTTTGCTATTTTTTTTACATGCGGAATCTGAAAGAAACAGGAATCCAAATAGGCTCTTGGTTGTACCTGCAATTTGAAAAAGAAAAAAGAGTAGAAAAGGCTCTCTTTGTAGGATTAAAGCCAGAAAAGTATTTGGTAACCACTGCTCCTACAACTAATCTAACTGCTGCAGAAGAACTTACAGTATACTTCCACAACAACGAAGGGGTGTACGAATTTCATACGAGTATCTTAGAACTTCTGAGGCATCCCGTGGAATTGCTTCTGCTCAGGTATCCAGAATATGTGAAGATGAGAGAGCAGAGAAGCTACAAAAGAATAAAGTGTTTTGTCTCTGCAAAAGTGCAATACAGTTCTGAAAATGGGTCAGAGCTGGTGGAAGGAATAATAAAAGATGTAAGTAAAAAAGGGTGCAGAATAACATTTCCCTTAAGCAAATTAAAGAAAAGCTCTTTTAAAAAAGACGAAAGGATCTTAATTATGCTTAAATTTCCTGGCATTCCAGGAGAGCAAAAAGTAAGTGGGTTTGTAAGAAACATATCTCAAAAGAAGGGCGAAATTTCCTTAGGAATAGAATTTGACGAATTTGCATGGTGGGCACCTCCATACTGATCTACTCAAAGCTGTTTGTTATGGCTCTTTAAGTGCCTCTTGCAAAGCTTAAAAATTCATCTTTTTAAAGCCGTAGCAGAACGGATAAGTTTTAAAGCTCTTAGTGCAGAAGATCTGAACAAGGGATACTTTGCTGCCTGTTTAAATGCAAGATATGCTTTTTTAAAATCTTTTACATTCCAGAATGAATACCCTGCCATAAGATAACATCTTCCGGGATCTACTTTGCTTTCTGCCGCTTTTTCAAAAACAGAAGCAGCTTCTCTGTATCTTTTAAGCTGATAGAGTAGCTCTCCTTTTAAAAGAAGGAGTTTTTTCTGTTTAGGATCTTTTTTAAGTGCCTTGTTTACATACCAAAGGGAGTCTTCTGGTCTGTGAAGTCTAAGATAGCATATAGCTATGTGATACATAATGCTTGGATTATTCTTTGAGATGCTTTTATAAAAGTCAAGTGCTACTTTTGGAATTCCTATTGCCATGCTAAGCTGTGCTGCTGTTCTTTTTTCCTGATCTGTAAGAGGCTCGAGAAAGCCTTTTATGATAAGTGCTGAAAGAGCGTCTTTGTAGTGATTTTTCTTTAGATAGAGATACGCAAGCCCTTTCCACCACTTTGGCTGAACAGGATCCTCTTGAAGCAGTCTTTTTAAGTATGACAAAGCTTTTTTGTCCATGTTAAGTGAAAGATAAATGTGAAGCCTTACCTGTTGCCACTGTCTTCTTTTTTCCCCTTTTGTCCTTTCAGAAAGCTCTTCTACAAAAGGAAGTGCTTCTTTTAGCCTGTTGCAAGATATATACGAATGAGCAATTGCCTCTTTCCATTCGGTCTTAAGTGGAATGTTCATCCTTAGCAAACGATTTAACACAGTCAATGCTTTTGACGGCTTTCCTGCACTCAGAAATGAAACTGCTGCAAAGTAAAGATAGTCGGGCTTTTTTTTCTGTGATGTTTTATATGTTTTTAGAAATGCATCGGCAGCAGAAAGATACTCTTTTAGTTCGTAACAGCACTGTGCCAAGTTTAGCCAGCCTGTTGAAAAATCGCTCTTTTTCTTTACTGAAGCCAGGTAATACTTTTTTGCTTCACGGTACCTTCCGATCATAAAGAAGCAGTTTCCTAAGGTAAAGTCTATTAGATAGTTTGTGTAACCCTTTTTATCAGCTTCAGCTGGTTTTAGTTTTTCTGACTTTTTCTTGAATCTCTTTAACACCTCTATTGCTTCTGTGTACTTTTTTTCGTCCATAAGTTTTTGTGCTTTGTAGATAATAAGTCTCGCAGGAAAAGGAACATTTTCTAATTCTGAAAAGCACTCGGCAGGGAAAATGATTATAGCAAGTGTAAGGATGAGCAGAATCATTTCAGTTTAAAGTGAATTGTTGTTTCAACCAAGGTCTTTACCTTTATCCCTTCTACTGTTGCTGGTCTAAAGCGCCATTTAGATACACAGCTTATTACAGAATCATCGAATATGCCTTTTGGGTGACTTTTAATAATTTTTATTTCACTTACCGTTCCATCTTCGTTTACAACAAACCTTACAGTTACCCATCCTTCTATTCCTTTTAGCCTTGCGGACATAGGATAAACAGGTGGTATCTGAAATATGGGAATGGGTGGACAGTCCACTTCTCCCATAGCAAATGTTCTCTCTGTTCCAAAGGCAAGATTTAGCTTTGTAACAGGCTGAATAGGTACAGTTCCTGATATCTTTGGAAGTTTTGGGTTTATTTTAAAAGCCAGATTAAAATCGTACTTTGTCTTTATCTCAGGGCTTATGTATATCTTTTTTGAAATGCTTCTTTTTATCCTGTCTTTCTGCACAAGCTCTTTTCTCTTTTTCCTTACTTCTTCCTGTCTTTTTATCCTTACGAGATTGACCGGACTTATGTATTCGGAAAAGATCTGTCTTTCCGGACTTTCCTTAATAAGATACGGAACAAAAGCAAAAAGAGCCATATTGAGTCCAACTGAAATAACCAATGAAAATGCTAACACAGTCCATTTATTCTTCGGGTAAAACTCTGGCTGCAAGTGAGACATTTTTTGCTCCTGCAAGTTTGCACTCATCCATAACTTTGATTACTATTCCTGTTTTACTGTCTTTGTCAGCAACAATTATTACTGCTGCTTCTGGATTTTCGGCAAGTGCTCTTTCTACATTTGCTCTTACTGAGCGTATGTCAATTTCTCGTCTTTCCATGTATATCCTTCCATCCTTTGTTATTCCAATGAGTATGTTCGTTCCTTTTTTGCTCTGTGCAGTTGCTGCCACTGGCCTATTTATGTCAACTCCTGTCTCCCTTACAAAGCTTGTTGTAACAAGGAAAAATATAAGCAGTATAAACACCATGTCTATAAGTGGTGCTATGTTTAGTTCTGTGCTTTTTCTTCTCTCTCTTCTTATGCTTATCATTGCATATGCCTTTTTATAAAAATTGCTGTTGATTTTATCTTATGCTTTATTTGTTCAGAACGCCTCTCCAAAAACCTGCTCATATACAGACCTGGTATAGCTACAATAAGGCCTGTCTGTGTTGTAATGAGTGCTTCTGAAATGCTTCTTGCCATTGCCTTTGCATTTCCTGTTCCAAAGATGGAGATTACATCAAATGTTTTTATCATTCCTATTACTGTTCCAAGAAGACCGAGAAGTGGAGCTATTACCGAAAGGGTCTTTATCAAAGGAATGTATTTATCTAAAAGAGAAGAAATGGCAATGCTTACTTCTTCTAAGACAGCCAAGTCCAGCTCTTTTCTGTTGACCTTTCTTTTTAAAAACTCTCTTATGAAGATAGCTGTTATCCCGCCTTTTTCAGGAATCTTTCCCTCTTTTATGTATCTCATTGCATCTTTTTTGTTCAGGCTGTTCTGGTAAAGTCTTTTAAAGAAGATAAGCCGCTCTATGATAAAAGCCCACATAACTGTTGAAACAGCTATTAAAGGGACCATCACTACTCCGCCAGATGATATGTAGTTAAGTATTGCTTCCATCTTTTGCTGAAAGTATGTTTACCAAGGAAACAGCGCTTTTTTCCATCTTTGAAATTATGCTTTCTACTTTCCGTGAAAGAAGCGTATGGCAGAACATCACAGGAATAGCCACCATAAGACCAAGCATTGTTGTTACAAGCGCTTCTGATATGCCGGATGACATCATCCTCGGATCTCCTGTTCCGTAAAATGTAATCACATGAAATGTGTTTATTATTCCCGTCACAGTTCCAAGAAGCCCTAAAAGAGGAGATATCTCAGCAATCATACTTATCGTGGATAAAAATCTCTCAAGTGAAGGAATCTCGCCAAGTATTGCTTCTTGAAGAATATTTTCGATTTCTTCTCTTTCCTTATCCATT
Source organism: uncultured Desulfobacterales bacterium (assembly GCA_964393645.1). Lineage (GTDB taxonomy): Bacteria > Desulfobacterota > DSM-4660 > Desulfatiglandales > JALVZP01 > JALVZP01. Next base: position 9,145 of record CAYMUI010000079.1, on the reverse strand, counting down.
GCTTTTATTCCAGAAAGAAGAACTCTAAACACTGGCTTTTTTGACTCTCTTTCACAGAGCTTTATGCATCTGTCAAACTGTCTTTCAGATAAACAAAGCATAAACTCGTCAATGAGGCGATCTGAGTTTAGATCTTTTAAAAATAGATAAATCGATCTCTCCAAGATAAGAACAAACGCAACTGCTCCGATAAAAATTATTGGGATTACAATTGGGCCTCCTTTTGGAATCTGCTCTATTAGGCTTAATCTGTGTGTCAGTTGTCTGATTGCCCCACCTTTTGATATGTCAATTGGAACAGCCTCTGATCTTCCATCCATGTATTCGTTAATCTTCTTTACGATTCCTCTTGGAGGAAGCTTTGACAGTGCAAATAGCCTGTTGCTTGCCTCTGAATAAAGCAAAAAACCTGTCTCTTTTCCTTTTCTGTATGCTGCTTCAAAATTTCCTATAAGCAGGATCTCACCTTTTGTCTCTTTTCCTGAGCGATCAATAAAGTTTCCATTCACAATCCTTACCTGCCCTGAAAGTTCTATCTCTTGAAACAGAAGCTCTACCATCTTTTGAATGTCTTCCATACCAGGAAATTCAAGCTTGCTTATTATAGGATCAAGTGTTTGTTTTCGTGTTTTTAAAAATGCTGTCTGAAGACTTTTATTTAGCAGTTCTTTCAAATCTTTTGCATTTGACCTTATAATCGCTATAAGTTCTTGTATGTCTGCTTCTTCCTCATCTCTTCTCTTAGAAAGCTCCTCTTCCTTTTTCTTAAGTTCTTGAAGCTTACTTTTAAAGCTTTCTTGCTCCTTTCTAAGCCTTCTGATCTCTTTTTCTAATCTTTTTATTGCGTCTGTTAAAGTCTTTCTGTCTTTAAGTATCCTTTCCCTTGTCTGTTTCGCCTCTTCTAAGGCCCTTTCCTTCTCTTCTTTTGCTTTCCTGAGAAGCTCGATCTTTTTCTTTTCCGCTTCTATAACCATGACCCTCATGTCCTTTGAATATGCCAAGGAAGACAAAAGAGTAAAAAGTATAAAAAATATCATAAACTTCATCTTCTTATCCTTCCTATTGGAAGTTCTATCAGCTCCACAGGTCGCCTTTTCTTTGCTATCTCAATTGCTAAGCTTATACTTTTGTTATACCTTTTAGGAAGCTTTCTCCAGCCAGAAGAAGGATCAAAGTATCCTGTTGTGCTTTTGTCTAAGGATTGAAAAAACAGGCAAACCCTTCCAAGCCTGAAAATATTTGCATATATGATCTCATTTTCAACCTTTATCCTGTCCTGATAAACTTCTATGGTGTTTCCATATTCTGCTTCAATAAAGAGAGCTTCCATCAGTTTTCTGTACTTTTCTCCAATACTTATATCTGTGGAGGATAGGACTTTATGAAGATTTCTTATTCTTCTGTATCTCTCTTTTGTTAAAAAAGGCAGATCCTCCTTTATAAACATTTCAAGTCTTTCGTATGTCTTCTTTAAGAAAGGATATATCTGCTCCTTTATCTTATCTATCTTTGATATATCGCTTTCTATCTTTCTGATAGATTCTTTGTGTAACTCTACTTCTTCCTTTAACCCTTTTATGTCTTCTAAAATTCTGCTTTTCTCTTCTTTTAACGCTTCATACTTGGCCATAAGTTTTTCTCTTTCCTTAAAGTAGTTGTCTTCTTCCTTCTGAGTGTTCTGCCTTATTGTTATCGCTTCCTTTACATATCTGCTCGCCTCAGATGAAATATCCTTTGAAAATGCATCGGCAGTGATGATGCCGGCAATAAAGACCGTCAGTATGATAAGCTTTCTTACCATCTTTTAAGTCCTTTCCACCAAAAAAATATTCCAGATATTCCAAAGATAAAAGACAGCCCCATTAAGGCCCTAACAGGAATTGGTAAATGGTTATCTTTTACAAGCTCTCTTTTTTTTAAATTCATACTCTTATCTATTGGAATCTCAAGTTCGAGCCTGTGGCCAATCTCGTCATCAACTATTACCTTCCACTTTCCTGGGCTGTCAGGAAAAAAACAAAAACGACCGTTTCTATCTGTCCTTCCTGATTGAAAAGGAAGCTTCGAATTAGGAGAAAATATCTCTACCTTTGCGTAGCTCATCGGCTCTCCTGTGTCATATTCAGCTACAACAACTATTCCGCCCTTTCCGACACTTCCCTTTACTCCATGTGCTTCAGAAATAGAGCATAAAAAGGAATAAAACACAACCAAAGATATTAAAATTTTTACCATCTCTCTTCCCACGCACATAGTTTAGTAGAATGGGGCGTGGATAAAAATTATTTTATTTCACTTCAAAGGTCAAAGTAGCTGAAAATGAATATTGATCACAAACATCTGGCTCCGGATAAGGAACCTTATGACCCACTTTTACAAGCCAAATTCCTGACCTTATGATCTTTATCTCTGCTGTACCTCTTTCATCAGTTCTGGTAGCATAGGCAAAAACACTTTTGTCTGAAGAAAACCCTGCATAAGTGGCAAAGACCTCGGTTTTGAGAGGTTTGTTATTGTAAATAACCTTTATTGGGAGATAATCTCCTTGTCTTAAGTTTGCGGGATCTTTTAAAGGAATGATCTCAAGTTTATGTCCGACAGGCTTGGAAAAGATATTTCCCCCACTTCCTCCGACATTTACTATAGCCTTGGCATACTTAGCAGAATAGGTGCAGCTTATCACATTTTTTAACCCCTTCTTTGATCTGCCTCTTTTGTAGCCTTCAGTGGTCTTGGTAAAAAACATTCCTTTTTTTGTTGTTGCTATCAGGTAAGTTCCTTTCTTTTGGAGAGCACCACTTTCATAACCCCAGCTATCAATGGCCTTTAGTTTTAGTCTTCTTCCGTCAGGATCAATAAGAAAGACTTTGCCTCGATACTGTTTCTCTATAAACTCTGTGCCAGGGCAAAGATAATAATGACCATATCCAAGAGTAATCCACAGAGGAGTTCCTAAATCAGGGGTATAGTCTTCCACATTAATCCATAGATCATGAGCATTCAATCTGTTAAACGATATCAAAGACAAAACCAAGGCTAAACAAATCCAAAGCATATTAAACTTAAACCGTCTCATATTTCTACCTCCCTTATCACAATTTTTTCCACGCCCCATTTTGTTGGTTTTATTGCCACTTATATGCTATCTGCCCAATAAAATACCTGCCCGGAGCTTTCCAGCTCTGATAGTAATCCTCGTCAAGGAGGTTATCTACGGCAAAAGAAAACTCTAAGCCTTTCCACTCATAACTTACCTTTGCATCCAACACAAAATAGGGATCATAAGAACCGTAAACATCATTTTCTCTGTCTCTGTTCAGTTCATCGTGATAAACCTTCCCCACATAGTGACCACTGATAGAACCTTTAAAAGGTCCGTAATAGGCCAAAAGACCAAAGTTGACCATCTTTTGTGGAACATCGGTTATGCGTTTGCCTTCTGTTTCTACTTTAAGCTCATTTTTAGTTATCTTTGCGTCCTGATATGTTCCATTAAGATATGCCTTGAGGAATGATGTTATTTGGGATTCAATCCCGAACTCTATACCCCTTATTCTTCCTTTATCCGCATTTTCAAATACTTCATATGTTATGCCTCCCTGAGTCCAGCTTTTTTTATACCTGAGGTCGTATATGTGATGCTCAAAGTATGTGCATGTCAGCAGAATCTTTTTACCATACAATCTGATTTCCTGATCTGCACCCACTTCCCAGGATGTCACCTTTTCTGGTTTCAAGTGAGGACTTGGTAAACGCACATGATGGGGCCCTTTGGAATATCCTCCTACAAGGTCATGAAGCATCGGGGCACTGAATGACTTTGCAAATGAGAATCTGAGTGTGGTTATGTTGAAGGGTTTGTATTTAATGGAAAACTTTGGACTGAAATAGCTCTGCTCTCTGTCAGGAGCAGGATGATAGCCTGTGTATTTGTCCCAGTGCCATCGATTAAAAATCCTCCAGTAATCAACGCGTCCTCCTAAGTAAATAGTAAGAGACTGAAGAGGTGTTATTTCATCCTGAGCAAAAAAGGAGGCTATTCTGTTTCTTCCCCAACTTTCTGAAATAACGCCAACTTTGGTGTCTTCATCTTTCCAGTCAGAGATTTGCCATCTTTTTCTTCCACCTTTTTCCTCATAGTACTCTGTACCGAGAGTAAGGTTATTGAAGCCACAAATCTCTTTTAAGCTCCACTCTGCACGAATCCTCCAGCTCATGCTTTTAGGATTCCTCTGGTACTTACCAGGACCGCCTGAAAAGGTGGCTTCTTTGTCAAGATAAGGACCAAATCTTCTTTCCCATCTTTCGTCGTTCAGTTCGTAGCTTAATCGCAGGGTATTTTTTGGTGAAAACGGAATCTCGTAATCCAGAGCGTATCTGTAAAGACGACGAGGCAGACTGCGAGTTATAAAGTCCTTTGCTCTAAGGGTTATGTTTTTTGGTCCTCCATCATTAAAGGTGATATTTCCCTCCCAGACAGGCTTCCCTGTTATGGCATTTCTCAAGTAAGTATGTGGTCTATCGTAGTGCTCCCAGTAACGATATGGATTAAAGGTAAGGGTAAGTTTTGAGTCATGTGGAAGGTAAAGCCTGAGCTTAGCCAAAATGCTCCAATTTCGGATTATGTAATCACCTTTGTCACCAATAAGGTATTTGATGTTTCCTCTGCTGTCAGTTGTCTTTTCGTAGCCAATAACAGGTATTTTGCCTGCTCCATCACTGGCAGATTTGAGTATGTAGTCTGTTACATATCCTTTTGTTTCTTCCCAGTTGTAGGAGACATAGAGAGACAGCTTATCAAAGAACTTATTGCCATAAGTTACCGTAACTCCCCGAAGTCTGTCTGTGCCATAAAAAGTTCTTAAATAAAGCCGCCGTTTCTCTGGCATCTTGGTTACAAGGTTTACAACACCGCCCAAGGCGTTCCAGCCACCATAGAGAGCAGAATATGGGCCTTTGATAACCTCAATTCTTTCGATGTCATCTATCGGGATCTGGTTCCACGATTTCATCTCTGAATAAAAAGAAGAACTGATTCTGTGCCCGTCTCTTAGGATTTGACATCTATATTCTGCCATCCCTCTGATATTGATACTTTGGTTGTTGGATATCAGCGGGCCTCTTCCTATTTTTACATATATTCCGGGAACCTGTTCTAAGGCTCTGGCTGGATTTAAAATGTTCCTAAGTTTTATTTCTGTTTCTGGTATCACCACAGTGCTTCCAGGAACATGCTCTAATTCCCTTTTTTCCTTCGGAGCTGTTACTACAATAGGTTTCAGTTTCGTGACCTTCTCTTCAGCCAAACCAACGCTAAAAGGAAGAAGTAAAATTGTCGTTATGAGAATAACAAACCTGAGCGATTTCATCTCTTCTCCTCCTTGCTAAATCTTAAAAACAAAAGGCCACTTTGCCCCTCCCTTCCTGGGAAGGCTTCGTGGCCTTTACTTGGGTTCAACAAAAAAGCCAGGAAAGCTTAAGCCTTTCGGCTCTCAAGCCTTCCTGGCTTTGTTGTAGCTTCTTGCTACAAGTTAAATTTGCAGAAGATACATAACAATCTGTGTACTAATTGTCAACCCCTTGTGTGGCTATATTAGAAAACCTGCATATCCCATTTTGCAGACATATTGCCTTAAACAGAGCCTTCCTAACAGACTTTGCTATCATATAACCAATAACAGTATGACCTCCGGTGGAAGTAAGTCTGCCCGAATAACCCGATACCACAACCACATTATCTGTTCCCGTGCCCGTTGCTATTAGGTTAGGACTGTAGGTACTTTTTACGGAAAGTTCCTGAAGTACTGCGCTCTTTGCTTCCGTAGCTCTTATTACTGCAGAGGCAAGAGCGCCTTGCGTTAGTCTTTTGTTCACAAATATCAGGATATTTATCGTGCCGATCCTTTCCCATCCCTTCTCTGTCTCAAGCCAGCATCCTTTATCAACACCCGCTCTCATTGCGTTTCCGAAAACACCAGCGGTTACAGCAACCCACACCTTAATGTCTTTACACACCTCTGTGTGAAATGCGATGTTATCCATGTCCACACCTGTAAAAAGAAGAGAAACATCTTTTTCGTCTAAGCCAATTCTAACAGAAAATCTTTTTTTCAGTCTTTTTGCCTTCTCACAGCATTTCCAAAGCACAGGATAAAGATAGTAATTTCCTACAGCAGTTGCAAACTTAAATCCTTCCAGTGTGGAAAGAATTGCCGTCTTCTTAGGCAGCTTTGCAACAAAAACCTTTGCAGGAATACCATCTTGATAGAACCTCATTATCTTGGCCTTTATGTAGCTGATGGGCGAATTGACCAAAGTCTCAGATCTTAGACAAGACTCGGACTTCTTTAACTGAAAGAGCCACCATCCAGAAACAGGGTAATCTTTCACGCGCTTGAGGATACTTTTGTCCACGCGCCTGCTTATTTCTCTTACCAAGGAAAGCGCTTTGTCTTTGTGAGAAGCTCCTGCCCATATGCCAAGACATAGCCCTTCTGCTATCTTGTAGCAGTAAGAATGAGGAGGGATAGAGGAGTCCAGCAGGTGCAGATCCAAAACAGAGCCTGTAAATGCCCTTCTTCCGAAAAGCAGTTTTAGTTTTTCAGGAAAAAGTATTATGCTGGGAGAAATCTTTGAAAAGATTTTAATAGATGAGCTGTCTTTATACGGATTCCCTCTGTAGCAGTACAGATCCACCTCCATCGTTTTCACGGAAGCCTTCCACATAGAACATGTGTCTGGGTCTCCGTACACGAACAAAACCGGTTTTGCCCAGGAAAGCCCAGAAAAAGAAAGGAAAAACCAGAGCATCCACACAATCTTTGTTCGAAAAAACAGCATATCTTTAACCCTTTAAAGCGAAAACTTCAGACCGATAAAAAAGCTTCTTTCTGGCATCGGGTATCCTTTTACATATTCGTAGTCCTTGTCAAATAGATTTCTTATTTCTCCTCTTAAACCGAATTTCCCGTACTTTGTTCTAAAAACCTCTTTCGTGATGGTAAAGTCAGCCACCGTAAAACCACCTTTTTTTACCACTGGTGCCGGCCATATTCCCCTGGACCAGTCCTGAACAGTTTGCTCTCCTGTGTAAGAAAGGTTCAAGTTGGCGACGATCCCGTATTTTCCAGAAAAGCTGATTCCATAGGAAACATAGGAATCTGACACATAGTAAAGATCCCTGTCATTGGTGAGATCTTCGTATCTGGTATAGTGAACAAAGTTAGCGTAAGGCTTCAGTTCAAATCCCCACCCCAGATAGGAAGCAATGTCAAAAGAGAAGCTTCCTTCCACTCCTTCAATAACAGCACTTCCTATATTTTCCCATGTATTGTAGCCTAAAGTAGCTGAGAAGAAAGGACCTTCTATCTTGTCTTTAAACCTGGTGTGAAAGTATGTAAACGAAAAGTCAAAACAAGGATAAGAAATATCAAAGCCTGCCTCGTAGGTTTCGCTCTTTTCGGGATCAAGGTCAGGGTTTCCTTTAGTCCTCACTCCCCATACCACATAGTCTGCTGCCATCTGCTGAGCAGACGGCATCCTGAAGCCTTCACCATAGTTTAGCCTTAGCTTTATGTTGTCTGTAATAAGATACGCTATCCCAAATGTTGGTGACACATGGTTGTCATATTCTTCTCTTCCCTGACCTTTCTCTACCTCAAGGGTATATTCGTCAAACCTGAATCCCCCTTTTAGTATTAGTCTGTTGTTGAGCAGAAGCAGTTTTGAAAGCAAGAAATAAGCAGGATTTTTGTATGAGGTCTGCTTAGGATTCCACACGGCATTTTCCACATCATAATCTACCCAGTCATATCCTGCGACCAAGCTTATACACTTCCAATCCAAAGTGAGCTGTGCCTGAACCCCTTGTTGATCAGTGGTCTGTTTGTTGTACGGACTCCACACATCCCAACCTGTAGGATCGCTTACTGCTGGGCTTACCCATCTGTCTTTGTCCTGCCCTTTAAAGTACCTTATCCTCCACGAGATGAGATTCAGATCCGGTATTGCGCCTTCATATATAAAATCCACAGACTCGTTTCTCTTGTCTGTATAGTCATCCAGATCGTTTCGGGTAAAATATTCCGGACTTCCCTGATGATCTACCTTAAAGTAGTGGTATATTATACTGATCCTGTTCTGTGGCAAAAATTCATAACCTGCATTAATACTTATGGACTGCTTCTTGTCATATCCTGAGTTGTGATACTTGCCATCTACACTTCTATAGTCGTCCATTTTATTTACGGTGACACTTGCAGACCAGTCAAATTTACCTTTTTTTCCAGAAAATTCTGCTGTTCCTTCTTCATAGCCAAAACTTCCAAACAGTCCGCTCAAAGATGCTTTTGGTTTTCCTTTACCTCTTTTTGTTATTACATTGATTATCCCGCCTATTCCAGCAGATCCGTATTGTACTGATCCTGGCCCTCTTATAATCTCTATCCTTTCTATATTTTTGGTCAGTATCTTGGCAAGGTTTCCTGTGCCAGCTCTTCTTCCATCCAAAAGCACAAGAACATGTCCTTGAAGATCGTTTCCTGTTGTATCAGTCCTAAAACCTCTTATACCAACGCTGGTGAGTGTGCCAGGATATTTGTGTATATGTCCGATTCCTTTTTCTGCAAGAAGTTCTCCAAGATCGCGTGCAGAAGATCTCTCTATCTCCTGTTTGTCTATTATGGTCACATTAGAGGTAAGGTATTTCTTTTCTTCTTTTGTTCTGCTCGCAGTTACCACCATCTCTTCTAAGGAAATAGGTTTTTGAATCGGCTGGGCAAAAGAGACAGAAACAAAAAACAACAGAATCATAAGTGAAATACCCGCTTTGTAACACATGCTCCTGTTCATGGTAACCTCCTTTGTTTTTATTTGTCATAAAAAAATCCCTGAACCGGAAAAATCCGATCCAGGGATTCCCGTTTTATCCCACAGGATCAGTGGCTCAGATCTGCTATCCCCGACAGATCTGACGCCTATGTCTGCTCAGGCAGGTTTTCTGACTCCCGGATCATCCTACTCACCACGCCTTCCCAGAAGGCTTAACGCCTTCCAGTGGCTTTGTGTGGCTTTCGTCCCCGGTCACAGCCGCGGGCCGGTGCTGGATTTTCACCAGCTTCCCTATTAAGCCTTACGGCACCTGAGC
>CAYMUI010000078.1:0-6176 GCA_964393645.1 uncultured Desulfobacterales bacterium | reverse complement strand
ATTTTGATATCTATGAGGAACGCTTCATGAGTAAAGACGAAATAGTGGAGCTGGCCGAAAATTACGCCTTTAAACAGTTTCTGCTCTCTCGTATTTTAAGAAAGTATGCTAATAATATAAGTGAACAAGACAAAAATCTTTCAAAAGAATTGCATGGGTATATAAATAAGAATGACCTTGAAAAAGTTCTGGACCTTATTTTGCAAAAAGGGCCTTCAACAGAGCATATCAAGATAAAACAAGGTAAGATTCACATTGCACCTGACAATGCTTTTCCAGAATGGCGAGAATTTTTGAGCAAGAACTTTTACAACATAAAAGCAGATGCGGAAAATATGCCGTTAAAAAAGATCAGTAAAGAAGAGGAAATAGAAGAGTTCTGTCGGAATCCTGACTTGCTTGCCTGCTTTCTAAAACTGTGTAAAGAAGCAGCACAATACCATTTTTCTGAATCAGAGCTTCCTAAGATACTAAGAGATGAATAAGGGGATTTTGTTGGTGGATGTGTGTAAAGAGGATGACCTTCCAATTAACACCAGCAATGCAACCGTTATCTTGCTCACGCTTCCTCCCAGTTGTTATGACTACTGTTGTGACGAAGTAAAGAAAGTCTACTCTAAGTTGTGTTTAACGATTGAATGTGCCGTTAAGCAAAACAGGAAGCTAATAATCTTTGCTCCAGAGGAGGAGGACAGAGAACTCGAGGTTCAGATCTCTATACTTAAGCATTGGCTATCCGAAGCTTCTCTCAGTCAGGATGGCATACTGTTTTTTTTATCAGAAGTAAGCTTTGAATACACAAACATAAATTCTATTTACCGGAAAATGTTAGCAGATGTAGCGGGCAAGATTGTGGCTAAAGAGATAGAAAGAGAAAATCAAAGTCCTAAACTACCAGAATGCGTGAAAGGATGGTGGGAGAATCCCCAGACTACATATGAAGACTACTTAAAAAAACTAAACGAAGAAATAAAAAGCGCGCTAGGACAGAAAGACTTTAGACTCGAATCACAGTCTATCATAGCCCTTTTTGGTTGTGGAAGAAGAGGTGAAGACTATGAAAATGTAGCCGAGGTCTTTAATCCCGATCATTTAGAGGACGCCGAATTTAACAGAGAATTTGGAGAGCCTGTTTCTCTTTCTAAAGAAATAATAGAGACCTTTAAAAGATTCAAACAGCTTATTCCCACTTTTTTTACGCCTAAAATCCAGCCCTTTGAGGCCAGCATAAACCTGGATAATTACCAGCCAGAAAAGTCTCCTCCATTTGATTCTAAACTTTGGGAAAACCAAACAGTAAGCTCTATTGAACAGCAGATTGAGGAAATACTGCGGGAGCTTCAAAGAAGAATGGACGAAGCATTTCAATCAGGGTGGATTGGTAAAATGCACAGGCTCTGGCAGACAAAGAGATATGCTGTTAGAAGAATCGCAGAGGTTAACAGAAGGTTGGAGCGAGAATTTGATGAGGAGCTAAGGTATATACTCTCCCGGCAGAATTTACACTGCCTTGATCCTTCAAGATGTAGAACAGCTTATCAGAATTTCTTTTCACTGTTGAGAAAGTCCTTAGAAGTAATTAACTGTATCTGGGGATTAAGACACTTTGCAGGCTTTTCTCTGCCACGAAGAATCCCGTCATTGATCTTCAAAATAAAGAACCCTGTCAGAACAGCGAAAAAACTGCTTCAAAATATTTTTTCCTTCTTAAATCTCTATTACAGCTTACACTACTTACTAAAAGAGTTTAGAAGAATCATGCAAAATCTGAAAGAAGAGGTTGAAACTTTTCCTGACCTGAGTGCTTATCGGCAACACACTGAGAATATTGTCAGTGAACTTGAACTCTACCCAAAAGTAGTTAAGCAAACCGGGGCAATAGAAGAAAAAGAAGACGAATGGATAATAAGGGAACACATTTCCACTCAACAACTGTTAGACTCTGTTGTTGAACACGACTTGCAAACTATTTTAAATGACATTGAACAGCAGATAGAAGGAAGCAGGGCTAAAAATCCAATTACTCCGTCTTCACCGTTTGTTCCTCTTGTGTTTCACAATAAAGAGGCCTGGAAAGTTGCTGAAGAAATGGTCTCTTTCTTAGAGGGTAAGTTTTCTCTCATAAAAGACAAGTTAATAAAGTCACTCAGAATTTCACAGCAAGATCTTAATAAAAATATAGTTTTCTTTGATACTCCAAAACTTGTAAAAGCAAAATGTATCTGGATTAAACCTCTTATTGAATGGAAAAGAAAACTCATCAGAACTCAAAAAAGACCAATCCAAATTGCCAACGATATTTTACGGTTTGAAAGCATGGATAACAGCAAGGAAAATCTGGACAGCTTTTTTGCCTTAGCTCGACGAACAGGTTTTTTTCACGAAGAAGAGGGCAAAATCGGACTTAACACAGAACTTTACGAATTTTTGCCAGAGACATACAGAAAGGTTTACTTCCAGACAAAAGAAGGGCTCAGTGCTCAGGAACTGGAAGAGCTTGGTCAGCACGAAAAAAATCTGATTCTGACGGGTTTGAGTCATCGGGGAGATTCTCTGGACATAATGAGTGTTATACAAGAGAAAAGCTGGGATTTAAATTTTGACAAAAACAGAAAAGCCTACGGTATGTTCTGTCTGGAAGGGGAGCGTTTCCGTCTGAAAGATAGCATGGTCCAGGATCTCTGGAATGTATTTAAAGCCAAAAGCAGGGAAGATGCCGAACCACGCAGATTTACCGAAGAATTTTTAAGAAAAAGGCTTAAAAAAACACACGACGAATTTAGGGAGCTCTGTAACCTCTTGATCACATTTGCAATATTCAAGGGTCAGGATGAAGATGAACAGTGCAAAACATTTTTTTGCGAAAATACTGATTTTCTTTTGTAGTGAGGACAGAATCAGTGACATCGTGCCATGCCGTTTTGAATGCGGTGTTCCTCTTTGTGAGCAGTTTTGCATCCTGTTTCCAGAACTCAGAAGTAGAAACACTGTCTGGTTTTATTGCACACATGGAGCAATTAAAAAAGGAGATGACAGGCTTTGCATCCAATCTCCGCCGCACGAAGTATATCCTCGTATTCTCATAATAACGGACCCAACCGAGGCGTTTAAAGACATAAACGATTTTCTGGGCTCTATTGACCAAGAGAAAAAAGACTTTATACAAAAGTATGTAGATTTTGATAAATCTTTACTGGAAACAAAAGAGAACATACTTTCAGTGTCTTCAACCGTGGTTGATGAGCGAATTTCGGAGCCTATCATAGGTTTATTCTTTTCCTCAAATCCTGAGCATAAGTTCGGCTACTTTACCTCGCAACAGGTATGGTTTATTTCTGGCACGGGGGAAAAAACAAACACGGTATTTCTAAAAGACATAGCGACTCGTGATGAAGAGGTTGCTGACATGGAGATACGCGGAATAGATGTAATAAATGAATACCTCTTGGTAGAAACAAAAGGAAAGTTAATAAAAACCTTTCGCAAATCAAAAGATTCGCCTGCCACATACAAGGATACGGGAAACAGGGTTTATTTAACCACTACACTCGTAACACTTCCCTTTAATTTAAGACAGGTAAACAAAATAAGACTAAAAGATCTGGATCAAAAAATAAACATCTTAAAAATACTTTGCAAGCGTCTCTCTAAACCCGTAGTGGATGTGTGCGTGAAGGGATCTACCATATACATCCTTGCGTGTGATAATCAGAATAAAAGTATGGAAATACACAAGTATGAAAACGAAAACTTAGAGCGTATTGTAGGGGCCGTGGGGGGAACAGGGTTTACTCAACCTTGTTGCTTTACATATCTCTATTCTATCAGAGCATTTGTAGTAGCAGTAGAAAACCGGGTATATGTCGTCAATCCAGAAGATCCAAGTCCAGTAGATATAACATCGCATCTATCTCAGGAAACCCTACAGGATTTTATGACAGGTGGAGACATCGTTGATCTTTTAAACCTTGGCAAAGATGGTGCTTATGACATGCTGGCCATTGCGCAAGAAAGAAGGATTACTTTGCTCGAGCTTATTCCTTATGCTCCACATACCCAAAATTTACAATAATCCCAATTACTTAAATCTTGCCTATCTGTGGCCCATTACAGAAGTTGACGGGCCAGGCAAAAGAACGGCGATATGGGTTCAGGGCTGTTTAAAGAGGTGCAAGGGATGTATCACCCCTGAAATGCAGCCCATCCAGAAAAAGATGTGGATAGAAGTAAGCCAGCTTTTTCAATTCATTTGCTCCATAGACGGGATCGAAGGAGTAACCGTCTTTGGCGGTGAACCAGCACTACAATTCATGGCGTTGTCTCAGCTTTTTGAAATGCTAAAAAAAGCAGGTCTTACCACCATGCTATACACTGGATACTATTACGAAGAGCTTCTGAAATGTGGGCATCCTCTTATGAAAAAGCTTTTAAGGTATACAGACATACTCGTGGACGGCCCATACATCGAATCGCTGGATCACGGAGAGATGTGGAGGGGTTCGTCAAATCAGCGAATCCTGTTTCTCAGTGATGTGTATTGTTCGTGGAAGTGGGTCTTAAAAGAAAAGAGAAGAGACATAGAAGTAAGAATGGGTAGAGACGGAAGCTTTATCATACTCGGGATTCCACCCAAAAATTTCAACAAGATTTTAAATAAAATACAACTTTTTAAACTAAAATGAGCTTAAAATATATTAACATACATATTATATATTAGCTCCTGCCTGCTGCAGGATATAGCTATAGCTTTCCTTATCCGACGCCCGCTGGAAATACTCCTATGGTTATGCAAAACTTTGTCAATAATTATACGAAAAGCAAATTATTAGCTCCAAAAACCAAGTATTTTCCTTGTTCCGTCTCTCTCATTCTCTACATTTCCTCCAGAAAGAAATATGTATCCAGATAGATAGCAAAGTATTCTTCTGAAAGCTTTCTTTATTCTTCTGAAAGCTTTCTTTTTCTATAAACCGTGGATGGTTTCTATAAACCTGTCATTTTTCTTACACTTGATCCTGAAGTCAACAGAACCAGTATAATCACTTCCAAGTCAAAGAAAGCTCTTTTTCTTTCAGGAATGATCTTTCTCTGAAACCTTTTTGTCTGACTTTGGGCACTTTTAGATTTTCGATTTTTCCGTATTTAGTTGTAAAACCTCTTGAGTAGTAGCTATTGGCTTTAGTTTCAGGGTGCTCTTCCAAGTAAATTTTTCTTTCTTCAGCTAATGCCTCGATCATTCCTTTTACAGTATTCTTAATGTTTTCGTAAAGAGAGATCTTCTTTCGTGGTCTTCCCCCTTTCTTTAGGTTCTATTTTTTTAGCGGTTAACTCTGACATAAAAGTATTTTTCAACCAAGCTCCCGTGTTTATTGACTTCCATAAGGGAAATAGATATTTTTGATACTGAGAAATAAAAAACAAAAACAGTAAAATGTGGGAAAAGACATGGATAATCTTTTTTATTTTAATCTTTTTCTCCAATGTAGCTCACTCTATAGAAATTTTTAAACTAAGATGGCAAAAATATGTAGGAAAGTATAATCACTGGGATACCAATCACTCTCTTATAACCGAAAATAAAGTATATCATGCGACAAAGGGAAACAAAGATGGTCCTGATTCTTATGACAAGCTTTATGTTTATAATGCCTCTGGAAAACTCCTCTGGTCATTCAGCTCCCCTGATGGAGGAGATATAGACTTAAGTGGAGTAACAGTCTACAAAAGCTATGTTGCTGTAGGTTGTGAAAATGGTTATGTATACATGCTTGATTCACATACAGGAAAACTAAGGTGGAAGTTTAAAACAGGCAATAACATATATTCTTCTCCAGCACTTGGAGACATAGATGGAGATGGTGAGATAGAAGTCGTTGTGGGAAGCTGGGATAATTATATTTATTGTCTTTCAGGGAGAGATGGGAAGCTAAAGTGGAGGTTTAAAACAGGAAATTGGGTATATTCTTCTCCAGCACTTGGAGACATAGATGGAGATGGTGAAATAGAAGTTGTTGTGGGAAGTTGGGACAATTATATCTATTCTATTTCAGGAAAAAAAGGAAAGCTCAAATGGAAATTTAAAACGGGAGGTAATGTATATTCTTCTCCAGCACTTGGAGACATAGATGGAGATGGTGAAATAGAAGTCGTTGTGGGAAGTGGTGATCACTATATCT
>CAYMUI010000077.1:0-19836 GCA_964393645.1 uncultured Desulfobacterales bacterium | reverse complement strand
TGTGTCATCTGCTACATGTATGCCTTGTCTTGAAATTAGAAGTGCATAATACAGCTGTTTTACCCTTAAAGCGATTTCGATCTTTTTTTTTAAGGACTTCAAATTCCTGAGTCTTCACTCCATAAAAGGCGGCCTGTTTGTAGTTGTAAAGTTTTCCAAAGGTATAAAGAGGCTGAATCAAGGTAAAATCCAGCCGTGCAAACACGCCTATCCCACCATTATAGGGATCGTGGATTTTATATATGTTGCTATTGCCCACTCTTCTGACTATTGGTTCATCTGCATCTTCCACAGGTCCTGCTATTGCTTTTATGTCTAATCTGGGAAAATAGGCAGCTTTTGCCTGTTCTAAATCCATTTGAGACGCTAAAATTTCCATCTTGCTTTCATTTATCTCGGGACTATAAGCTATAGCTCTTTTTATAAGATCTTTGAGGGTAAACACATACTTTTTCTTGCTCTTTTCTGCACAAAAGCCATAAAAAGAAAAACAAAGAATAAAGCCAATCAAAAATACTATCGCATTGATCTTTCTAATCATGGCTTCTTCCTCCTTTATAATAGTTGGAAAATTCGTTTATTCTTTTCCATTCCACTGTTTTTCCGAGAAAAGGAACCAAAAGATACCCTCTAACCTCAAGAACATCTTGAGAATTCATCATCAGCTTACACTTGTATTTCTTTCCATTGTCGGGATCATATATGCGTCCTCCCACCCATTCATCTTTGCCATTAAATACAAAACCTTCCAGTATTGTCGCTCCTAAAAGGGGTCTATTTCTCAAGGATGGATCAGGATTGTGTATGTCTTTTTTGTCTGGCTCTTTTGCCCATACTATCTTGCCGCAGTATTTATTCCCGCATTTGTAAAACTCTATTACCGCGTCTTTGTCCGAAGTGATCCATTTACCTAATATATCGTCTCCCTGAAATGCGAAAACGCAGGAAACGAAAGAGAAAAAAGCAAAAAACAAAAAAAACGCCTTAAATCTGATCATCTTTCCCCCCTAAGAGCAGAATTTTTAAACAGATACCACATATAAATCAATAATCCAACCCCTGCCCAGAAAAGCTGTTCGATCCTTAAAGCAAGCCCAAAAGCGAGCCCCAAGGATGCCTCAAATCCCATTACTTTAAATACAACTACTCTTCCAGCCTCTATAACTCCTATATGGCTTGGAATAGCAAATCCTACAAGATCTATCCATGTACCCAAAAGCCATATGCCTGCAGCAACTGAGATAGAGCTTTCTTTTGTCAAAACCCATAAAAATATCCAGCATTGGATTATACCACAAACAAATCCTATGGAATGCCACAGCATAGAAATAGGCAGGTTATAGGGATGTTCTTTATAAAACCTTTTCAGTTCATTATCTATCTGGGTTATATGTTCAGAAGTCTTTTTTATTAAACTTCCACCCAAGTTGTGCTGTTCAAGCCATCTCACAATAGCGCCCAGTTTTCCAGACCTCTGCACAACTAAAAAACCAACAATACCACCACCCAATATTCCACTTCCTGCGAATATTCCTGCCCTTAAAGCAGAAGATATATCTATGCTCCAGAGAAGAGTGAGAGAACCTATTACTACAAAAAGAAGTTTTGATAAGGCAAAAGAAAGCTTATCTATAATAAGACCTGTGGCAATTTCAGGGCCTTTATGATCTACGGCAAGAAGTGTGCCCTTGGTTACCTCTCCTCCCAAATCAAGGGTGGGAGTCAAGTAATTAATTGATGAACCCGCAAGCTTTATACAAAATATCTTAGAAAAAGGAAGTTTTTTCAGTTGATTTGTAAGACACGCTTTCCATCCGAAGGTATGGAAGATGTCTGCTATACCTTCTAATAGTACAATAGGTATGAGACCCCAACCTAATATTTTGAAGTTATGAAGGATTTCCTTTAAGCCTATCTTCCAGATTAAAAAAAAGAGGATTAAAAGGCCAATAAGTATCACAATTAAATGAAACCTTTTCATCTAACCGTCCTTTTGTACTGAATTAACCTTATGGTATGAACCATTACCGTAATAAATGCCCATATAGATGTAGCCACAAAGGTCTGCATATAGTATCCGAGAGAAAAACCAATCATAAACATAAAACAATATATGTTTCTGCGTCCAGCCACTTTCCTGAACTTCATATCAAAAGGAGAAAGCAGATCCAGATTTTTATTAAACCATTTCATAGAAAGAGTATAGATAATGTTGTCAACAGTGTCGCAAAAGACCATTATTCCAGAACAGAGCAATGCTAAGTCTTTGTGATATACTTTCCTTAAACCCAAACCTAAGGTAATATACCACAAATTTTCATAAAAATAGTCCACAAGGCATTCGTATTCTCCAAACCGACTAAATTCGAGTTTTGTTCGTGCTAACTTTCCATCCACGCCATCTAATACTTCTACAATATAGGTACAAAATGCCGCTACAACAAAATGTCCTTGGTAAAATAGAAAAGCTATCACCGTGGCTATAAAAAAAGAAAATACAGTTACCATATTAGGTGTGATTGGGGTATTGCATAATAAAGCTGTAAGACAGTTTTCAAATATAGGATCAAGATATTCAGCAGGAAGGTCCATTACCTTCTTCTGCATGCTTTTTATAAGAAACCGAGTAGCTTGTTTTGCATCTCTTTTGTCTCCCACATATATTGCGTATGGCTTTATTTCTCCTCTTATCTCCTCAGAGTAAGGTTCTATATCATCCAAGTATATGATATTACTTTTGCAAAAAAGCTCATAAGTGCCATTACTCTCCCATATGTTTATTGCTGTTCTGTTCAAAAGACCTATTAAGATCTTATCTAAGGTTTTGTCTGTCAGATCTCTTAAAAAAATAGTATTTGGGGAGGAATTTAAGATCTTCTCTATAATTCTCTCATCAAAAAGAAAGGAAGAATCCAGATAAAAGATCGTTTCTGCTTTTATCTGAGATAGATAATAAAAAAGTGTTCCTTCTTTTTTTATATAACTTACTCTTGAATTGCCCTCCCATTTCTTAAGATCTGGTAGCTTTTTATTTGGAGGAACAAGCACTGTTATCTTTTTTATCCCGTATTTATTCAGGTAATACAGGTTTCTGCCAACTAAAGGAATTCCACCCACCTTTTCCCATGCACCATTAAAGGACGCATTAACCACCCCCTCGATTTGGAAGTACTTTTGATTATTCATTGAATATATTATAGGCTTTTACAGAGGAGCAGCCATTGTTGTGGGATTCATAGGCAAGAGAAATAAGATAAAGACATTGGGCTGCTTCTCTGATATTTTCTCCTTTGGTTTTCTTCCCTATTAGTTCGTCAAAAAAGTTGTTTATCACAGGAATCATCCAATCCAAGTGATGAGAACCTTTGGACAAAGGCAGACCAAAATTGTATCTTAACATCGAACCATTGTTTCTGAGTATGATATGATCGTCATTTATAAAGATTTTTCCTTTGTCTCCACAAATAAAACCAAAGTTTTTCCTGCACTCTGCCCTCCATGTCAGAAAAACACTTACTTTTGTATTTTTGTAGTTGATATTAAGTTCTACCTCGTCTTCCAAGTCGCCTTTTTGAGAGCTTAAATACTTCATTTTGGCACTCACATAAACAGGCTGTTCTTTTACAATAGAATTCACAAAATATATGTTATGCCAACCATGATCCATTAGGATTCCCCCACCTGCTATTTCTTTCTTCTTTCTCCAGTCTGTTATACCTCCACCTGAATCCGGGGTCCTTAATACAGAAAGCGAGATCTCCTGCACTTTGCCTATGTATCCCGTATTTACTAATTCTATAGCCTTTGCCCATATCGGGGCATACCTCCAATTATTTACACAAAAAACCACAATCCCGGCTTTTTTGTGTTCTTCGATCACCTTTTTCAAATCATTTAATGAAGTAACAAGAGGTTTCTCACAAAGCACATTAACTCTATGCTCACAAGCACTCATTATTGCGTCTACATGATAAGCAGGAGGAGTACATATATCTATAAAATCTAAATCTTCATTCTTAAACATGGTGTTTAAGTCTTCATATATATTTGCGTCTTTAAAAAGTCTTTTTGCTCTTTCTCTTCTGCTCTTATCAGGTTCTACTACAGCTGTTATAAAAAAACGCGGGTCTCTTTTGAAAAGAGGTGCATGAGCATATTCAGCTACACCTCCAAAGCCTACAATCGCTCCTTTAAGTGGAAGATCAGAGTATGTGCTTTTCTGTGTATTCAAACACATCATTTAGTATCTCCAACCCTATGTCTGCTTCTTCCTTAGTAAGGATTAAAGGAGGATTAATTCTGAAATTAGGTTTGTAGTTCATACATATCATACCACGTTTTACGGTTTCTAAAAAGATCTGTTGAGTAATCTTTTTATCTAAAGGCTGCTTTGTTTTTCTGTCTTTCACCAATTCCACTCCAATAAGCAGCCCAATTCCTCTTACATCTCCTATAAATTCAAATCTATTCTGCATCTCTTTTAGACCTTTTACCAGATGTTCTCCCACAACTTTGGAATTTTCTACCAGCTTATCCTCAATTATGGTCTTTATAGTAATTAAGGCTGCGGTGGCAGCCATAACATTTCCTCCATAACTGCTGGAAGAAGAACTTGGTTTTGAAAATGGATAAGCCTTTGTAATTTCTTCTGTAGATACAAGACCGCTTACAGGAAAACCATTTCCCATACCCTTTCCTATGGTCATTATATCCGGGATAATTCCCGAATGTTCTGAACCAAACATCTTGCCTGTTCTTCCAAAACCTGTGATCATTTCATCCGCTATAAGTAAGGCATCATGCTTGTGAGCTATTTCGAGCACTCCTCTTACAAACTCTGGTGGTGGAATAATATTTCCTGCTGTTCCTTGCATCGTTTCTATAATAATGGCAGCAATACTGCCCGCTGTATTGTTCTCAATAAATTTTTCCAGAAATTCTAAACAATATATTCCACAACTTGGGTATTCCATCTTAAAGGGACATCTGTAGCAATCTGCATAAGGAGCGATATGAAGTCCTGGATGAACAGGTCCCCAGTTCTGCTTCCATGGATCTCCTATAAGTCCCATAACTCCACCGGTTTTTCCGTGAAATCCTCCCCAAAAACTTATTATCTCAAACTTCTTTGTATATGCCTTTGCAAGCCTTATTGCAGCCTCCACCGCTTCTGCTCCGCCACTGTAAAGTTGGATCTTGTTTAAATTTCCAGGGGTAATAGAGGCTATAAGTTTTAAAAGCTCTAACCTGCTTTCTGAAGTAAAACTGCCCACAAAAGAGTCTTCTAATTGTCTCTGTAGAGCTTTAACATATTTTGGATGAGAATGACCAAGACTTGCTACTGCAACACCAGCCATAAAATCCAGATACTTTTTTCCATCCATATCTTCCAACCAGCAACCCCTACCTCTCTTTATAGTAAGCTGAGCAAGTTGAGCCACCTCTTGAAGACCAGGAGACATATACTTTTGCTCTTCCAAGTAAAGTGATCTTGAAATATTCTCTTCGTTGATGTCTTCCGCATTTAATTGGTAATTCATTTGTCTTCCTCCAAAATACTTTTTACATATTTGGCTATCTGTTCTGCTGCTTCATCCTGACATAAAGAAAAACTTGGCCAATCGTTTATGTCTAAGACAAAAAATTCTCCTTTATCAGAAATCACAAGATCCCCTCCATATATCTCTAAGCCGAGACAGGTTTTTGCACTTAAAATCACATCTATCATTGACTTTGAAAGATCAAATGGTTCCCCTGTTAAAGACAAAAATGCCTTTATATATTCATTTCCTACGCCGTAAAATTTTATTATATCCCCTTTTAAATGTTCTTGAACAACCACCTCATCCACACCTTTTTGTCTAAAATATGCAAGAGCTCTTTCCATTTCTTCAAAAGAACTTACCCGAACCACATCTTCCTTTTGAAGAGCATGAAAATCGCCTCTTTTTATCCAGTAAGAGCCTGTCCATCCATAAGAATATGCCTCGGATAGTTCTTCTTCTATAGTTTTTAGTTGATACACCCAACTCTTAGGCATAGGGATATTATTTTCTTTTAAAAGGGTTACCATCTTTTTTCTGTAACAGTTTCTAATTGCTTGGGGAGAATTTATTATGCGGGAACCTTCCTTTTCCCATATAGAAAGAAAAGAAAGTAAGTCTTCAGATTGA
The DNA here is from genome assembly GCA_964393645.1 of uncultured Desulfobacterales bacterium. Classification (GTDB taxonomy): domain Bacteria; phylum Desulfobacterota; class DSM-4660; order Desulfatiglandales; family JALVZP01; genus JALVZP01. Next base: position 13,663 of record CAYMUI010000077.1, on the reverse strand, counting down.
GCCATATTAAGAACTAATTCGACTTTTTTTTCTTTAAAAACAGAATCAGCAGGAACTTTTTTGGTGCTAATGCCCATACAATTTAACTCTGAAAGGGCTTTATCCATTATTGCCTTATCATCACTAACCTTGCCGGGAGAAAATATTTCTTCTCTATATATTCCCAACACATTCATAAGCTGACCTTTTTAAAAAATCTTCCGCTTTTTTTATATCCTCTGGATAATCCAAGTCTATGACCTTTTGAACCTGAACCCCATATATAACAAAACCTTCTTTTATTAAATAGGACAAAAAATGCCTTAGGGCACCGAGATTTCTTTTCCTTGCCATTGGAATAAGCTCAAATATAACGGGTTTAAAAAAATAAAAACCTGCCGTTATATACGGGCTGAAACGAAATTCATCTCCTACGCCTATTATTCTGTTGCTGTCGGGATCTACCTTAACCCAAAGCGGTTTTTCGTCATCTATGTATTGAGTAATAGCCAGCGATCCATCTCCATCAAGTATTTTAGCTTTATTGACAAATTCTTTCAGGGCATCAAAAGGAAACACGGCATCCACTGTAAGAAGAACAAAAGGCTCATCCTGAAGAAATGGAGCCAGGTTAAAAAGGCTTTCCATCGAATTAGGGGTGGTTTTCACCACAAGGTCTAAAGGAACGGGCCAGTTTTGAGATCTTAGATAATTTGAAACCTCTTTTTCCAATTCATTCACAATACAAGCTACTCTTTCTGCTCCTACATAAGCTGCTGCTCTAATAGCCCTTTTTATAAGAGGCTCTCCAGCAATTTCTATCAACGGCTTTGGAGTAAAATTGCCTCTCCTTTTAAGTCTTTCACCTAAACCGGCAGCAATTATGCCTGCTTTCATAAAAAAATATCCTTTAATTGTATAAGATTTGTTATAACTGCGTCCACATCAGGGGGATCTTCTGGAACTCTTGGATTTGGCCCTTTCATCCATATTACCCTCATACCTAAGCTTTTACATGGCATAATATCTCTTTCATATGAATCACCCACAAAAACTACAGAAGAAGCGGGTTCGTCTATTCTGTCCATCGCTATTTTGAAAATAGAAGGATCTGGTTTTCTTACACCTACTCTTTCAGAATCTATTACTACATCTAACAGCTTATATATTCCAAACTGATCCAGTATCACAGGAAGATTTCCGTAAAAGTTAGAAACAATTCCCAATTTATAGTGAAGTCTTAGCTTCCGCAAAAGAGTTGAATTTCTTTTCAGGTAGTAAAGCATACTTTCTAAAAAGGACTTTGATATGGCAATACCTTTCGGATAAAACTGTAAACCCAGTTTCTCGAACTGCAACTGAACATGATGCTTGAGAAGAGTGTTTAGCCCAAAGTTATTTACATCTGGATCCTTACAGCAAAGCTCATCTGCGTAATAAAAGGCCTCTTTTAACTTTAAAAAAGAGACCTCAACCCCTTCATCAACATATATACGATAGAATCTATCCAGCCAATGCCCACCATCAGAATCAAGAGTGCCTCCAAAATCAAACAGTATTGCTTTGTGCTTGTTAAACGAGTATTGGCCCATAAGTTCTTATTCCAAAGATATATCTTCTGAGAGCATCAAGTGGGTTGGATATCATGTCATTGACTGCTGTGGCTTCAAAACCACTGTGAAGCAAACAATTATCACATTTCTGATTTCTGCCCGGACCCCATTTTTCCCAATCCGTCTCCTCCATAAGCTCTCGAAAAGTTTTTGCATAACCACCTTCATCCAAAAGATAACAGGGTCTCTGCCACCCCAACACATTTCTTGTAGGATTTCCCCAGGGAGTACATTTGTACACACGATTTCCTGCCAAAAAATCCAAGTAAAAAATAGTATGATTAAATCTCCAATTTCTGCCTTTAGAAAGCTTTAAGAGTTCTCTAAAGAGTCTCTTGCTCTCCCTTTTTTTTAGAAATAGATCTTTTTCTCTTGCCTTTTCATAGTTAAAACCTGGCGCTATAGTAACTCCTTCTACACCAAGACTCATAATAAAATCCAAAAAACCCGCCATCTTTTCAGGAGAAACTCCGTTATAAAGAGTGCAATTTATAGTTATTCTAAAACCTAATCTTCTCGCCGCCTTAATAGCATCTATAGCTATTTTAAAAGCACCTTTTTTAGAAACTGATCTGTCATGCTGTTCTTCATAGCCGTCTAAGTGGATTGAAAACGTAAAAAAAGGGCTTGGTTTAAATAAATGAAGCTTTTCTTTTAAAAGGATTGCGTTTGTGCATAAATATACAAACTTCTTTCTCGCTATAATCCCTTCCACTATCTCCTTTATTTCTTTATGAAGAAGTGGCTCTCCACCAGCAACAGAAACCACGGGTGCACCGCATTCTTCCACTGCGCTCCAACACTCTTCTTTAGTCATAAATCTTTCAAGAATTTCCTTAGGATGTGCTATCTTGCCACATCCCGCACACCTTAAGTTACACTTAAAAAGGGGTTCAAGCATAAGAACCAAAGGATATTTCTCTTTACCCCTTTTCCTTTGCTCCAATATGTATCGAATTACATGATATTGTTGAATTAAAGGAACACTCATGACTTAGCGTATATATCCCTTTTGCCTGAACCAGTCAATAGAATCTTTTATTGCTTCATCTACTGGTCTCGGATTGTATCCGAGTTCTTTTTTTGCTTTTTCTATGGAAAAAAACATCTTTTTCTTAGACATTAATACACCGTCTACGGTAACAAAAGGTTCTTTTTTAGTGATTTTGGAGAAAAACTCCACTACATAAGCAAGAGGTAAAATCACATTTGGAGAAAGCCTTATCTTAGGCGCGGGTTTGCCTGTAATTCGAGCAATCCTTTCCAAAAGTTCTTTAAGAGTAAGATTTTCTCCTCCTAAGATGTATCTTTCTCCAATTCTTCCTCTTTCAAAAGCTAATACATGGCCATCTGCTACATCGTCCACATGAACTATGTTAAGACCTGTATCCACATATGCTGGCATTCTACCTGAAGCAGCTTCTACTATAAGCCTGCCCGTAGGTGTTGGTTTGACATCTCCTGGACCTATGGGAGTAGAGGGGTTTACAATAGTTGCTGGAAGTTTGGCTTTTTTTATCATCTCTTTTACTTTTTCTTCAGCAATATATTTTGATCTCTTATAATGTCCTATCATGTCCTGCAAAGTTACAGGGGTATTTTCATCTGCTGGTGTTCCGTCCGGATTAATTCCCAGTGTTGCCACACTGCTTGTATATACGATTCTTTTTATTCCTTTCTGTAAAGCCGCTTTCATTAAATTTACCGTACCCTCCACATTTGTCCTGTAGATGGACTTAGGCTCCGGGACCCATAATTTGTATTCTGCAGCTACATGAAACAGGGCTTCACAACCCTCTAACGCATCATATAAGGATTCGGGTTCTGTAAGATCTCCATAAGCAAGATCTACATGCAAACCTGATATGTTTTCCAAGTTGCTTTTTTTTCGTACCAAGACTCTGATATCTGCTCCTTTTTCCAGAAGCTTTCTCACTACTCGTGAACCAATAAAACCTGTAGCTCCAGTAACTAATACTTTCATGCTAACAACTTTTATTCATCTTATTTACTCTGTTACTCCACTTCTCTGTCACAAGAATCGGCAAACAGATAGTGAACATCTGATTTGTGAGCTTTGGCAAATTTTTTATACACTAATACCAGCTTAGGGCTTATATGTCCACAGGATTTAATCCCTTTCAATCTTGTAACAGACAGATAAACATGGTAAGAATTTAGACCTAAAAATAAAAGCAAAAAGGTGATTAAGTTATGGAAAAAAGAGTTTTGTTTTTAAATCCACCATCCTATGAAGGATTTGACGGTGGGGCAGGAAGCAGATACCAGGCAAAAAGAGAGGTTAGATCATTTTGGTATCCCACATGGCTTGCTCAAGCAGCTGCACTTTGTCCTGAAAGCAAACTCGTTGATGCACCCTCACATGATATAACTCCTGACCAGGTGATAGAAATTGCCAGAGATTTTGACATGGTAGTTATATTCACCAGCACGCCTGGGTTTAAAAACGATACTTTGCTTGCTTCCAATCTTAAAGATAAATATCCCCACATACTTATCGGAATGGTAGGTCCTCATACTACAGCACTTCCAGAGGAGAGTTTAAAAGAGGCAAAAGCAGTTGACTTTGTAACGATCGGAGAATTTGACTACACCATAAAAGAAATAGCTGACGGGATAAATTTATCAAAAGTGAAAGGTATAGCTTATAGAAAAAACGGAAATATTATCGTAAATCCCCGAAGAGAATGGATAAAAGACATGGACGCCCTTCCGAGCGTACTGGATGTTTATAAAAGGGATCTGCGGATAGAAAACTATTTTATCGGCTACCTCCTCCACCCATATCTTTCTCTTTATACAGGAAGGGGATGCCCTGGAAAATGCACTTTTTGTCTTTGGCCTCAAACAATTGCTGGAAGAAAATACAGAAAAAGGTCACCCAACAAAGTGGTAGAAGAAATGAAGAGAGCAAAAGAGATGTTTCCTCAAGTAAAGGAATTTTTCTTTGATGATGATACCTTCACAGCAGACTTTAAACGAGCAGAAGAAATAGCAAAAGGGCTTGGAAAACTCGGAATTACATGGTCATGTAGTTCGAGAGCAAATGTGCCCGAGAAGACTTTAGCTGTTATGAAAGAAAATGGGTTAAGACTTGTTATGGTGGGGGTGGAGTCTGGGAATGATCAGATACTAAAAAATATAAAAAAAGGAATAACTACTTCTCAAATAAGAAGATTTATGAGAAGCTGTAGAAAACTGGGCATAATGACCCATGCAACTTTTGTGCTGGGATTCCCTGGGGAAACAAAAGAAACAATAGAACAAACTATAAAGTTCGCTCAGGAAATAGATCCTGACACCATTCAGGTGTCAATTGCCACCCCGTATCCTGGCACAGAACTTTACGAAGAAGCAATAAAAAACGGATGGCTTGTATCGTCTGAGTTAGTCACAGATTCAGGTATTCAACAAGCAGCTCTTGAATACGAAAATCTTTCTGCACAGGAGATATTTGATTATGTGGAAGTTTTTTATAACAGATTTTACTTCAGACCAAAACCTATACTCAGAATCATAAAAACCATGATAATGGATCCGCAGATGTGTAAGAGAAGACTGAGAGAGGCGAAAGAATTCTTTGAATTCATGAGGCAGAGAAAAAGGAGCAAAAAGATACAGTAATGGATGTTATCGGAATTGTTCTGATATTTCTTTGTATCGCCTCTGTCATCTACCATATACTTGCTGCTTACTGTACAGGACACTTCTTTTTAAGGTATACGAAAAATATACAAAGATACAGAAGAGAAAAAGGAGACTTTGAAACAGGAAAATATCCAAGAGTTATCTGTTTTAAGCCTTTGTGTGGTGAAGACAGATTTACTTTTAACAATGTGGGAAGCTTTATGAACATGTTTTATCCTGAGTATAAGCACAAACTTCTTTTGGGAATAGCAGATTACAGAGATCCTGCATATAAAAACATAGCAAAGGTATTAAAAAAAGTGTGGCCTTACAGGGTAATTGTCTCTCTTGGAGAAATCAAAACCGGATCCAATGCAAAAGTAAGAAACATGATGAATATGGAAAGATACATACCTCCTGATATAGATGTGGTCATCATTTCTGATGCCGATGTAAGAGTGGAAGCAGATTATCTCAGAGCGATGGTAGAACCTTTTCTGGAAGATCCAAGTGTGGGAGCAACCACAACAATATACAAGATAGCCAAGGATGTAGAATTGCCAGAAGTATTGGAAGCAACATTTGTAGGACTAAACTTTATTCCGAGTGTTTTACTTGTATCCCACTTTTCAGACTTAAAATATGCCTTTGGAGCATCTATTGCCATAAGAGTTGATGTATTAAAAAAAATAGGCGGTTTTTCTTCTCTTAAGGATTACTTAGCAGATGACTACATGCTTGCTCAAAAGATTGTTGAGGCTGGGTACAAGATAAAACTTGTGGACTATATTGTGGATATAACTCCTGGCACAAAAAGAGCAAAAGATGCCATTTTGCATATCCTAAGATGGATGAGAACAATAAAAGCCTGTAACCCGATAGGATATTTCTTTTCTATAGTATGTTATCCTACACTGTGGGGTGCGCTTGCCTGCTTTTATTTTGGTCCCACCAGTTTTGGGGTATACCTGCTGGGACTCTGTGGCCTTACAAGAATGATCTGCTCAGCCCTCTATTTAGCTTGGACCAAAAACGAGATATTTAAAGCTGTTGCTGCTCCTGCGTGGGACTGGATAACCACTTTCATGTGGATATGGTCTTTTTTGGGCAGCAATGTGAAGTGGAACAGAAAGGAATATAAGGTCCTATCAGATGGAAGATTTTACGAAATAAAATAGTCATGTTTTCTCTTATAGTTACAGCGGATGATTTTGGAAAAGACCAACAAACAAACAGGGCTGTAATTATTGGTAAAAAAGAAGGGATCTTAACCTCGGCAAGTCTCATGGTGGTAGGAAAAAAGTGGGAGGAGGCAGTGGAAATAGCAAAGGAAGAAGGTATAGATGTTGGTCTTCACATTTCCCTTACAGAAGGGGAAAGCATCTATTTGAAAAGATACGTGAAGTTTTCTCCTTCAAGTCTTGGAATAAGAGCCCAATTTTTTAAAGATAAAGCCCTTTTCGTCAGAAAGGAAATAGAACTTCAATGCAAAAGATTTGTATCTACGGGGATTCCTTTAAATCACATTGACTCTCATCATCATATACATGTGCATCCACTCATAAGAAGAGAAGTTATAAAAAGTTGCATAAAATACCACATAAAAGGAATAAGAATTCCACATGAACCTTGGGAAATATCTGCTCCTATATCTAAGAAAAAACACAGGTTAAGAAATTTTTTTTATAAGATTGTATTTTCGCATTTAAACAAAAAACTTTTTAAAGAAGCAAAAACAAATAAACTTGTATTTACAGATGGAGTTTTCGGGCTTTACAATACAGGAGAAATTACGGAATCTTGGATAATACTGTTTTTAGAAAGGATGAGAAAGATCGGGGCAAGAGGCACATTTGAGTTATATCTACATCCTGAGGACAAAAAAACATCTCCTGGTTTTTCTGAATTAAAAGCTCTTACAAGTGAAAAAGTAAGAAAAAAGATAACAGAGCTGGGGATAAGACTTATATCTTTTTCACAGTTTGTTGCTACTCATGTCTAAGAGCCTCTATTGGGTTCATGTTTGCAGCCTTTCTTGCCGGGAAAAAACCAAAAATAGCCCCTACTATAATAGAAAATCCAAAGGAAAATATAATTACCCGTAGATCCAGAATGAATGGAACAAGAAGAGACTTACAAAGAAACACAGAAACAACCACTGCAACTCCTATACCTACCATTCCCCCAAAAGAAGAAAGCATAACCGATTCTATCAGAAATTGAAGCAGGACATCCCTCTGCAAAGCTCCTATTGCCATTCTTATCCCTATCTCTTTTGTTCTTTCAGTAACTGAAACGAGCATTATATTCATGATCCCTATCCCGCCTACAACAAGACTTACTGCTGCGATCGCTGCTAAAAATGAAGTAAGTACCCTTGTGGTGTTGGAAAGTACATTGACTATTTCTCTCATGTCTAATATGTAAAAGTCGTCTTCCTGATCTCTTCTTATATGTCTCGTTTCCCTTAAAAGTAGCTTTATATCCTGAATGACCCTGTCTATAGAATAACCTTTTTTTACTGATACATATATGCTGGTTATGTCTGTATTGCCCGCGATCCTCCTTTGAAATGTCTTTATTGGAATCAATATGAAGTCATCTCTATCTGCACCAAAGCTGGACTGACCCTTTTCTCTCAATACACCCACTACCTTAAAAGATATCTTTTTTAATCTGATCCTCTTTCCTATGGGATATTCATCTCCAAATAACTTCTCATATACAGTATGGCCGAGAATGCATACGGCTTGGCCAGACCTTTCTTCTCCTGGAAGGAATCTTCTTCCCATATCTAACTGCCAGTCCCTCACATCAAGGAAATCGTTTGTACTTCCTGTTACGATAGTGGACCAATTTTCGTTTCCGTATATCGCTTGAGTCCCTGAAGAGGAAGCAGGGGCAACAGCTTCAATTCCATACACTTCTCTCTTTATAGCCTCTGCATCTCTCAAACGAAAAGGTTTTGCGGTTTCACGAACTCCAAAATGACGAGGACGCTGACCAGGTCTTATAATAAGCATGTTTGCTCCTAAGCTTTCGACTTCCTCTTTCACTTTTTTCGTGGCTCCATTGCCAACTGTTACCATAGTTATTACTGCTGAAACCCCTATGACAACCCCAAGTGAAGTGAGAGAAGATCTTAGAAGATTTCTTCTTATTTCTCTTATTGCCAAGAGAATTGAATTCCAGATCATAAAAATCATCTTTTTTCTTCCTTTATTATTACTCCGTCCTTAAGTAGTATTATTCTGTCAGCATATTCTGCCATTTCTCTTTCATGTGTCACTAATACAACCGTTATATCCTGCTTTTTATTTAGTTCGGAAATAAGTTTCATTATTTCATGACTCATCTCTGAGTCCAAGTTTCCTGTAGGCTCGTCTGCAAGAAGAACAAGAGGCTCTTTTACAATGGCTCTCGCAATCGCTACCCTTTGCTGCTGACCCCCTGAAAGCTGAGAGGGTAGGTATTTTTCTTTGCCTGCCAATCCCACCGCTTGCAATGCAGAATATGCTTTCTGTCTCCTTTTCTTTGAAGAAATGCCGTGATAGATAAGCGGAAGTTCCACATTTTCTAAAGCAGTGCTTCTTTCCAGCAGATTATAGGTTTGAAATACAAATCCTATGTAGTGCCTTCTGAGTAGTGCCAGTTCTTTCTTTGTAAGGCCATTGACCAGAATATCTTTAAAGATGTAAGTGCCAGATGTGGGGGTGTCCAAAAAACCCATAATATTAAGACAGGTAGACTTTCCAGAACCACTTGCTCCCATTATGGCTAAAAATTCTCCTCTGTATACTTTTAAATTTATTCCTCTCAGCGCCCTGACTGCTCTTGCTCCTCTGCCGTAAGTTTTACTTAGGGATTTAAATTCTATTATCACATCTTTACTCATCTGGATTTGACTATATCCAGTATGACTTTTGTGCCAGGCTGGAGGTTCTTAGAAATAACTTGAGTCAGAATGCCATCTGTTGCACCAACGGTAATCAGTACGGGCACGGGCTGTCCGTTTTTCAGTATCCATATTTTTCTAACCCTTCCCTTTTGAATCAAAGGCTTTTGCTCTGTAGCAAGCCTTCGGGGAGGATGAGGAATAATCATAGAGATAAGCCCTTCTTTTTCTTTCTTTTTACGATGTGTTTCTGGGAATACAAAACGAAATGCCTTATTCGGAACAAGAAGGGCATTGCGGATGTGCTTCACAATTATCTTTGCAGTAGCGGTCATGCCGGGTCTTAAAGAAAGGTCTGAATTGTCAACATCCAGAATTGTCTCATATGTTACCACACCTTCCACAATCTTTGGGGCAAATCTTACTTCTCTTACCTTTGCAGAAAATATCCTGTCCGGATACGCATCTACAGTAAAGCTTGCTTGTTGCCCTACCTTCACCTGCCCTATATCTGCTTCATCCACATCTACATGAAGCTCCATTCTTTTAAGATCTTCGGCAAGGGTAAACAGAATAGGGGTCTGAAAAGTAGCTGCCACAGTCTGCCCTTCTTCTACATGTTTTGCAAGTACTATCCCGTCTATAGGAGAGTATATTATTGCCTTTGAAAGTTCTGTTTTATAATACTTAAGATCTGCTTTTGCCTCATATACCTCTGCTTTTGTAGAATTAACTTTCGCTCGTGCGGCTTTAAGCTGGGCTTCTGCCTCATCCAATTCTATTTTAGAAGGAACTTTTCCATGACTTAGCTTATAAGCATTCTTTAAACGCTTTATATGTAGTTGTGCAAGCTTAAGATCTGCCTCTGCCTTCATGAGAGAAGCTTTGGCAGCTTTAAGTCTCGCTTCTGCCCTTTTGACCTGAGCCTCAAATTTGGAAAGATCCAATTTAGCGAGAACTTGACCCTTTTTGACATGCTGGTTGTAATCTACATATATCTTTTCTATCGTGCCAGAGACTTCTACCCCGACATCTACCTGATTAAGGGCTTGAAGATTTCCAGTAGCTGTCACAGTAACAAGAAGATCGCCTTTTCTTACTTCCTGGGTAATGTATTTAAAAGTTTCCCTGTTTTCTCCTCTTTTTAAGAGAAAAAAACTTGTCAGAAAAATAAAAACCACAAGAAAAACCGATATTATTTTTTTTGAATTTTTCTTTTTTGTTGTTGGGATTTCCATATTTTTTTAGAATGTTTTTGCCTTAAAGTTTGTATTATAAGCTTTTTTCTAATTTTTGCATTATGTTTTATCCATGGGAAAGGCGTTAATCAGACCTATTCTTCCTGATGGCTCATCCAGAAGATTTTACAGAGTATTTCTCCAAAACAAGAGCCTTCTCCTTATCCACAATCCGTGTAACATCGATGTCATCAATGAAAATGATTCTTATTGGTACATAGGCAAACATCTTTACAATAAAGGCATCCCTGTACCAGCACTGTATCTATATGAAAGAGAAAAAGGAATAATATGGTTAGAGGATTTGGGAGACATTCATTTACAGAAACTTATAGATTTTAAAAAAGATCCGTACATAAGCAGTAGATATTATGAACAGGTTTTAGAGATAATGCTTAAACTCAACATAGAAGGAAAAGAAGGGTTTGATCCCGTCCACTGTTACGATACCCCGTATTATGACTTTAAATTTATTTTAGAAAGAGAACTTTTGTATTTTTATAAAGAATTTCTTTTGCGTTATGAAAAGGTTCATCAACATCAGAAAATGAAAGAAGATTTTTTCAGATTAGCTTCTGTCGTTTCAAAGATATCTAACTCTTTTCTCATCCATAGGGATTTTCAGTCCAGAAACATTATGATAAGAGAAGGAAAGCCTTATATAATAGACTTTCAGGGAGCAAGATTTGGTCCGCTTACCTACGATCTCGCTTCCCTTTTGATCGATCCTTATGTATGTATGCCAGAAAAATATCAATTAAGATTTGTAAAAGACTTCTTTTTAGAAGCAAAAAAACATCTCTACTGCTGCTGGGAAGAATTTTTAGAACTTTTTTGGCATACTGCTCTTTGTAGAAATCTTCAGGTACTGGGGGCTTTTTCCTATCTCAGTTTCAAAAAGAAAAAGTGCCAATTTAAAAAATTTATTTCTCCTGCTCTAAACCAAGTAAGAAAAATCTTAGAGGTACACCTTAAAGGAAAATTTTCTGCTTTAAGAGATGCTTTATTCTATTGAAACTAAGAAAATTCCTCTATCCTCAGAAGTGCTTAACAATTGATATTTTAGTCTTAACTTGGCAAGAAAGTTAATCATGTGCTTTGTATTTCCTATTACAAAAGCAACTTTTTTATCTTTTAAAATCCTTAAAAATTCTTCTGCTTCCACATACATTCTCTTTCTATCCTCATAAGCTGGTACTTCATCACCGGGCATTTTTAGTACATAGACCTGTTTGCCAGTATAAAAGTTTATTGTTGCCACATGCGCAAATTCTGGTAAGTCAGCACAAAATATCGGGGCACTTTCTATTGCCATTTTGTTGTAGATGTCAGCAGCAAATTTCATAGAGTCTTTTTTAAAATCAGCTATATACATCTGTTCTGCGCAGAGAAAAAAGAAACACATATAGGCAGCAAAAGTAACAATTGAAATAGCAAAAAATCTTCTTCTTAAAGAGATCCAGATTATAGAGCCCGCAAGAAAAGAACCTATAAGAAAAATTTTAGCCCAGAAAATAGAAGGGATATCCAAAGTTTTTATTATACCTGCATCAGATCTAATACATAAAAAAGCAAAAGAACATATGGCTAATACAGCTAAAATAAGCCATGGATAAGCCCAGAGATTTAATATTCCGTTTTTCTTTCTTAAAAAAAGCATTATCTCATAAGAAAGGGTAATCAAAAGAGGAGGATATACATGCATACCATAAAAATCCACTTTGTTTCTGGAGCAACTAAATATAAGAAATGGAATAAATGCCCAGCAAATAAGAAAAAGGCTTTTTCTTCTCTCAGATCCTCCTCTTTTAATGTTTGTGTAAAATGACTTTAAGATAATAGGCAGATAAAGGATCCAAGGGAAAAATTCACCTGCCATGTGCTCTAAAAATAGTTTAGTAGGGAACAAAGCTTCTGAAGTATCCTTTTTTCCTATAAGTCTTCCTATGTGTTCATTTATTATGAAATATCTTAAAAAATCGGGATTTTTTATGCTCATCATAACTGTCCAAGGAAATACTATTAAAACAAAAATGAGTATTCCTATGGTATCCAAAAGAAGGCCAATCCTAAGGAGCTGACCAGTTAAAATGAGAAACAAAAATACAATACCTAAGGGAAGGGCTATACCCAAAAATCCTTTTGTTAAGTATCCGAGACCAAGCCAGAAATAGAAAAATCTCAAATATTTTTTTTCTCCTTTCTCCAAAAAAAGCCAGAAACACATAACAGAGGCGGTTATACAGGAAATCAAAGCAAATTCAATTCCCGCATCAAGACTGTAGGCAAAAACTTCGGATGTCATAAGAAAACAAGCAGAAGCTATAGGAGCCACTCCTTTTCCGAACATGTATGAAGCCGTTTTTCCTATAAGGAAAGCCAAAAAAAACGCCCAAAGTATGTTTATGGATCTTGCTACCCAAGGATGCACTCCAAATAGCTTGTATCCTATTGCTACAATCCAAAAGCTCAAAGGCGGCTTTGTATAGTACTTTACAAAATCCAAATAAGGGGTGATCCAGTCATCTTTTTCAAGCATTTCCTTAGGAATTTCAACATACTTGGCTTCGGCATCTCTTACGGGTCTGTCTGTAGTAGGAAAATAGACTAACGAGGCGAGCAGAAATATCAGAAACCATACTTTCTTCTCATTTTCAGAGAGCCATGTTATTTTCATACCTTAATCCACTGTATGAAATTCTATAACCCAGACCTCGGGATCAGAATCAGGAGAAAGGTTATAAATCCTTTTAAATAGCTCTATAAATTCCTCTTTACTTCTCATTCCTTCTGCTTTTACTTCAGACTCGGTTATTTCAGAAAGTCTTTGTTTTCTGATATTAGTAACTTTTATCTTGGCAAACACATGGGGAGAAAACCTGCCGGTTTTACACTGATATACTCCACCTACTTTTACCTTTGGTCTGTTAAGCCTTCTGGTCTGCCATTTCTTGCCCTCTAATATGGGTTTTACGAACTCTTTTTTAAAGATTAGCATACTCTATCACCCTTCCATATCCAACATAAAGAATTCTATCTGGTGATATAGAATCAATAAGCTCTATTCTGTGTGTGGAAGCGATAAAGGTGATTTGCATTTCCCGTATAAGAGAAACAAGCCTTCTGCACATCCTCATAGCAGTGAGAGAATCTAAGTGTGACGCAAGCTCGTCAATTATAATTAAATTGGGAGAGTCTGCAAGCAAAGAAGCTATCTTTGCTCGCTCCTTTTGTCCCGTTGAAAGTTCAAAGAAACGAGCCCTGTAAAGAACCGCATCACTAAGACCGCA
>CAYMUI010000076.1:0-23737 GCA_964393645.1 uncultured Desulfobacterales bacterium | reverse complement strand
GAAAAGGGCACCCGGCAAGAGGCAGGAAATATGGCGAAATTTAGATGTAATTCCAAGAGGAATTGACAGAGAGATCGTAGAAGCTATGCATAGGGTTCATATGGGTGTGGATAATCACTACATAAGTATACTTTTACACGGAATAAGAACTGCTATTGCAGATGGGTGGGGAGGTTCGATGATTGCCACAGAGATGTCGGACATACTTTTTGGTACGCCTTCTTTAAGAGAAGCAGAGGTTGGTCTTTCTACTTTAAAAGAGGATCATGTCAACATAATACTTCATGGTCACAATCCTATCCTTTCGGAACAGATAGTTCTTGCAGCACAGGATAAAGAGCTCTTGGAGATGGCAAAAGAAAAAGGGGCAAAAGGGATAAATATAGTTGGTATGTGTTGTACTGGAAACGAGATACTTATGAGACAAGGCATACCTATAGCAGGGAATATGCTTAATCAAGAGCTTGCCATAATAACAGGTGCGGTTGAAGCAGTGGTTGTGGATTACCAGTGTATATTTCCGGCTATCTTGCAAGTAGCAAAATGTTTTCATACTAAGATAATCACCACCTCTGATAAGGCAAAGTTTATCGGGGCAAAACACTGTGAGTTCCATTCTGAAAACGCCTTTGAAACAGCCAAAGAAATAGTAAAGATAGCTATAGAAAACTATCCCAATAGAAAGCGAGAAAAGGTAGTTATACCGACATTGTCTTCAAAACTTATGGCTGGCTTTTCTGTGGAAAGTATTCTTTCTGCCTTAGGTGGAAGTGTAAGCCCAATAGTAGATGCTATAAAAGACGGTAAGATAAAAGGAGCAGTAGGGATTGTTGGTTGTAATAATACAAAGATAAAGCATGATTATGGACATGTAGTTTTAGCAAAAGAGCTAATAAAAAAAGATGTGCTTGTAGTAGTAACTGGTTGTAGCGCTATTGCATGTGCAAAAGAAGGTCTTCTTACACCGAAAGCGCTCTCATTAGCAGGAGATGGACTGAAAGAGGTATTAGGAACACTTTCAGTGCCTCCTGTTTTACATATGGGATCATGTGTGGATTGTTCAAGGATTCTCGTGCTACTTTCTGCTATAGCTAAAAGCATGGGGGTAGACATATCTGATCTTCCGGTGGCAGGCGCAGCACCAGAATGGTACAGCCAAAAAGCAGTTTCCATTGGGGTGTATTTTGTAGCATCTGGGGTGTTTACTGTTCTTGGCATTGCTCCGAGGATATTTGGTAGCAAGAAAGTAACTGAGTTGTTAGGAGACAAACTACAGGAGGTGATAAAAGCAAGGTTTGCTATAGAGCCTGATCCTGTAAAGGCAGCGGCATTGATAATCGATCATATAAACAAGAAGAGAAGTTCTCTGGGGATCTGAGTTAATTAACTTTAATGCCGTCTGTAATTACTCTGTTAATAAGGCGAGCTTCTTTTTCGACACTTACATTGTCCCAGAGAATTGAGCAGGAGATAAAGGCATTCTCTTTTATTGTGCATTTTTTACCTATGATAGCCCACTCAGAAAGATATGCTTTTGGGTGAATAAAGGAGTCACTTCCTATAGCAAATCTTTTTTCTCCCAAGAGTTCTTTGTTTGCTTTTATGTAGCTTTTCAAAGTCCCTATGTCTCTCCAGTAATGTCCTGCAGTGATATATCCTTTTATGTTAATCCCTTCTTTTAGAAGATTTCTATAAAAATCGACAATATCAAATTTGGACTGTGGCATTTCATTAATTATATGAGGACTTATAATATGGATGCCTGTAAAAGAAAAAGCCTTTTCATCTTCTTTTTTAAGTATTGCTTCTACTTTTAGTTCCTCAGATAAAACGACTTTCTTAAAGCAGGGATACTTATGTAGTATAAGGGTGACATCTGCTTTTTGGTTTTTGTGCCACTCATAGGCTTTTTTTATATCTATGTTGGTCAGGATATCCACATTCATTACTATAAAAGGACTTTTTTTGAAAAAAGGCTTTGTATTCTTTATTGCTCCTCCGGTTCCCAAAAGTTCTGGTTCAAATACCATATGGACCGGAATGTCGAATTTTTTTGATGCCAAAAATTCTTTTATCTTGGAGTGTAAGTAGTGAGTATTTACAACGACTTCCTTTACCCCGTTTTTTTTAAGAAAGTGTATGTTTCTTTCTAAAATCGGGATATTTACAACAGGTACTAATGCTTTCGGTCTGCTCAGGGTAAGGGGTCTTAGTCTTTTTCCATATCCTGCTGACAAAAGCAGAGCCTTCATTTCAGAAAAATCTTCTCCACTTTATCTGACAATCATAGTAATTGTCTTCTGTCCCTCTAAATCCTCTTATGTAGTTTATGCTTACAGTTATGTTGTCATGACCTATTACAAATGGTGTACTAATTCCACTTTCTATTGAAAGGCCAACTCCTGTTTGATCGTTTATGGTAGTGTCTAATTTAAAAAAAGGTCTCCAGCTTTTTGTAAATCTTTCTCTGTTTTCATATCCTAAGAAAACTCCCAAGCCTGCCTGATTGAAAGTGTCGGGAAGCACAGCACCACCTTTATATGGAGATAGATGGTCTATGACCCCTTTGTCTTTTCCTTTTTCGTTGTAACTTTCATGCTGGATATACAATCTTGCGCCTAAATCAGGGTATCCCCATCTGAGTACATAGACCAGCTCAGAGTAAACTCCAAAATTATACCCCAGATAGTTGTTATCTTGGGCATGATATCTATGGTAATGAGCGTTCAGATTGACTGTGAGATGCTGAAGAAATGGGCGTATAAACTGAAGGTAAAGCTGGTCTTTCATTCCTCCAATATACAAAAGCAGGGTTTCATCTGCTCTTTTGTTAATACCAAATCCTGCCTTAAGAGTTGTGTTTTTCAAAAATCTTTTGTCCACATCTATTCCAAAAAAAGGTCTCGTCCTTACAGAATCTATAATGCCCAAGCAGAACCTCCAGCTATATCTGGAGGAAACTTTTAGACCTGAAATCGAAAATTCGTTCATGAACTTCGGGGCATTAATAACGGTGTCTGAGCTTTGTTTTAATCTTATTTCTGCTTTGTTAATAAAATAAAGCTCAAAGGAAGTCATTCCTAATTTTAAATGTTGCTCTTCTTTTATTTCTCTGTAACCTCCTCTTTCTATGTAGTGGGAATGAAGCGATACTTTGTTTCCATATACTTGAATAAGATCGGTCAGTTGTTCCCAGAAAGATGAATTGTACCAGTTTCTATTAAGTCCTCTAAACGCTGTGTTCATTGCCTTTCCAATTTGCCCGGTCATCTTAAGTGCTGGGATCATATCTCTGAGAGGGATTTTGTCTTTGTTCTTTTTTAAAGCAGAGTAAACAAGATACTTATCGTGGTCAGACATGCAGAGAGAAAGAGATATCCATGGATCTGGTCTGTGTTTCTTTTTTCTTATGAGAAATCTGGCTTTTTGTTTCTCTCCAATAGAGATGAGATAGGACAGCCTAATGGATAATATATCACTTTTGCTAAGTTTTTTTTCCGCTATCTTTAAATACTTGTAGACGGACTGGGATGATTCAAATTTAATAGCAAGCCTTAAAAAGTCTTTTAAAAATTCAGTGTCATGTAACCTTTCTTTGTTTTTGATAAGCTTGGTTTTCATTTCTTTCCATACAAGAAACCTTATTTTTTCTGCTTCCTGTTCTTTTCCGAATAAAGAAAGGATTTCTGCTTTTAAAAGCATGGTCTTGTGATCCTTTAACAAAGCTTTTTGAATAAAGTTTATCGCTTGCCTTCCGTCTTGCAGATAAAGGTAACATGCGGCAAAAGGGATAGCTAATTCAGAAAAAAGCTTAGCCTGTTTCGAATACTTTTTTACCACCAGCTTTATTCTTTTTGTGTCTCCGAGATCAAGCAATGTGTAGATATAGTGAATAAGCAGTTCACAGGAAAAATCTTTCTCTAAGGTTTCTTCTATGAGTCTTTTGCCTGCTTTTAGGTTTCCTGTCTTTATGAGTGAGGTAGCATAACTGATAACAAAAAAGACATTTTTTCTGAATTTGGCTACATCCTTTGGTTTCAGTCTTTTTATTTGTTTCAGTATCAGATCCCATCTCTTTAGTGCATTAGCAATGGTTAAAAAACCGTAAAACAGATAATCTTTTTTATAACGTCTGTAGCCTTCTATTGCGTAGTTAAGTGCAGAGAGATATTTCTTTTGGGAATAATAATAGAGGTAAAGTCTCTCATAATCTACCGCTCTTGCTTTTTTAATCTCATAAAGAAGATGAGAGGCTTTTGCTGAGATTTCATATTCCCTTTGTGCCCATGCCAGATCTGAAAGGGTTTTCCAAAATTCCACATCTGTTTTTTTTGCCCTGTTCATATACCGTTTTAATACCAAAAGAGATGATTTGAATTTTCTTTTGGCATATAGCATTTCAGAGTAAAGAAGCGCTTGTCTTACAGACAATCCTTTGATCTTCTCTATTTCTTTTAGCTTACTTATTGCTTTGTCTATCATGCCACAGGACCACAGTATAGGAACAAGAGCTTCTAAAATCTCAATATCCTTAGTGCTCGCATATCTTTTCTCTAATATATCTATTAACTCGAACGGATATCCTGCTTGTTGGTATACATAAATCAAATCATGAAGAGGGGGGAATTTCCCTCTATGTATCTGATCTTTTAATATCTGTTTTGCTATATCAAATCTGTTCAGAGCTGTTGCTAAGTTAAAAGCCGTTTTTCTGTACCGGCTTTGTCCTGTCTTTTTATAAAGCTTTAAATAAAGATTCATTGCTTCTTTTTCTTTTCCTGTCCACAGGCAGATCTTTGCCAATTCTTTTAACCAGAAAATGTTATCTGGATACCTTTTGTATCCAACTTTTGCCACAAGATATGCATTCTTCAAATCTTTTGAGGCAAGAAATATATTTAAGGTAAGTTTTAAAAGTTTTTCATTTCTTATCTTCTGGAGCTTGTTAAGAAGCTGGGGCCTGTTTTGGACAGCCATAGCGGAAGAACAATAGAAAAGAAGATCCAGTACCAAAAATAGAACAAGCTTAGATTTAAGTTTTTTGCATATCATTAAATAGACTCAAGTATCCTTAGTAATAGTTTTCTTGTAAAATAAGGATCTCCTGTGGAAAGTGCTATTTTAAGACAGAAAAACGTCATATCTTCATCCCTTGAAAATATAGGAGCATCTTTTAACAGTATCTCCTTTAAGTCCTGATAATCCTTATTCCATAACAGAATTCTAAGCATCTCTTTAAATACTATCTTTTTCATTTTTAAATCGTTGCACGTGTAGATTATCTCTTCCATAAGAGAAATGGCTTTTTTGTATTTTCCCTTCCACAAATAAGAGTAAGATAATTTTCTCAATATCTTGTAATCCTTAACTCCCTTTAGTAAAAAAATCTTTTTAGCCACCTTGGTTGCAAGATCTGGCATTTCCATAGAAATAAGCTCTTCAAAAATCTTTCTGAGTACTTTTGGGTCTTGATTTACCACAATCCATCTGCTTAGACACCTGTTCAGCTCTCTTTTTATTTGTCTTTTTTGCTGTTCAGTATCAGCCCAGTTATACTTCCACTTCAATATCTCATACATAAGCGCTAAGCTCTGGGCTCTTACTTTTATGTTTCTTATGTTTTTAAGAGATGTAAGAACTTGGTATGCTGTGTCCATTTTTCCTGTTTTTATATATCTTTCGACTATAGCAAGTTTTAACATAACATCTGGATTTACTTTTATTAGGTTTTGTAAATATATCTCGGAGAGTTCTATATTAAAATCAGGAGCTGTATAAATAAGCTCTTCAATTTTACCCATGGGAAAAAGTATGGATATAACCATCAGAGAGCTGATAAAAAAGCCGGCAACTTCTAAGTTAGAAAAAAATTTAATTTTTACAGTAGGCTTCAATAGTTACCTCTTTGGATTTTTTTAAACTACAATGCCATATGTATTCAGACTCTTTTTTTAAGCTATAAGCTTGAGGAGTTATCTTTACCTTGCATTTATGTGGAATTATCCTAAAGTCCACAGGAAGGTATCCTTTTAGTGTAATTAGTATCTTAAGATGTCTTTTTTCGTATTTTCTTACCATGGCGTTTGAATCATAAAGCAAAAATTGAGGTCTTGTTTTACCTAAGCAGATTATGTAGTCACCTGAGTTGTCTAAGTGAACATACCGAAAGTTTCCTATTTTTTTGTATCCTATAACACCCTTAGATTTTGAAATTACAGGAACTTGATTTTTTGGAATCCTCAATGTTCTCAAGGCTCCGCTGTTTCTTATAATCCAGAAATTATCACATCTTGCTATCGCTGTTGTTCTGAACTCAAGCACTTTTTGAGCGTATTCTGAAAGAAACATAGGGATTACGCTTTGTGACAATGCCCATTTATAAACCTTTTTTAGAGCTGTTAAAGAAGCGAGCTTTTGGCCAGAATAGAAGTGATAATATATGGATATAGGTTTTAACCTGATCGGTCTATCAGTAAGCTTAAAAGTTGAGATAACATTTACATACCCGTAGTATGGGCCATGCCACAGGTTAGTGTATACATTTTCGTTCAAAACAGGAGCATATACCTGAAAGTAATCTCCCAGGTTTACTCCCATAGGAGATACATATGAGATAAAAGGATGTTGTGGAGTTATACTGGTGTCTCCTCCATTTACATTGTAGATCTTTAATTGGTAAGTTAATTTCAATGCCTCTTTTGAAGGCAGGCAATCCCCACTCCATAAAAATACCTTTACCTTTTTGCCTGAAGGCAAGAGCCTTCTGTTAATGTAATTGACAGAGCCTATTATTTCTCTTTTAAGATCAAACTGATAGCCTTTTATAGGCAAATTGTTCCCATATTCTTTTTTCTCTGTCTTAAGCATCTGTCTCTTTTTCCAGAAAAAGGGATGAGAATAGGTATGGCTTGCAGGTTCTACATTCTGAAGTCTAAATATAGATCTTGCAACTTGTTCTAATCTCTTGGATTTGTCTGGATATATTCCCCATGGCGCTATTTCTCCTTCTATTACAGAAACAGTGTGAGGGATCCTAAACTTTTTTATTATCTGCTCCATTATTACTTCTCCTGTAGTTTTAGATGTGTCAAAGTCTGCGTCTCCAAAGAATGCATCTCCATCGATATGAGCTGTTAGTATTCTTCTTCCATTCTCAGTGGTTATATCTGGTACAGGAAAGGCTGGTTTAAAAAGAGTTTTAAACAGCACAAAAGGATTAACAGCCCACAAGTCTTCTCTACCAACGGTAACTATACACGAACCCGGAAGCGCGTAACCACCCCACTTCGTAAATGCTAAAGGAACAAATCTTTGGCCTAAATAATTTTCTGCGATTACTAAAGGGGTTCCCTTTTCAGGAAGCAGTAGCAAGTCAGTAAACTCTATCTCTGGTTCTGTTTCAAATCCTACAAAAGAGGCCTTTTTTATGACCTTTATAGGTTGAAGCGGTTTTGCTCGATTTTGAATTACTTTTATGCCTAAGGGAGATAAGAATCTGTTTTCCATAGGAAAACCAAATCCATTTATGAAAAACAGCTTTAAACCCTCTTTTATCCTTTTTCTTACCCATTTATAAAATGGCACCGGTTTTTTTAATTCTGGGATCCAGATTACTATTCCTCTGTATTGATCAGCAAGATATCCATCTGGAAGTTTTTTTTTCACATCATACAGCTCCGGAACAAATCCAAGCCACTCTAAGGGCATTTGTACAAGTCGGTGTATAGAAGATAGGGCAGGATCATATTCTGTTTCAGAGTCATATAAGAGCATGATTTTTCTGGGAACAGGTTCATATGTGCTGATGCCTTCTATGGATAAGTATTTGTCTGTAACCCACGGGATAAATCCAAGTTCTTTTATCTTTTTTGCTACTTGCTTAGCAAGGGTTCTTTTTTTTGGTTCCACATAATCCACAACTATTACGGGTATACCGGAGCTTTTTACTTCTTTTAACTTCTTTAATAACCATTCTGTGTCAGAAGGTTTCATTTTTATGTAATTCAAGTGAGAATCGAGTCCGTAAAAAAGAGATTCTGCCAAGAATGCGTCTATGGAAGATTTTATATATTTAAATATCCGAAACGGCCTGTTTGCAATTAAGATTATTTGTGGATATTTTGTCTTTATTTTGTTTATAAGCTCTGCTTCTGCCCTCTCATAAGAGCTCCATTCTTCTTCTTTTAAGACCTTTTGATAAGAATCTAAGGTATCTAACATAAGCCCTTCATAGCCTTTTTTGAAAATAAAAGGGATCACCTTGTTCAGTATAAAATTTCTATATCCCTTTTTTCTTATGTCCATTATTGTGGTGTGCCATATTTTGTTTTCTCCTAATTTCCAGTCTGGTTTAATTTCTTTAAAGAAAGGACTATGTCTTCCCAATTCACCTATGCTTAGGTAAGCAATAAGTTTGGCTCTTTTTTTAATATAAAACTTTTCTTTTAGTTTCTTTATTGAAAACACTCGTGGATCTACAATAAGCCAATCATACAGATACAATGCACTGTCAGGGGGGGATTTTGAGTAAAATATACCAACACACTTTGGGATCGGGTTAGCCAAGGTTGATGAGATTAGAAGAAAGAGAAGGTTACTGAAGCATGTAAGTCCTGTAATGAATTTCATGCATAAATCTCCTCAACAGTATTATACCTACTCCGCTTGAAAGTATAAGTGAGAGAGTAAATCCGTAACCATAAAAATACGGGCCTAAGCGTATAGATATAAAGGAAAGAACGCTATTTAAAACAAAGAAGATCACTGATATTGCCAATGCATATTTTCTCAAATCAAAGTAAAATAAAAGACCTAAAACAGAAAGAAAGACCAACTGCACAAATGTACCTGTCAGGAGCACATTGAACAGAGGGATATAAAGTAAAGAAAGTTTGAATATTTTAAAAAGGCTGGTTTCAAATAAAAATATTCCTATGCTTGCTATTCCCTGAACTCTCAAGACATCGAGTATTATTGTTCTGGCAGAGTTAACCATTTCCATGGCTAATATATAAATCTTATATAGAGAATCTCTCCCTACCACGGATCTGTAATATTTGTCATAGTAATCTGAGAACTCGCCTTCTAATTTTAAAAAAAATATTCCCATACCAGGAGCAATAGCTAAGTATGCCAGAAATATAGGAATATCATATACTACCGAGGCTCTAAAAGGTCCTATTACTTGTTTGCCTGTAAGAGGAGAAAACCAAAATATAAATTTGTCCGCCCATACCCCTAAGTTATAAAAGAGCCCGATAAGTGCAAGAGAAGGATAGACCATGTTCGTATTGAAGAAATCAAATTCCAAGATATTGTCAGATGGATGGACATAGATGATATATCCAGTAAGCATGAGAAAGATTATGGTTTGACCCAAGAGAAAACTAAACATGAGACCTGCCAGGGCATATTTGCACATTGACGGAATAAGGGAAAGCGTGGTTCCATAGCCCACGATAAAAGAAAGAAATATGTATTTGTAGTTTTTAAAAGAGGTGAGCAGAGTGGTTGAAATCCAGAAACCACACAGTACCATCGTTGTGCACACGAAAAAGAGTCTATACAAAAAGTCTAGCTCTTGAAAAAAGAAAAATAAAAACGAAGAGATGATCAGCCCCAAGCTTATGTTGATCAGGATAGCCCCCAGAAAATTTGGTAGTATTTTGTGATACTTTTTTTCAAAGAGTCTGTCTGCAACATATCTGGTGAACAGGAGCTGAAACGGAGAGCTTATTATCAAGCTGATGGCTATAGCATAAGTAATGGATATGTGAAACTTCATTATTATGCTTCTATCCTCTATAAAAGGGATGGTAAGAAATGCTGACAGAATGATCCCTAATATAGAAATTATCCAAGGACCTGAACTCAAAGCCGTGGAATAACCTACCGTCAGTATTATGGAGGTAAGTCTTCCCTTCTTTAAGATCTTTTTTAACTCAAATCCTATTCCAGCCATTTATTGCTTTTTTGTATACATTTCTGTAGTTATCTAAGAATTTTTCAAAATTATAAAATCTTTCTACCCTTCTTATCGCTGCATTTTGACACTGCTTCCATTTATCCTTGTTCAGCAACAGCTCTTTATATGCGTTTGCGAGGGATGAGGGATCAGATATGGGTACCACTTCTCCTGCTTTTCCTATGTCTATGTCTTCCTTATTTAGCCCGCCATATACAAGCTGTCTGCAAGATCCAACATCTGTCGTAACAGCAGGCACTCCTGCTGCAAACCCTTCCAATATTACTAATGGCATACCTTCACTTATAGAACTTAGAGTAACGAGTCCCACTTTGTGCAATATCTCGTCCAATCTTTTAAATCCCAAGAATTTCACATTCTTTTCTAATCCAAATATCTTGACCAACTTTTTACATTCTTCAAAATAAGAAGGATTTTCATCTGTTGGGCCAATTATCCATCCTTCCACATCCGGAATGTCTATTACAAGTATTCTTATAGCCTTAATAAAAGTTCTGATGTCTTTTATAGGGACTACTCTTCCTATGAGTGCTATAACCTTTGGAATTTCCTCACTCCTTTTTTGTCTAAGGGGAGCGTATCTGTCTATTTTCACTCCATTTGGGATAACTATTGTCTTTTGAGGGTCTGCTCCATAGGAGATTTGCAGTTGTCTTGCGCCTTCAAACAAAGATATAATTGGATTGGCAGATTCATAACAAAGCTTTCCTACACCTATAAAGAAGTTTATCCACATATTTCTTATATGATCTATTTCAGCATATTCTCTCTGAAACCACCATCTGGCATCCTGAATCCAGTCAGCTTCCATTATGTCTATTTTTCTTTCCTTAGTGTATATGCCGTGCTCTGTAAGAACAAAAGGGGTTTTTTTGTTAAATTGAATAAAAGAAGCAAGAAACCCTGCATATCCTGTAGAAGGACTGTGCACTAACTTGCATTTGGGAGATTTTAGGGCAATGTTTACTATTTTCCATATGGGGATATGGATGTTTCTTACTGTCCAAAAATAATAAAGAAAAGGAAGATCCGGCGCATACTCAAAGTATTGCTCTTCTATAAAATTCCAAGCTCTTCTGGCATACAAGAAATCTTCTTCTTTAATAAGATTAAGATAAAAATCTACGGATCTTACCTCATCTGGCAGCCCTTCTTTGAGATGTTTTTTAAACCACATGTGTAAACGGGCTATCTTGTCAAAAGCCTCTTTTTTGCCGTCTATTACCTTAGGGGCAGGCCTTTCGCTTTCTTCAAACAAGTAGTAGCTTTCAAAGAAGACAAGATTTTTCGGAAATTCATACTGTATTTCCTTATAGTCTGTTCTTTTGCTTCCAAGAAAGATTATCCCAAAACGAAAATCTTCAAGGCCAGTTATAAGATCATATATCCATGTAGATACTCCACCTTTAACATAAGGAAATGTTCCTTCAGATATAATAAGTACATCTATGTCAGTTTTTTCCTTCATTTAATCTTGCTGTCCAGAAAAGATAGATAAAATATAAACTCGGATAAAAAGTGAGCCCGTCCCATTTTGAGAATATCCTTCTTATTTCATCATAGTGTCCCAGCTCATAATAAGCTTCACATATGTATGGAATTATTCGTGGAGAAGGAAGCCCTTTCTTCCACGCCTTTTCTAAAAAGTAAATCGCTTTTTTTAGCATTTTTCTTCTAAGATATATTTTCCCTGCCAAAAGATAGACATTAGGGTCATCCAATACCTTAAGTGCTGCTTCTACATATTCGGTAGCTTCTTTGAGATGTATGGGTTGTAGCTCCTTATCAATTATGTTCATATACACCATTTCCCAATAAAGCCTTGCTAACTCAGAATAAAGTTGAGCTCTTTTTTTCTCGTCTTTCTCTTCTTTGAGCCTTTCTTGAACGGTCAAGATATTGTTGTCTATTTCTTCTTCTAATTTAGATATAAGACTAAATGCATAAAGCCTTATCTCATCAACAGGATTATAAAGAGAAGATCTCAGAAGTTCAAAAACAGCCGGATGTTTTATGTCCTTGCCTATCATAACAACATCTTGTCTCTTTATTTGTCCCGCAACCTTAGATACCTGAGAAAGCATTCCTTCACCAAATTTTCTGCCTTTAAACCTTACGTCTTCTCTCAGCATCATGCTCAAAGAAAAAGAATCTATTGGTGCAAGAGCCTTTTTTTGTTGTCTCATTAAAACCAAAGTAAATATAAAGGCTACCAAATATCCTAATATACTCAGTTCAAAGCTGAGGATCAGGAATAGCAAAACGGATTTTTTTACATCTTTTTTGTAAGAATCAGGAATAATTCTACAGCAGAATATACTAAACAGCAGGCTTCCTATAAAATGGAAGCCAAAAAATATGTAGAAAAATCCCCATGTATAGATTAATGATAACAGGGCAGAGACTTCAAAAATTACAGAGCACAGGTATAAAAAAAGGTTTAGCATATGGTCAAAA
Organism: uncultured Desulfobacterales bacterium; assembly: GCA_964393645.1. Taxonomy (GTDB): domain Bacteria; phylum Desulfobacterota; class DSM-4660; order Desulfatiglandales; family JALVZP01; genus JALVZP01. Next base: position 11,295 of record CAYMUI010000076.1, on the reverse strand, counting down.
TCCTATTTTTTTGAGAAGTAGAGCTGGATTTTCTTCCATAGCATATATCTTGTATTTTAAAGTCTCCCAATAAGAACTGCCAAAATGTTCTATAGTGTCTGCTCTTATCCTTTCTATAAAGCCTTTACAGGAGCTAATACTTGTAAGAGGAAGAAGAACAAATATGGAGTTGTTTTTGCGTAACAACACATCTAATCCTCTTATTCTATCTTCTAAGAAAAGAAGGAAACTTTTGTCTTCTTCCGGTAATTCAAAAATAACAATACTTCCTTCTATTCCGTACTTGGCTTTCAGCTCAGCACTTTTTTTAAATTCTTTTAAGAATTCGGGAGATATGTCTGGAAAGTCTTTTCTTAAATCTGAAATATATCTTGAAGCCTCTATTTCTTTTACGAACCAAAACAAAAATACCGAGATAGAAAATATATTATCCGCATTTAGATGTAAAAACGGCATCTTCTTTATCAGCAAGATACATACTATTTCATCATTTTTATCGAATACAGGAACAACTGCCAGATATTCAGAACTTTTGTTATAAGACTGGGATATGTAAGATATTTCTGCTTTTTCTATACAGTTCTGTACCAGAGGATCTTCTAAGTTAAGTTCTACCTTATCACCTACTTCTGCAACCTTTAAAAATGTTTTGTTTTCTTTAAAAAATATTGCTCCTGTATCTATGTAACAGGCCTGTGCCACAAGCTCCATAAATCTTTTGTATGGTATGTTTTCATTCTGAATTAATAGTTTAATATCTTCTAATACTTTTCTGACACTAATCGGCTTTATTATGTAGCTTCTTTCCATCTGATCATGTGAAATTCTTAAAAGAAGCAAGTCTCTTTTTACATCCTCGAATTTCTCTTCAATAAATCTTCTTTCTTCTTCTGCCAGTGAAATTTTTCTCATCCAGTAATAGTGAAATTCTCCGGCTATCAAAGTTAGAAGAAGATGCCATAAGAAAAAATCAAGAGGAAATTTCTCGTAGAAATAAAGCATTACAGCAACAGACATGAATATGGCTATCATTCCTCCTGTAAGCCCATAAAACAGGGTTACAGTAATGAGAAAGACTACAAAGTAAGAAGTAGGTTGTGTAACAAAGAAAGGATCTTCTGGACTGACTGAAAAGCCTATGATTAGATAAAGTATCAAAAAAGCAAGAATTTCAAAAAAGATAAACTTTAGAGCAATATCCTGAAACAAAAACTTTCTCATGCTAAAATAACATACTTATATTTTTCATAAATGCAACTAAATATAGAAATAAACGATTTTTTGTTGCATAATTGTTATTGGTATCTGTGTAAAGAAGACTTGAAGAAAAACCGCCTTTTATAATATCTTTGTAAAAGCAACTGCTCAGAGGAGGCTTGACAGTGAGAAAGGCTGTTCAACAGACCGACTTTTCAGGTTTAAAACTTGTAAAAAGAGGTAAGGTCAGAGACATATATGACTTGGGAGACTACCTCCTTATTGTTTCTACTGACCGTATTTCTGCTTTTGATGTAATTATGAATGATCCTATTCCAGACAAAGGGAAGATACTTAATCAAATGTCTGTGTTTTGGTTTAATCTCTTGGAGTCTGTGGTGAAAAATCATCTCGTATCTTGGACACCAGATAAGTATCCAGCAGAGTGCATTCCATATAAAAAAGAATTAGAAGGCAGAAGTATGCTTGTAAAAAAGGCTGTACCTCTTAAGATAGAATGCATTGTAAGAGGATATCTTGCGGGCTCGGGGTGGAAGGAATATAAACAAAAAGGCAGTATATGTGGCATAAAATTGCCCCCTGGTCTTAGAGAGGCAGACAGACTTCCGCAACCCATCTTTACTCCATCTACAAAAGCAGAGGAAGGCATGCATGACGAAAACATTTCATTTGAAGAGGCGAAAAGGATTGTGGGAGATGAGATTGCAGAGAAGGTAAAGGATTTAAGCATTAAGATATACGAAATTGCAAGAGATCTTGCCGAAAAAAGAGGAATAATCATTGCAGATACAAAGTTTGAGTTTGGTATATACAAGGACGAAATCATCCTTATTGATGAAGTTCTTACTCCGGATTCCTCCAGGTTCTGGCCAGCTGAAGAATACGAGCCAGGCAAAGCTCAAAAGAGTTTTGACAAGCAATTTTTAAGAGATTACTTAGAGTCTATAGGATGGAATAAAACTCCTCCCGCTCCCAAGCTGCCTGATGAAATAATAGAGAAGACCAGGCAGAGGTACTTGGAGGCTTTTAAACGAATAACAGGCAAAGATATGGAGGTTTGATAAGATGAAAGATATAGTCTGTTTTATAGATGATTCTCCGTTTGAGCATGAATTGGTAAAAAACATCATAGCACCTGTTGCTCCTGATCTGGAGTTTTTACAGGCGTATACATTCGATGAAATTCAGAGCCTTCTCAATGGTAGGACTCCATCTCTGTTTCTTTTAGATTTATGGGGGCAAGACAAGGATGTTAAAGACCCGTACATTATGCCAAAGGGAGAAGTGAAAAAAATGGCAGATGCTTTGCCTTCCTTAGAAGAGATTTATAACAATCTGGGAAGCCAAGATTTTAACGAGTATCTTAGAAGAATTTTCACTATTGTAGATGGCTGGAGAAAGATCTTTGAAACAGTGTGTTCAAGAATAGGCCAAAATAGGAAATATGGTTTAAGAAACATGATATTAGCACGAAAGCATTACCCTGATGTTCCTGTGGTAATATATACAAGGAAGTCTCTTATATGGGATGCGATTGCTGTTTTTAACGCCCGCGCAGATGGTATATTTATAAAACCTACAGGAGTTAACGATGAGGAAACAAGAAGACTCACCAGAAAATTTGCTCCCCAACTTGTAATGGAGTTAAAAAGAATTATCTTTAGAAAAAGAGGTTTATAGCATATAAAATAAGAGACGAAAAGTTTTGACAGAATGCACAAAAGATGTTAAAAAATAAAGTTATCGAAAAGGTCCGTTTAGGGCCGTTAGCTCAGTCGGTAGAGCAGCGGACTTTTAATCCGTTGGTCGGGTGTTCGATTCACCCACGGCCCAGTCAGCGTCCCCATCGTCTAGCCAGGTCCAGGACACCGGCCTTTCACGCCGGCAACAGGGGTTCAAATCCCCTTGGGGACGCTTAATTTTTTTTATCCTGAATGTCTCTCTAAGAAGTCGGCTAAGGCGCTATTAAACTTGTCGGGTTGTTCCAGATTTGAGAGGTGTGCTGCTGATGGAATTATAACAAGTTCAGAGTCAGGAATTCTTTTGTGCATTTCTTTTGATACTTCTACTGGTGTTCCCACATCTTCTTGTCCCACTATTATTAGGGTAGGAAGTTTTATTTCAGAAAGTCTGTCCAAGTAGTTCAACCTTCTAATCGCCTCAGCACATCCTACAAATCCTTTGACAGGTGTGGACAGAAATAATTTTTTAATAAGTTCTACTTCTGGTGGATTTTTTTCCCTAAATGGCTTTGTAAACCATCTTTCCAGCGTAGGTTCTAAAAGAGATTCCATGCCATATTTAAGTGCAGAATCTATTCTTTCCTGCCATATAGGTTGATCTTCTTCATTTACTTTGGCTGCTGTATCACACAGGATAAGACTCTTTAGTCTGTCTGGATAATTTAATGCGATTGCTTGCCCGATCATACCTCCCATAGACAGGCCTATCCAATGAACTTTTTCAATACCTAAGGCATCCATAAGCCCGATCGCATCTTGCGCCAGCTGTTCCAAAGTGTATGGCCCTTCAGGCACATCGCTTTTTCCATGTCCTCTTGTGTCAAAGCATATAAGTTTATATTTGTCTCTCAATGCCTTTACTTGGGGATCCCACATGAGCAGATTTGTGCCCAAAGAGTGGCTAAACATAAGAATGTCTGCCTCTTCTCTGCCATACAATTCATAATTTATGCTTATGTGGTTTACTTTAACTCTCATTTTATCCCTCCAGCACGTTTTTAAACATTTTTCTAAAAATATCAAACAACTCAGAAGGTACACAAGAAAAATCTTCCAATTTATTTACAACACCTGCAACAGGAATGCCTGACCAAGATTGTATTGCTTCTATGTTTTCTTTTATCATTTCCTTTGGAGTATTGTCTTTGTCAACAAGTATTACACACAGTGGTTTTATTTTTTTTCTCCTTAGTGCTTCCAGCGAAAGAAGAGTATGGTTGATTGTCCCAAGACCTGCTCTCGCCACTAATATGGGAATAGAATCAAAACCTTTAATTACGCTTATAATTAGCCTTTTTTTTGTTAATGGTACATATAATCCTCCCGAACCTTCTATTATTACAGGATTGTAGTCTTTTTCTCTTTCCCTTAAAATTTTTTTTACTAAACTTAGGCTTATCTTTTTGTTTTCATTTCTTGCTGCAAAATAAGGTGCTTTTGGCTCTTTTAAACAATATCCCACAGAAAAAGACGGATCTTTTCCTTTTAATTGGGGAAGATGAGAATATATAAAATTTGCATCAGATTCAGGATCAGAAGGAGAGGCACATCCTGTTTGAAACGGTTTAAAATAGAAAGGATTAGCACCTATATGGTAAAAATATCTCATCATTAAGAGGGATAAAACAGTTTTTCCTACCCCAGTGTCTGTCCCAGATATAAAAAACCTAACTTTTGTGCCATACATCTTTGAGCATTCCTATAAGATATTCTACATCTTCCTCTGTATGCATGGAGGTTATGCTGATTCTTAAAATAGAGTTTCCTATCGGAACCGTTGGATATCTTACAGAAGGAATGTATACTTTTTTTTCCAGAAGTCTATTTGATATGGCTAAGCTTTCTTTTTCATCCCCAACTTTTAAACATATTATATGAGCGTCTCCGGATATTAAAAATCCTTCTTCTTTTAATCTCTGTCTTGCCAGATGAGAGATTTCTTGGAGTTGTTTTCTTTCTTTCTCAGAGTCAGCCACAATGTGTAAAAGCTCTTTACACGCTACTGCATGAGCAGGAGATATTGCTGTAGAGTGCATCAAAGGATAGGAAAAGTTAAATAATAGCTCTTTTATCTTTTTGGGCATCAGTACAAATGCTCCAGAAAAACCAAATGCTTTTCCAAGCGTTCCAACTGCTATGTCTGCGATCCTTCTGGCTATGCCTTTTCCTTTTTCTCCAAGAACTCCAAAAGCATGGGCTTCATCCACGAGGCAAAAGAATCCAAATTCTTGTTTTAGGGATTCTATTTCTTTGACATTTAACATGTCGCCATCCATACTAAACAGAGACTCAGTTATCACAACGGCCTTTTTTTGAAATTTGGACAATCTTCTCCTTAGATGAGAGATAGAGTTATGATTGAATCCGTGACATTCTGCTTCACTTAACATGATTCCTTTTATTATGCTTGAGTGCACATGTTTGTCAAAGAGGATTATATCATCTTTCTCAAACAGTGCAGATATAACAGCAAGGTTGGCCTGATATCCGCTTGGAAAGAATAGTGCATCTTCGTATCCAAAGAATCGTGCATATTCTTTTTCTGCTTCTTCTATAAGGGAATAGTTTCCACAAATAAGTCGAGATGAAGAAGAAGAGATGTCAAATCTTAAGAAGGCATCTGAAACTATTTTATTTGCTTTATGAGAGGCTGCTATTCCCAGATAGTCATTTGAAGAAAAATTTAAAAACCTTTCTCCTTTAATCCACAGGTATTTGCCGTCTCTTCTTTCTATTTTATAGGGGCTTCTTTTGAGGGAAAGTTTTTCGTAAAGTGTTAACTTTTTCATGACTTATATCTGAAGATAGAGATCTGAAATTGAAGACTTTTCTGGAGGAAGAGGAGTTTCGTCCGCAAAACCCAGCGTGATAAAACACTTAAAGCTTATGTCATTTATGCAGAGCAGTTTGTTTATGTCTTCGATAAATATAAACGGTGTGGTGAGAATACATGTTCCAAGCCCCATAGACTCTGCCATTAAGATAAAGTGGCATATCGAAATCCCTAAGGATATATCAAAGACCGAGTCTTTGTTATAGTTAGTTTTTAAACCCATGCATTTAAGCTTTTCATAAAATCCCTTTTTGTTTTTTTGTATTCCTGCAACAAAAAGCACAGGTGCGTTGAACATAAAGCTTGAATATCTATTATAGTAAACCTCTATCCATCTTTTTACTCTTTTGGAATCATTAGTAGCGTTTATTTTTTCTAAAAGCTTTTCTTTGCCTTTATGCATCTCTTTTTCTAACTTACCCTTTATATCGCTCGATTTTATTCTGACATACTTTACAATTTGAAGATTAGAAGGGGAGGGCGCCCATACAGTAGCCTTAAGTATTTTTTCTATCCACTCTTCTGGAGGTGGAATCGGTTTATATTTTCTGATGCTCCTTCTTCTTTTCACTATCTCTTCTAATTGTCCACTGAACATAGGAGATAATATCTCTTATCTTTAAAGATGGAATTATACCGTTGGCTGATTCTTCGATAAGCTCTTTTAGTCTTTCTTGTTTTAAAAAAGGATATATCCGGCTTAAGTACTTTATCTCGTCTGTTTTTTCTTCTTTTGCTTTATCTAAATAATACCTGAAAGATTTAAAAAAAAGTCTGTTCTCGTCTACTCTTATTCCAAACTCTTTTTCTAAGGAGATCGCAATTTCAAGCATATCTATAGATTCAATTCCTATTTCCCTAATCAAGTCTGTATCTTCTGAAAGCTTTTCTTCTTCTATGTCTAAGATTTCACTTATGATAGATTTCACTTTTTGGCTGAGCATAGCAAAGCATTTATTATATTGCATGTTCATATGTGTCAAGTTTAAAATTTACAAAGAAGATTTTGCGTGATAATCTTAAAATTAACAAGAAAGAAAGGAGGGGATATTTATGGCAAAAACCTTAGATGACTTGATGAAAATCAAAGGAGTAGCAGCTTGTGGTGCTTGGAAACCGAGCTCTTATGGTAAGAGACTGGAAATTTTGGGTTCAAGAGGTGATATTCCAGAGGAAGCCGGTTTTATGGCCTCTGCATTCTGTGAATTTGACCTCTTTACCGCAAATACCCAGTGTGCGGTTTATGAACAATACACAAAACATGAAAGATTTTTTCCAGCAGAAGCTATAGCCATAAGAGGGAGAGAGTATTCCGTGTTGGCCGTGTATTCTAAAAAAGGCGATTACATGGTAGGGTGCTTTATGAGAAATGGTGACAGACCTGACATATGGACACTTTCAGAGGAAATGATGGAAGTAGAGATATAAGCACAGGCGGGAGTTAAACTCCCGCCTGTCTGTTACTTGTTTTTCCAAACAGGTTTTCTTTTCTCTAAGAAAGACTTGAGCCCTTCTTCGGCATCTTCTGTTTTCATTAGTTCGTCCAAGTAGATCTCTTCTATGATCTTGAGGGAATCTTCAAAGTTTTCCATCAGCCCCATCATTATAGCTTTCTTTGTCTTCCTAATGACAACAGGGCTCAGTTTTCTAAACTGATCTACGAATTTTTCGGTTTCTGCTTCCAATTCCTCAGTTTTTACCACTTTATTTACTAATCCCATGCTAAGAGCCTCTTGTGCTGATACCACCCTGCCTGTGAGAATAAGATCCATCGCCGCTTTTCTGCCAATAATTCGAGGAAAAATGTGGGCTGCTATTGGAGGAAAGACCCCAACTTGAATTTCTGGTTGCCCTATTTTTGCATTTTCAGCAGCAATCACCATATCACAAAATATGGCCAGCTCACATCCACCACCAAGACATGAACTGAATACAGAAGCTACAGTAGGAATTTCAAACTTGTGCAAGAGTCTAAACATACCATGAAACACCTCGATCATCTTGGGTGCCATGTCTCCCATATGTTCTCCCACATCTACACCTGCTGAAAAGCACTTTCCCTTTGCCTTAAACAGAACCGCTACCAGTTCATTGTTTTCTAAAAACTTCTTCAAAGCATCATTTATTTCGCTCATCATAGCAATGTTTAACACATTTACAGGAGGCCTGTTTAAAGTAATGGTTCCGACTCTATCTTTTACTTCTACCTCTATATGTTCATAAGCCATAGCCAATCCTCCTCAATCAAAAATAAAAGGGTGGTCAAAATGACCACCCTTTGTTTTTTACTGCTGTTTGGGCTTTGGAAGCACTGCTTCTGCAAGCTCGTCATCAAAGGTTTTGACCTTAGCAAGCAATCTTCTGTATTCGAGGAAGTCTATTTCTCTCTTTCCGGTTATCTTGGAGGTGTTAAATGCATTAAACCCGAGGAATGCTTCCATGTTCATGTTGGCAGCAAGCCAGTAAATCTGGGTATTCTTCAAGATGTCCCAGAAGAATCTCTTCTTCACCCTAACGCTTTCTATGGTGTTCATAAGGCAGAGGAAGGTGGTGTTAGTGAGTGTCCACACCATCTGATTGATAAAGGAGTCCAGAAGGCTAAAGTCTGTCTTCAATTCTTTAAGTTGAGCAAGTCCCTCTTTGTAAGCATCTCCTTTTTTCCATTCTCCGTACACGATTTCCCCGTTTTCCACATATTTATCTGTTATGACTCTCGGATCTCTTACCCATTCTCCTTTTTCATTTTTCTTTATAGGAATGGCTTTGGTAATAAGACCCAGCCTTTCCATTTTATATGCACTCCACTGCTCATTAGCGGTTGCCTGCCACATGGCCTGTTCCATGCTAAGATTCCAAGGCAGAAAATCGGTAGAACCACCTGTTGGGGTAGAACCGTGTCTTGTGCCTGCCTGACCAAATGTGGCCGTGTCTGCTGCTACTGTAAAATCACACGCCTGTCCAATCTCTTGTCCCCCAGCTATTCTCATACCGTTACACCTGCAGATTACCGGTTTTCTGGCATTTAGGATAGAATCCACCATTTTTGCGAACAGATCCATATACTGTGCATATTCCAGTGGCCTCTTTGTATAGTACTCTGCGTATTCCTTAGTGTTACCACCGGTGCAGAATGCCCTATCACCTACTGCTGTAAATATTATCACCTGGACTTCCCTGTCCATGGATGCCTTGTGCATCCCTGCTATAACACCCTTTATCATTTGGGTAGTATACGAATTGTACTGGGCAGGATTGTTTAGGGTTATCCATGCCGTGTAAAGCCCTTCTACTGGTTCCCCTGTAGCCGGATTAATGAGAGGTTTTTTTTCATACATAGTGCATGGAGGCTCTGTACCAAAATGTTCATCTCCAAATAGGTTGTGGTCTTTTACTTCGTTATCTCTGATCAACCAATCTAATGCCATAAGCTTTCCTCCTTTTGTTTTTTTTGTTTTTTTAAAAATCAGGCTCTAATATGATCCTGTTTAATGGTGGATTTTTATGTGCTTCTTCAAATGATTCTTTAATTGTGCTCATAGGCCTTGTTTCTACAAAAAGCTTTATCTTTCCTTTTAAAACCATATCCAAGACAATTGGATAATACTCTGGCAGACATCCCCATGTTCCAACTATCTCCGCATCAAATGCCATCAATCTGCTTATAGAGTACTCTACGGTATGCATTCCAAATCCGACCACTACCATCCGGCATATAAAACTGAGCACATTAAGAGCTGTTTCCTGTCCCGGTTTTGTGCCTGAACATTCAAATATCTTCCATCCGTAGGTGGGAAGTCCCTTGCTTTTGCAGAAGTTCCTAAACTCTTTCGCCACATCCTTGGGGGATTTTCCGCTCGCATTTATTGCGTAATCTGCTCCAAATTCAAGAGCTCTATCCAGCTTTCTTTGATCTATGTCAACTACTACGAGGGTTTTTGCATTAAGCACTTTTGCAACTTGTGCCATGTATGTACCTACTCCACCAACTCCTATAACCAATACATTGTCTCCTGCTTGAAGCTCTCCCCTTTTTGCTGCTTGAAATGGGGTAGTAACTGCATCTGCTACAGCAGCAAGATGGGGCAGAGGAAAGTCACCCCTATTTTCTACCACGCATAGGTCTATCTTGGGAACAGGGATATGGCTTGCAAAACCGCCGTATGGTCCGAGACTATTTCCTGGCATTTTTTGATTAAGACACCTGTTTCCTCTTCCGATCTTACAAAAATAGCACTGTCTGCAAGGCATAACAGCAGGAATAATAACTTCTTTTCCTATCATGTCTTCATCGCCAGCTACCACAACCCCTGCAATCTCATGCCCCAAGGTTAGGGGCGGTTTGTTTACCGTGGGAACTCCATCATAAAAATAACCAAGATCTGTGTGGCATATGCCGCATCCTTTAACTTCTACAAGTACCTCACCCGGTTTTAACTCAGGTACAGGGAGTTCCCTTTTTTCTAACTTACCTGGTTCAACCATTTGCCATGCTAAGATTTTGTCTGGTACTCCGGCCATTTTTTAAACCTCCTTAAAATTTTTTAAACCATGCCATAGCCTCCATCCACACAAAGAAGCTGTCCTGTAATGTAATTGCTCTCATCTGAAGCAAAAAATACAAATGCAGGGGTTATATCCTCAAGTTTGGCGAACCTCTTTAGTAATATTCTGTTCAAATAGATTTCTCTTAATTTTTCGTCTGTGCGTATCTTCTCTGTCATCTCTGTTTCTACTACTCCGAGGGATATTACATTACAGCAGATGTTATACCTGGCCAGTTCTCTTGCAATAGACTTAGTCATACTTATGATTCCGCCTTTTGCTGCACTGTAATTCACCTGTCCTACTGTTCCTACAACTCCTGCAACAGAAGCAACATTGATTATTTTTCCGCTTTTTTGTTCTATCATGTACTTGGCAGCTGCTTGAGAACAGAGAAATGTACCTTTCATGTGGATATCAACTACTGCATCCCATTGTTCTTCTGTCATGTTTATCAATAAAGCAGGGCGTGTAAAACCGGCATTGTTTACTAAGATATCTATCCTTCCAAATTTTTCTACACCAGCCTTTATAAGAGCTTCCACATCCTCTTTTTTAGAAACATCAGCTTTTACAGCTATGGCATCACTTCCCATTTCTTTTATCTTATCTACTACTTCCATAGCAGCCTTTTCACTTGAACTGTAATTTACCACAACCTTAGCACCTTCTTTTGCAAATGCCAAGGCAACGGCCCTTCCTACTCCTCTGCTACTTCCTGTTACCAAAGCGATCTTATCTTTTAATCTCATGGCATTCACCTCACATTTAAATTTTATTTGCCAATAGTTAAAAGATAACTATAATGTAGTTACTTTGGTGTTTAAGAAAAAAATGAGACTCTGTCAAGAAAAAAGGAGGTGTTATGAAAAGAATAGGTTTTATTTCCACCAGGATTGCGGGTACAGATGGGGTTTCTTTAGAAACCTACAAGTGGGTCAAGGTGCTGGAAAGAAACGG
>CAYMUI010000075.1:0-10301 GCA_964393645.1 uncultured Desulfobacterales bacterium | reverse complement strand
CAATATCCCCATAGATACACATACTTGGTTGGGATCGTTAACAGGTATAATCAACAGAGGATGCACAAGAAACATAAGCGAAAGAAGAAAAGCAGGAAGCTCAGATAAGAGCTTTAAGCTTATAAAAAAGAAAATGAAGGTGCTTAGAAGATGTGTAAAGATCAAAAAGATATGTACGGCAGGTGGACCAAAATGTTCTTTTAACAGGATCTTAATACAAGAAAGCACCAAGAAAGGAATCGGTCTGTATTCCCCGTGAGTATACAAGGACAGGTCAGATGTAAAGATCTTGGTCAAAAGCTCTTTTGACCCTAACAGGGATATCTGTGGAATAGAGTCAGTGTATAAAGATGTGGGATGGAAAAATAAAGCCTTATTGTTGATGGTTAAAAAAGCAAAAAAGACACTTATCAGAACATATAAAACCAGTCCCGCTTTTTTCATAACAGATTATAACAGGAGGAGCTAAGTGCCCCTCCTGTTAAGTTCTCCTTAGAATCCTCTTCCCTTCAAGGATTCAAATTCTTTACCCATTGTCACCCTTATACTTCTAAACTCTACATCAAAGTCATACCCTTCACATCTGATTTCTGCTTTTTTCAACCCAGACTCTTTTGTGTATACAGGAACAGAATCGAAAAAGAACCAGGTCTTCAGATCCTTTCTGATGTAGTTAATAGGATAACCAGGTGGAAGGTCTCTGGTAATTATACCCCAATCATAAATACATTTTTGAGGACTGTACAGGAACAGATGAATAGGATAACAGGCTGTTTTTGGATCCTTTTTGCTCCATCTTCCGGTAGTCTTTAGTTGATGATCATTTATTCTTGCCTCTATCTGAATCATTGCTGTATCACCCTGGGCTGGGGGATCCCATTCCTGATAGATACTTACATAACCCTTTTTCCTTCCAGAGCCCTTTCTTATAATGTGAAGCACATTTTTGTCCCCTTGTTTTTCTACTCTTATAATAAACTCACCAGGGCCGTTCTTCTCTATTTTCCATCCCTTAAGCCCTTCCTTAAAAAAGCTGTTTACCGCTATGTTCCTGATCTCTTTTGTTTTAGCAGCTCCTTGTTCCTGGGCATAAACACCAGTTCCTATTGCTAAAGTAAACAGAGCGACAAACATCAAAACAAAAACCTTCCTCATCTTTAAACTTTCTTTTGTTAAAAACTAAATCCTTGCTTTTTTTAACCTGAGATACAAAATAGCTCCTATACATAATACCATCAGGGGCAAAAATATTACAAGATAAAGAAGCATTTTTCTTTCTTCTTCTCTTAAAGGTCTGTACCTAAATTTTTTAGGTGCCGGCTTCTGAGCAATAAGATTTGCTCCTCTACAAAGCCATTCAACAATATTCATAAAAAGGTCTGCATTGTCTAAACCAGGAGTATCAATATAAGGATTGGTGGCAAAATCAGCACTACCTACTATTACGACTCTTCCTTTTTTATTGCCATCTCCACATATACTTACTCCTATAGGAAGAGGTCCTTTTTTACTTATCCCTTTTTTATAGTCAAATTCCCACTTATCGTACATCTCCTTAGTAATTGTCCAACTGTAAGGGCTTGTTTTTAAAAATACCTCTACCTTGTATCCATTAGAACGGGTTTCCTTTACATATATGGGTCGAGCCATGGGAATCATTACGGGCATCGTTAGGGTATTGACTATAACATCTTTTCCGTACATATCTTCACCTATTATAGGCATAAACATATCACCACCTATAAGTCTGCTTGCCTTATCTACCACAATATCATCTTTTATTTCAACATGAAACTTATCAAAAAGAAGATTCAAAGAAGACATGGTAAAGGGCTCTAACATGAACAGAAGCTTACCCCCTCTCTTAAAGTATGAATAAAGCATCTCCAATTCTTCTTTTGAGAACTGCTTTTTGGGTCTCCATACAATTATTAAATCCGCATCTTTTGGTATATATTTTTTGCCACTCCAGTTCAAGGGTTTAACCACATAGTTTTCATCTTCTAACAGATCCAAGACTCGAGTATATATGGTATCCACTTTAAATGGGTCATATTCGCCATCTCTTTTTAAAAAATAAACCTTTATTTTGCCCGTACTAAGTCTCAGGATGGCATTAGTAAGATCTCTTTCTGAGTCCACAATGACTCTTTCCTTTTTTCCATTATACAGTACTATGGTCACCCTTTCTGTAGGACCAACCTTATACCTTTTGGCCAGCATCGGATTTCTCTCTGGATCTACTATCCTGTAACTTACTTTGTGAGAACACTCTACATATAAATCAAGCATCTTTCTCATAAGATCAGTTTGTGGTTTGTTCCTTGGCCCAAAATGGATTATCATGAGTTTGTGATTTAGTGAACGGAGGATTTTTTTAGTTCTTTCGGAAAGTTCGTACTTAAGATTACCAGTTAAGTTATATCTGTGATTGTAGTGAACAGAAAGGTATTCCAAAAGTACCGCAATTACTAAAACCAGAAGTACTCTTCCACACAATTGAGTCCACTGTTTAGCTGCTCTTCTCATAACAACTTTATCTCAATCCGCGCCAATACCTGGATTTAAGCGATTCGTATGTAAAGAAAATGAAGCAAACAGTAAAAATAACACAGTGAAAGATAGAGGCCGTTTCAATAACGCCTTTTCCAAACTTATTTATATGTTCTAAAAAAGACAGATGCACAAGTATCTTTTGACCTGTATATCCTGCCCATCCCGCATTGAACGCTATGGTAAGAAAAAATAAACATATCCCGAATGTTACCATGGCCGACACTATCACATCCTTGGTAAAAGAAGACACCAGCAGACCAATAGAAATAAAAGAACTTCCTATTAAAAATAAACCCAAGTATCCTGAAAACACAGCCTTCACATCGATAGGCCAGATCCTGGATATGGAAAAAGGATATATCAGGGTCATAAGAAGCATTATCGTATATATCACTAAACAGCTCACATATTTTGCCATTATAATGTCCATATCTCTAACAGGGTAGGTTAGAAGAAGCTCTATAGTGCCAGTCTTTTTCTCTTCTGAAAAAAGTTTCATGGTTAAAAGAGGTATACTAAGGCATATCACATGAACCATATCTAAAAAGAATTGTCTAAAAAGCCCTTCGGTCAGGCTCACCCCTTCATCTATAAGAAAGGTGTCAAAACGGATTACATCAGTGAAAAAGAAGTATCCGGAAAGGAGCAAAAATATAGTAAATACTGCATACAGTATAAAGGAGTTAATGTATATGTAAAATTCCTTTTTAAGTAGTGGAAAAAACTTGCTCATAGGCCTATGACTCTCGAATAAGTTTCATGTATATCTCTTCCAATGTAAGGCTCTTTACACTAATCTCTAAAAGCTTCCATCCTTTTTGAATGATCCTGTTTGACAGATCACTTCGTATATCCTGCTTTGCACTCAATAGGTATTTCCATACCAATTCACCTTCTTCTGGATCTCTTTCACAGCTCTCTATTTTTACATTGAGTTCTCCCAACAGCTTATCTATTTCATCCTTTGGTGCCATTACTTTTAACATGAGTTGTGCTTGTTCTTGAGCTTTTTTAGAAAGCTCTGAAATACTATCTTTTGCTATGAGTCTTCCTTTGTTTATTATGATTACTCTATCACATATCATACTTACTTCTGTTAATATGTGAGAGCTTAACATGACAGTCCTTTGACCTGCAAGCTGCTTTATGAGATTTCTAACTTCTACCACCTGCTTTGGATCAAGACCAATGGTTGGTTCATCCAGTATTAATACATCGGGGTCATTTAGTATGGTCTGTGCAAGACATACTCTCTGTCTGTACCCTTTGGATAAATGTTCAATAAACCTGTTTGCTACATGCGAGATACCACATATGTCCATTACCTCACTTATTCTTCTTCTCTTAACCGAATCATCCATGCCCTTTACTTCAGCCACAAACTCTAAGTATGTTGAGACCGGAAGGTTTGAGTAAAGAGGAGCTCCTTCTGGCATGTAACCGATATGCCTTCTTACTTTCAGGGAATCTTCAACAATGTCATACCCTGCCACCTTAGCCGTGCCTTCTGTTGGAGGCATAAAACAGGTCAAAATCCTCATTGTAGTTGTCTTTCCCGAGCCATTAGGTCCTATAAAACCGACTATTTCTCCCTTCTCAATGGTAAAAGTTAGCCCTTCAATCGCCTTAAAAGAATCAAAATATTTTGTTAGACCCTTTGCCTCTATCATTAAAGACTCCTTCTACTGAACCAAACTACCGCGCCTATCAGCGTTATTATAAGAGGCAATATCACCATGGTCAAAAAGAAGTAAATATTACCGGTTCTTTGGGTTACCACTAAGTTTTCTCCGCTTTCAGGCTTTGGTCTTATAGAAATAAGGCCTTCTCTTCTTGCAAGCCAGTCCACAATATTTACAAAGAAGTCGCGGTTTCCAGAAAATCTTATTGCTGCGTTCGTGGCAAAATCCGAATCTCCTACCACCACGATTCGTGCTTTCTGATGGTCCAACTGACACGATACCGCAACTGCTACTGGAAGCACCCCTTTTAGGTCTCTACCAGGATTAAATATAAATTTACCACTTTTGAAATCCACTTCTGCACCACAGTTGGGATTAGTGAAACAAAGCTCCACCACTTTAAGCCCTTTTTTCTTAAAATCCTTTAAAGCACCCACTGTCCTTGCCCCAGGAAACAAAACAGGTAGCTTAAAGTCTTTGGTTATTTCGTGATTAGGTTGAAAAGAGTTTACTATGGGCATCGTAAGATCTCCACCAAACAGTTTTGAAACAGGATCTACTATTTCGTTATTACCCAGATTTACTCCCCACTTCCTTAGATACCCTATCAAGCTGTCTGCATGACCCGGATCTAACATAAATAACACTGCTCCACCTTTTCTTAGGTACTTATCGATGATTTCTATTTCCCGATCCAACAGCTCTTTTCTTGGGCCATCTACTACAAGCACATCGCAATCCTTAGGAATGCCGCCAGTTTCGTAAAGCTTCAGCTCTCTTACAACATATCCTTCCTTTTTAAGAGCATTTACTGCCTGTACATAATCTGCCTTTGTCATTCCATAAATCTGACCTTCTCCGTGCCCTTGAAGAAAGTAAATCACCTTGTTTCTTTCTTCCATTATTCTTATAAGAGCATTTGTAAGCTTCTCCTCGGAAACCCCTTGCACTCTAATTATCTTGCCTCCATATTGAACCACTGTTACTCCATATACCCTGATGTCATACTTTCTTGCAAGTCCAGGGTTTTTGTCAGGATCAACAATCTCTATTTCTAATTTATCACTTGAAAGCCTGTATGTTCTAAGAAGATCCTCTATTTTTTCTCTGTCAGGGTAACCGGTTTCATAAAAAGCTATTAGTTTTACTTTACCTTTAATCCTTTTTTTTAATTGATTTAATACCTTAAGAGTGTGAGAAGATAATGTGTAAAGCTTCTTTCTCGTTAAGTCTATTCGCCTATTAAACTGAAAGGCTAAGATGTTTATAAAGAAGACAAAAATCCCAACACTTAAGATCAGTAAAAGTGTCTTCGTACTGTATCCAATTCTTCTATAAAACAGCTTTTGCATCTTGACTCATCGCCATCTGTGAGATTCTACTATGTGGTAAGTTATAAAAAGCCCCATAAAAGCAAAGCTAAGAACATAGACGATGTCTTTTAATTCTACAAGTCCTTTTGTAAAGGTGTGAAAATGCTCCTGAAGGGAGAAGTATCTCAAAAAACTTACTACTGTCGGATTGGCAATGATATATTGAACCAGCCCTATCATCCAGAAAAAACATATAACACCAAAAGTTAGTATTGCAGCAATTATCTGGTTGTCAGTAAGAGCAGAACACAAAAGTCCTATGGACAGATAAGCTAATCCTACTAAAAACAATCCTAAATAACCCGTAATTATTGGGCCTGGATCAGGGTTTCCACAGATCTTTAAAAAGATCATATGTTGAACAGTAAAACATAAAAGAATAACAAACAAGATCACGGAAGCAAGATACTTACCCAACACTATCTCTACAGAAGAGACAGGAGACGAATAAAGTAACTCTTCTGTCCTAAGCCTCTTTTCTTCTGCAAACAATCTCATACTTATTACAGGTATCAGTAGATACAATATGCTTAAGCTGTGAAAATAAGGCTGTATTATCATATGAGTCAAGTCTTTCTCAGCTTCTATCTCTTCCCAAGGCAGAGGCTGTAATTTAGAGAGAAAAAAAATTGAGAGATGATTGTAAAAAAATATTCCCGAAAACAAGATAAAGACCACACATATTGCATAAGCGCTTGGAAGTACAAAATAAGTCCTGAGCTCCTTCCAGGCGATAATCCAGATCTTTCGCATCATCTCTGCTCTCTGGTAACTATTTTTACAAATATATCTTCCAGACTCATCCTTTCGCTTCTCAGCTCAAGGATCGCATTTCCGGTTTCCAGCACTATTTTGGAAATCTGATCACAGATCTTATCTCTTTCACCTGGAAGATGGTCAATATAGTAATAACTATCTTCTCTTGAAACCTCTTTCACCCCTTCTATCTGCTTTAGCCTGTAGCTTAAATCCTCTTTATCTTCCTTGAGTCTTAAGATAAGTCTTGTTTTACCCACTTCAGATGTCAAATTATCTAAGGTGTCCATCGCAGCGATCTTTCCTTCGTTTATTATGATGACTCTTTGACATATCATCGTTACTTCGTAGATTATATGAGTGCTGAGAATAACTGTTCTCTTTCCGGTAAGACCTTTTATAAGCTCCCTTATTTCTTTTACCTGTTTTGGATCAAGCCCGATAGTTGGCTCATCCAGTATAAGTATTGCCGGATCATTTATAATTGCCTGTGCAATTCCCACCCTTTGTCTGTATCCCTTTGACAGATGTTTTATGAGCCTTCTGTAAACTCTTTCAAGACCACATTCCTGTATCACCATGTCTTTCAGGAACTTCTTTCTTTTTCTCGAAACATCTTTTAGGTCTGCCACATAATCCAGATACGCACTAACGGTCATTTCATCATAAAGAGGGGGTACTTCAGGAAGGTATCCTATAAACCTTTTTGCTTCTTTTGGCTTCTTTAGTATATCATACCCTGCGATCCTTACAGAGCCCGAATCTGCGGCAAGACAGCCTGTTATTATCTTCATAGTGGTGCTCTTTCCTGCCCCATTAGGGCCAAGGAAACCCACAATATCCCCTTCCTCAAGCGAAAAAGAAATATCGTTTACTGCTATAAGATCTCCGTATCTCTTTGTAAGGTGTTCTACCTCAATCATTAAGAACTGCTCGGCAATCAGTTATTGATCATAAAAAGGCCCCATCAGTAAAAACAACTGATGGGGCCGAGTTAGTCTATAGAACCAGATTAGTTGAACTGCCTTGTGATCTTAAACCAGAACATATCATTGTGTGATGCTAGGCCAAAAGATTTTCCTGTTCCATGCCAGTCTGCATCAGAGTCAGCAAAAATGCCCAGCCAACCGATCTCTTCTCTCCATACATCGCCGTATTCAAACTTAACCTTTGCCTTAATCCAGAAGCAATCCTCGTTCAAATCATGCACATACAGAATTTGAGGTTTGATTCTCTGGTGATCGTATTTACCAACTACAAGATAGGTAATGTAGAACTGATCTCTTGGAATATGCCATGGATCTACATACCTATTTAATACATTAGGATTTCTTGCAAAATCAAGCAAGGTAACATTCACTACCCTTCTGTTAAACACAAATGGATCTCTTGTAAGCTCGTCACTGCTGTTGTAATCAATTACCCTAAAGTGGAAAAACTGAAAGCTCGTAAAGAAGTTCTGATTTGGATTAAGCCAGTAGATCCAGATCGGCCAGTCGTACCCTATCATATAACGGAGCTGATCCTTTTTAACAATTCCATTATGATGAGCAAATGGATGATCTATGTAACCCATTACATAGTTTAAATAATCCGGAAATCCACTCCACTCAAGACCGTGAAATCCTGTTGCTGGATCAAAGTAAAAGCTGTTTTCTTCGTTAGCAGCAAATGGCTTTCCAAATTCATATTGAGCTTCTATCCTTAAGACAGGGGATGTCTTTCTCCACCTAAACCACCACATATCTTTGTTTACTGTAAATCCTACAATCTTCATCCTTTCGTAATGCCAGTCAAGATTAAGCTGCATGAGATGAGGGTTCATATATGGATTAGTGTATCCGCCCCATACCTGTCTAAACCGGCCGAAATATCCATTTGCAACATTATTGAGAAGTCTTGTAGGAGCAACTACCCTGCGCACATTTCCATTAATATCCCTGATTGCTACAACAGTAGTATAAGCACCTTTTCCTAAGGCCTGCATCGCTCTTCCAAGCTGATCAATAGCATTGACTTCATCAGGCCTCAGGTTTCCGTTAGCAGCACCTGGACGAAATGTAAATCCATCCCATTTCAGGACATAGAAGCGTTGATATCCGTAAAAACCGTTTAATGTAATGTACCAGTCGTGGATGTTGAATTTAAACCTTAAAGCAAATTCCATATGGCCTCTTTTCTTCATATCTCTTGGATAAACCTGACAGAACTTGGGAAGCCATGGATGCTGAAATGCCCAAGGACCACCCTGATCAGCATAATCTCCGTAGGTTGTTATGTACTTCTGATACTTAGCAGGAACACCTCTCCATCCACCACCTACATTAAATCTATCAACCTCAATGTCACCAGGATTTATTATAAACTCTATTGAGTGATCTCTTATCAGCCCATTAAACCAATCCTTTGGAAAGAAGTACTCTGCTTTTATCAGCCACATTGGAATACGGGAACTTTCATATCCCTCATCAGAATCCCAGAACCAGTTCTGAAACTGAAGATCCTGTGGATTGATACAGTCCATAAGTCTTATTCCGTCTGATTCACCCCATACTATTTGCTGTTTACCTATTCTAAACTGCCAGTTTCCAATGTATACGTCTGCATAAAGCTCTCTTGGAAGATCTTCGTCTCTGTTTCTTCCATATGCCCACGAATACTCATGGAGATGTGCTCTTTTGTGATGACTAAATGAACCTTTCAGATAATCCCCGCCTCTGTCCCACCATCCACTACCTCTGTTTATAGAATACGCCCAGTCTGCTCTAAATCTAAATATCCCATAAAAACTTACATACTGCCCAAGCATTCCACTGGGAGTAAAACCTACTTCTAACTGCATAGTAAAAAGATCGCTTAGGTTGTGAAAATCGTACGCATCATCAGTTGCCCATGATGTCTCTTGACTTACAAATCCGTTTAAACTTAACATTCCCCATCGTGTCTGAAAATCTCTGCAATATCCAAATTGAGGAAACAGAAAAATACTTAGTAAGATTGTTATAGCTAAAATCTTTTTCACATATCTTTCCATATCCTCCCCTCCTTTTTTAGGTCAGGGGAAGTTATTTCCCCTGACCTTTTTATTTTTTAGTGCGCCATCCTGCTTAAGAATCTCAAATTAAAATAATCATCTGTAACCTTTGGATCATTAGGAACTCCTTGCATCTGAAGTATTGTATAGTGTCTGTTTATATGGTCAGGAACATCACAACCCCACCAGGAAAAATATCCTGTTTCAGGATCCCAGCGTTTAAAATCAAGCCATGTTCTCCAAAGTCTTAGTCTTTTATCATAACATTCATCATAATTGCATCTCTTCACCTCAAAATCTAACCAAACACGTCTCACTTTATAGAAATAAGTAGAGGGTGGAACAGCAATATAGTCAATTACCCATGAAGGTCTTCTTTCATAATAGGCTTGGATAAAGTTCTTTTCATCAAACTTAAATCTCTTATCCCACATCAAAGGAGTAAGGATCTCTTCTGCCCTTAAAGTCACAGCCTTTGATGGCCATATCTTTTGTGAAATCTTCTGCCACCATACCTTCCAATCTTCCCATGTAAGCTCTGTTCCAAGGATTGGATCCTGAGTATCAGATCCAGACAGACGTCTTATTCTACGAAGAGCTGGCAGATAACACATAAACAAGGCAGGCTTATTTTTGTCAGTATATCTCCAACGGGTAGCAGCAAAGCCTCTAACATCAAATGGATAAACAGCAGTAATAGCTCCCTTAGACTCTATATCTTCTTGACCAGGAATATATGGTGTTGGAGGAATATCAGTCCTACCCCAATATATTCTCCAGTAAAGACCCCACTTTTGTGTTCTTTCTTTCTTTGCGTGTTTGTCAAATTGGGTAGCAATAATTGGGTTAAAGCTTAAATGATCCTGCCCAACTACAAGTCTGTCCATATTATGCACAATC
>CAYMUI010000074.1:0-10201 GCA_964393645.1 uncultured Desulfobacterales bacterium | reverse complement strand
TTTCTGGAAAGCTCTTCTTCTAAGGAAGATATTAGATTTGAAAAGTCTACATCCAACTGTCCAATATCTGGCACTGTTTCTACCTGCCAGCCCGTGCCATTTTTGTTTCTGGGCAAAATGTGTGCATATGTGATTGCTCCTGGAATGCCCTGTGAATTTACTTCTACACATACCATTAAATCTAAACCCATGAGAATCAAGTCGATTAAATCATCCTGTGAGATAGGCTCATTGTTTAGATGTGTGTGTATTAATCTTAGCCCCTTTAATCTTCCGGCTCCTGTACGATAACCTGATAAATCAGGAAGCTGAATTTTTCTTCTTTCCCCAATTATTACCTCTTCTATTTTTCCTTTTCTATTTACAAGAACTCCCACTTGCCTTCCTATTTCATAGGATATAGACGCCATCTGTCTGGCAAGTTCTTTTGTAAGTATCTGATTAGCGGGGATTGATCTTCTGTAAAGTCTTTCTAATCTTTTTATCTGACTTGGTTTAAGACCTGAAGTTTTTCCATACATGGCTAATCCAAAGACATATCTTCTATGTAATCTCTAAATCTTGTGATTTCTTTTTGAAAAGTAAGTTTAAAGCTTCCTGTGGGTCCGTTTCTCTGTTTTGCAAGGATTATCTCGGCAATATTTTTATTGTGTGGCAGGTCAGGGTTGTATACTTCGTCTCTATAGATAAAAGCTATTACATCTGCATCCTGTTCAATTGCTCCGCTTTCTCTCAAGTCGGCTAATTGAGGCCTTTTGTTCTGTCTTTCTTCAACTCTTCTGTTTAACTGGGAAAGAGCTATTACAGGCACATTTAAATCCTTAGCGAGGGCTTTTAGCATTCTGGATATGTCAGATATTTCAAGCTGTCTTGATTCATAAGACTTGTGTCCTTGAATCAGTTGAAGATAGTCAATTATAATTACTCCCAACTCATGAATTTTTTTCAATCTTCTGCACTTTGCTTTCATTTCCAGTACACTTATACTGGAAGAATCATCTATAAAGATAGGGAGTTCAGAGAGACGGTTTGCAGATTCTGTAAGCAAACTCCATTCCTGATCTTTTAAAAAGCCTGTTCTCAATCTTGAAGCATCAATACCTGCGTCAAAACCCAACAGTCTTATACCGAGCTGAAGCTTTGACATTTCCAAGGAAAAGAAAACAACCGCTTTCCCCGTAATACTTGCCACATTATAGGCTATGTTCAAAGCAAAGGCCGTTTTTCCCATACTCGGCCTTCCAGCTATTACGATCAGCTCCCCTGGTTGAAGACCTGCCGTGAGTCTGTCGAATTCTCTAAAGCCTGTAGGGATTCCGGTTACAAAACCTTCTATCGCTGCTGTGCTTTCTAATTTTTTAAAACTTTTGCTTACCACCTCGTTTAAGCTTTCAAGACTGCCTTTTTTTACTCTTTCGTCTGCAATATCAAATATAGACTGCTCGGCAAATTCTAAAAGCTCGTCTGTTTTTTTGTCGTCTTGAAAACAGGCTTCAGATATAAGAGCGCATTGCTCTATCAACCTTCTTCTTATAGAAAAGTCTTTTATAATATGGGCGTGATACACTATTCCAGCAGATGTAGAAACTGACTCCACAAGAGATGTTAAATATTCGGTTCCTCCTACAGTATCTAATCTTTTTTTTGCTGCGAGACATTGGGATACAGTTATAATGTCAATCGGTTCATCTTGGTTATATAGATCTACCATTGCTTCATATATAGCAGAATGGCTTTCTTTGTAAAAATCTTCGGGCGTGATTATGTCAAGAACACTATTTATAGCTTCATTGTTAATTAAAATGCCTCCCAACACAGCTTGTTCTGCTTCTATACTATGGGGCGGGACTTTTAGTTGCATAATTTTACTTCTTTTCTTCTTTTTCTTCGGGGAGAATCTTCAATCTCAAATTTGCCAATACTTCTGGATACAGTTTAATAGCAACATTAAACTCTCCCAAGTTCTTTATTGGTTTGTCCAGCAATATCTTTTTTCTATCTATTGAGATTCCCATTTTTTCTAATTCTAATGCTATGTCCATATTTGTTACAGAACCATAAAGCTTGTCTTCTTCTCCGGCTTTTCTTTTAAGCACAATCTCTATCTCTTCTATTTTATCTTTTAATTTCAAAGCTTGTTCTTTTTCTTTTAATTTTCTTGCTTCTATCTTTTTCTTTTTTAACTCAAAAGCCTTTATATTTTGTGGGGTTGCTTCTACAGCAATACCCTTTGGTATCAGATAATTTCTTGCATAACCTCTTGCCACTTCTATTATATCTCCTTCAAATCCCAGTTCATCCACATCCTTTTGCAGTATAACTTTCATAATGTTGTCCTCCTGTTTTTTGGTTTTAAATTATATACCCTTATGTGACCGCTTTCAAGCTGTTGATTGTCTTTTTTTGATCTGCTCTTTTCTTACTTAAAGAATCTTTTTGCTTTTTATTTGGTTGATTATATTATAAGTTATTCTTATATATGTTGATTTGTGAAGTTAATTAAGTTAGATTTTGAATGTAAGTTTTAGATTTAAGATCACCAGGAGTAAAAAGATGAATATTAGTATCTTTGGTATGGGATATGTGGGAGCAGTAAACGCTGCTTGTTTAGCAAGTATGGGGCACAAGGTGATAGGTGTAGATGTAAATCCATATAAGGTAAAAATGATCCAAGAAGGAAAAAGCCCTGTGATGGAGCCGAAATTGCCAGAGCTTATAGAAAAGCAGGTTAGACTTAATAGACTGAGCGCAACGGTTGACTCTGAAAAAGCCTTTTCTGAAACAGAAATGAGTATAATATGTGTAGGTACTCCCAGTAAGGAAAATGGAGATATAGAGTTAAAATATGTGATAAGGGTATTTAACGAGATAGGGCAATTATTGAAAAATAAAAACTCTTTTCATTGGATAATACTTAGAAGTACGGTTTTACCTGGCAGCACAGAAGGAACGCTTGTTCCGATATTAGAAGATATTTCTAAGAAAAAAGCAGGTACAGACTTTGGCATTTGTTTTAATCCAGAATTTTTGAGAGAAGGCAGTTCTGTAGATGATTTCTTTAATCCTCCTAAGACCGTTATCGGGACTTTATATCCGGATGAACTTCCCCCTCTTGTTGAAATATATCAATCTTTGCCAGGACCAAAAATAAAAACATCTATAAAAGTGGCAGAACTTGTTAAATACATCGATAATGTCTTTCATGCATTGAAGATATGTTTTGCAAATGAGGTAGGAAGAATATGTAAGGCATTGAATATAGACAGTCACGAGGTTATGAACATATTTGTAAAAGATACAAAACTGAACATATCTCCTGCCTATCTAAAACCTGGATATGCATTTGGTGGCTCTTGTCTTCCAAAAGACACGAGAGCTCTAAATTATATGGCAAAAAGACTGGATGTGGAGTTACCATTGATAGGTTCAATTCTTCGCAGCAATGAGGTTCAGTTTAAAGAAGGCTTAAAGTTAGTTTTAAACACCAAGAAAAAAAAGGTTGGTCTTATTGGTCTTAGTTTTAAAGAAGGAACAGACGATCTCAGGGAAAGCCCTTTTGTTCTTTTAGCAGAGGCTCTTCTGGGAAAGGGTATAAATTTGAAGATTTACGATCCTCATGTATATCTTTCAAATTTGCACGGGACAAATAAAGAATTTATAGAAAAAACTATTCCTCATTTGGCAGAGTTGCTTACAGATGATTTAGATTCTTTTGTCTTGGATAGTGAAGTAGTGGTTGTTGGGGCACGAATAAAAGAAAAAGATCGGTTTATTAAATTACTTCGGCCTGAGCATATCTTAATAGATCTTGTGAGAGCATTTGAAAAAGAAGAGAATTTAGTATGTAATTACTATGGAATCGGCTGGTAGTTAATGAAGGAATTAAAACCATTTGCAGTGTTAGTTGATATATTTCTTGTTTTTGTAAGTTTTGCAATTACTTGTTTTTTGATAAGTGAAAAGCTTCTTTTTTTAGAAGAATATTCTATTTTTGTATTTTGTTTGCCTTTTGTATGGTATTTTTGTTTAAATAAATTTAAATTATATGAACCTGTGGTTTTAAAAGATACATGGTCGCTGCTTTTTTCCTTGATAAAAGCAAACCTTGTTGGCTGCACCATATTATTGTTTATCTATCTTATTGATAAACTCAGTCTTCCAAGTTTTTTTCAGCTTAGGCAAATATCTTTTTTCTTTTTGCTAAATCTTTTATTTCTTTTTGTTGCCAAAAAATTTGCTGTTAGAAAAAAGAAATCCGTATTTACCAATCTATTATTTATAGGATTAGATCAAGATGCACTTAAATTGACAAAATTTATTCAGGATTACCCATCTCTTGGTTATTCAATTGCTGGGGTTTTAGTGGAAGAGAACTCAGAGACAGTCGATAATAAAGATGGTGCTCCAAAAATATTAGGACAAATTGCTGAGATAGAAAAGGTGCTCAGAGAAAATCCAATAGATGAAGTAATCTCATTTTTGCCTCCAGAACATAAGGAAGTTTCTTTGATAGCTAACATTTGTAAAGATATGGGTGTCAGGTTTAGTACTATTCCTCCTTATTGGAATGAGTTAAAAACCCCCAATATCTCGTTACACAAAATTGCGGCTATTCCTATTTTAAGTTTCATATTTAATCCGTTTGATGAATGGAAGCTTTTTCTAAAAAGACTAATAGATATCGTAGTCTCTGCTGGTCTTTTAATTTTGTCTGCTCCCCTTTTTGTGGTGATAGCTATAGCTATAAAACTGGATTCAGAGGGTCCTGTGTTTTATGTACAAGAAAGGTGTGGACTAAATGGCAGGATTTTTCGTATGTTTAAATTTCGTTCCATGGTAGTTGGAGCAGATAAGATGAAAGAACAGTTGAGGTTGTTTAATGAAATGAGCGGTCCTGTATTTAAAATGAAAGATGATCCGCGAGTAACGAGAGTTGGGAGATGGTTGCGAAAAACAAGTCTGGATGAGCTTCCACAACTAATAAATGTTTTAAAAGGGGATATGAGTCTTGTTGGGCCGCGTCCTCCTCTTCCTGAAGAAGTGGCGCAGTATGAAAGATGGCAGATAAGAAGGTTGAGTGTAAAACCTGGAATCACATGCATATGGCAAATTAGTGGCAGAAATGAGATAGACTTTGACGAATGGGTCAGACTGGATCTGTACTACATAGATCATTGGTCCCTGTCAT
This sequence comes from uncultured Desulfobacterales bacterium, assembly GCA_964393645.1. GTDB lineage: Bacteria > Desulfobacterota > DSM-4660 > Desulfatiglandales > JALVZP01 > JALVZP01. The sequence goes on along the minus strand of CAYMUI010000074.1, from coordinate 5,013 downwards.
TAGATCTGAAAATTCTCATCAGGACTATTCCAGCTGTAATTAGTGGTAGGGGAGCAAGATAGCTTTAAAATAAAGCTTTAAAAAGAGGAATAATAAGATGAAGATATTGCAAATACTAAAAAAAATCATCACTCTTGGGGAACATCCTTTGTATAAAGAAGGCATAAGACTGTATAATGAAGGGCTTTTTGAGGAGGCTTTAGAAAAGTTTAAAGGTCTTACTGAATCCCCTGTTGGAGAAAAAAGTCTTCATTATAATCTGGCTTGTTTTTATAGTGCATTAAGCCACAGAAATCTTGGCCTTATTTTTTTACATAAGGCCGATTATCCAAAAGCTATATATCATTTCAATAGAGCTCTTCAATTTAATCCATCTTTATATGAGGTGTATGTTTATTTGGGAATAGCATATAATAACTGGCATAAGTATGATGATGCTATGAAAGCTTTTAACAAAGTGCTTAAGCTTGCACCAGATCTTTTGGATATAAGGTATAAGCTTTCCATTGTGCTTTATAATATGGGAAAATATAAAGAAGCCCTTAAAGAATTGTCGTACTTAACAAAACTGAATCCCCAATTTGCAGACTTGCATTATCATTTAGGGGTTATTTATGCTCATCTTACCAGATTTGAAGAAGCTAAAAATGAATTAAAAAAGGCTATAGAACTGAATCCCAAATATCTTCAAGCCAGAATTCAATTTGCTCTTGTATCAGCAGCTCAGGGAGAATATGAGATAGCAGAAAAGCAGCTAACCGAGCTAATTTCTGAAAGACCCACTTTTCCTGACCTTCACTATAACAAAGGCGTTGTTCAGGCTGCTCAGGATAGGATAAAAGAGGCTTTTGAGTCCTTAAATAAAGCGCTTTCACTAAATCCAAATTATGCCAAGTGTCATTTTTTTATCGGAATTCTTTACCTTAAAGAAGGAAAGAATAAAGATGCCCTTGAGCATATCTCCAAGGCTCTTGAAGGGAAGCTGGAAGAACCTATGCTTTCTTTTGCTCGAACTATTAGAAAGTTTTTAACAAAAAAACTGGAAAAAGGGGCTTCTAAAGAGCTTATGGATAAAAAGGCCTTTCCTCTTGATCCTGACTATATTAAGGAGACCGTAAAGTCTCTGCCAAAGCATGTAAACATAATACCTGATTATGTGGAGATTTTCGAAAAACTGGGAGCAAAGATAGACAGACCTTTGCTAAAGACTATTGCAAACTTGTACAAAGAGGAAATAGAAAAAAACCCGCTATATCCTGACCTTTATTATCAATTAGGAAAAGTGTGTGAATATATGGAAGAGTGGGATGAAGCAATAAAAAATTATCAAAAGGCACTGGAAATAAATCCAAAATTTATCAAAGCACGGATAAGTCTGGCAAAAGCTTACAAAAGATTAGTCATGTACGAAGATGCAAAAAAGCATTTTCTGCTATTAAAAGAACAGGGGGTTCTTTTCCCTGATTTATGTCTGGAACTGGCAACTATTTATGCGGAAGAAGAGAATTTAAAAGAGGCTTTAAAGACTGTTTTTGAGGCTATAGAACGAAATCCTCGTTATGAAAAGGCATATTTGTTGGCATCTGTTATATACGAGAGGATGGGAGAAATAGATAATGCCATTAAGATATTGGAGAAATATAAGACCGTGAATAGCTCTTTTTCGGAACAGTTAGAGTTAAGACTGTTTGAACTGTCTAAAAAATTGAATTCTTCTTGATAAAAGATAAAAACGCTCATTTTTCTGTCTCAAAAAGTGGGATGTATTCATATGCTAAACAAAAGTTAATTTCCATATCTTTTCCTTTTAGATATAAAAGGACTCTCATACCCTCAGCATTTTCCCAAAAATCAAATAAGTAGGCATTTCCTGTTTCCAGTGCTACAAGTTTATAGTAAAAATTAGGATGTATGTAATTCATACTATTAGTAGGTTCCCCATAATTTTTAACAAGAAAGTTTCTAAGTTTTTTATAAAAACCCAATATAAAATCGGCTGTTTGATTGTATGGGTCAATAGGAGGAGAAAATTTAAACAGAATCTTTGCTAATCTTCCATTCATATAATAAAGCCACACTTCTTTCAAATAATTCAATTTTATTACTGACTGCGAGTATACATCTACAGAATCTGTACTAAGTTTTAAAGGAATGCGAGCCTCTGAAAATATCTTGTGTATCTCATCTTTTTCTGCGCCCATAGGGATCCCGAATACCTCAGGATTAGACTTTTTAAGGTAGGCTCTGGTAGACCCCTGCTGGATTGTAAAAAGAAGGATCAACAGAAATAAAAGTATAATTCTATAATTCCTCATTGTTTTTGCCTCCCTCGAATATTTATCCGTATTTTAACAAAGATGACAGAATGTGGGGTTATATCAAATTTTATTTGATCTGTTTTTGTGGAAATGTTGATTTTTGATACTATTTCTTTTTTGTATCTTATCAAAGGATAAGCGTTCGGATTAGAGCTGGAGATTTTTATGCCTTTTGCTTTCTTTATTACTGAATCTGATAACTTTAAAAGCGCGGGTACTCTTTTACTCCAAGATCCGTTTGCAATGATGAGATAAATGATCTTATTATCCTTACTTATAGTTGCTAATACTGGGGTTAAAGGCCCATTGTTTTCCATGTTTCTATCTTTATATAAGTAAGGGGATGTGCCAGATATGTCTAAAACCCAATCACCCAGATACCTGTTGAAATAGTAGTAAAGCCAGTAAAGCATAAATCTGTAATTCGGGGCATCCTGAGTAAGAAGCCCAAAGCCCGGTTCATCCGCGTGAGAAAGCAAAAGCCATGAAGTTGTACCTTCCATGATTCCTTCTCTTATGTAGTAAATCATTCGTACAGCTCTATGAACGAGTCCAAAGATGTTTCCGTTCATCTTAACCAAATCCGGAGGTTCTCCAAAAGGTCCCGCACAATGAAGACCCCACTCTGTATCTAATTGATAAACATGGCGATTTGGATTATAGAGTTTTATAAGTTTATTTACTCTTAATATTTCTTTGAGTATCTTGTAATTTGAAGTTAGCGTTACGTATTCAAAATCCTTCCTTTTAGGAGAAGCATAAAAATGGCCTGTTACAAAGTCATAGTAACCTGCCGCTTTTTTCATAAGATAATCTCCCCACATGGGCGATTCACTAATAGGTAGGCCTATCTGTGCATCTGGCTGAACCTTTTTTATGTACTTACTTACTTGTAAGAAGTGCTGTAAATAATCTTGTGCTGATTTAAATATGCCTTTCTGATGGCTGACTCGTTCTGGCTCGTTTGATATCTCCCAGTATCTGAATTTGTAGCCTTTACTAACAGCATATCTTACTATCTGAGCCCACAGTTCCGGGCTTACTTTTCCTCCATTCTGGGGTTCTAACTCTAATACGGTGTTTTCTTGCGGTATGTTTAGCCTGTTGCATAACTTTGCAACTCTGTTTATAGCTCCTACGGGGCCAAAAGGTTCGTCATAAAGCCCATAAAATCTGGTCATTGGTAGATGGAGCTCTTTTATCGCTTTTTCAATCTCCGGCAAAAGGGTGTATTTGCCTAACTTATTGTATGGCTGGCCAGTGTAACCAGCTACTCTATGAAAGGCAACCCCACAGACTCTTTTTTGAGTTTTTCTCAGTTTTTTATTTGGATCAATATACACTATCAGCATGCTGCCTGGTTTAAGTCTGTGGTTAATATGAACAGTAATATTGGCTCCTTTGCTTACTGTAACAACGACATCATCTATCCATATAGTTCTGCTTTCTTCTTCTGAGGGTGTGGGTTTAAAAGAAAGGATCAAGAATCTTTCTGTATCAGAGTGAAAATCAACTCCTTCTCGAATATCAAATTCATATTTTCTCCATTTTGTATCTACCTTTATGGGAGGAAAAACTATCGGGGAGGCTTCTTGGTAAGTATTGATATCTTTATATGCTGTAATCCAAAAAAGAGCTTTTCCCGGTTTATCACTTTTTATCCAAAATGAAATATGAAATATGGTGTTCTTTTTGGATCTAAGGGCATACTTAGGAGAGCTTACTACATATCCCTTTGCATTAGGAAGGTGATATATCCGAAGAGAAGAGCTTCCTGAATGAAAGGTAGACAGATCTGTTTCAAAGTCAATGGATATCTCATCTGGTTTTAGACTTCCCCATATCTGCCACCCTAATGGTTTTTTGTCCGAACTCAGCTCGAATCCACCATTAAAGATCAAATTTTCTTGAGCGAACAAAGAACAAGCTGTATAAAAGAAAAACAAAAAAAACGCCCAGGTTTTTATTTTCACTTTCAATTTACTTACCCCTTTTTATACCTTTAGCTAATAGGTAAGATCCTCTTTTGAAACTCAGATTTTTGAAAAAGTTGCTAATAAACAGATCAAGAAAGACACCAAATTTTTTTAATCTGTTTAAATATTTTCTTGGCAAATTATTAATACCTACCACTTTAACTACTGTAAAGCCTGCTTTTTCCAGATCTTCTTTTAGTTCCTCTGGTTCATACAGATATGCATACAAATCAGGCGCTGATTTAAAAAATCCTTCCTTTTCTCCATCAATTTCTCCATACCATGTTTTGTAATTATCCACGGTAATGATTACACTGCCTTTTTCTTTCAAAACTCTATGGAATTCTTTTAAGGCCATGATTCTCTGTTCGTAGGAAGGAAGCATAAAGATCACCTCTATGGAAGCTACTAAATCAAAGGTCAGATCTTTTAAAGGAAGCGAGACTACATCACCACATACCAAACAAGCAATTAGATCTTTTTTTAAGATTTGTCGCATAGGATTTAAGGCAAAGTCAATCCCACATAATTTACATGAAGGAAATCTTTTTTGTATATACTCTATAAGCCTTCCGTCAGCACAGCCTGCATCTAATATCTTTTCTCTTCCTTTAAGAGCGAGCGCGTTAAACACATTTTTTAGCTCTACTTCACTCCACCATCTTCCCATGACCTTAATTTGAAATGAGCCAAAGGGTTCTTTTTCTTTTTCTCTGAAT
>CAYMUI010000073.1:0-17901 GCA_964393645.1 uncultured Desulfobacterales bacterium | reverse complement strand
CATGGGCATCTTGAATGTAACCCCAGATTCTTTTTTTGATGGTGGAAGATATTTTGAAAGAGAAAAAGCAGTGGAACAGGGGGTAAGACTGGCACAGCAAGGAGCAGATATAATTGATGTGGGAGGGGAGTCCACCAGACCGTATTCTAAAAGGATTTCTGCTCAGGAAGAGATGGACAGGGTAATCCCGGTAATAGAAGAACTGGCAAAACATGTAAGTGTACCTATAAGCATAGATACCTATAAAAGTGAAGTGGCAAGGGAAGCAATAAAAGTGGGGGCTTCTATGATAAATGACATAAGCGCATTCAGATTTGATCCTGAAATGGCCGAGCTTGCAGCCCAAGAAGATGTTCCCGTGGTTTTGATGCACATGAAAGGCAGACCAGAGAATATGCAGGACAATCCTGAATACGAAGACCTGATGGGAGAAATTATTTCTTTTTTAAGAGAGGCAAAACAAAATGCTATAAAAAAAGGGGTGAAGGAGGATTACATTATCTTAGACCCAGGGATAGGTTTTGGAAAAAGGCTGGAGCATAACTTGGAAATAATAAGATCTCTTGGTTTGCTCTCTGAACTAAAATCCCCCATTCTCATAGGGCCATCCAACAAGGCGTTTATAGCTCATATTGTAGGATCAGAGGCAGAAGATAGAGAAACGGGCACAATGGCAGCGGTAGCCTGTGCCATAATGAATGGCGCTCACATAATAAGAGTGCATAATGTGGAAAAAGCGGTAAAAACGGCAAGGATTGTAGATGCCATAAAGAGGGCAAGGTATGATCCTCTGTATTGATGTAGGAAATACAAACACGGTATTTGCTCTTTTAGAAGGAGACAGACTCGTATCAAAAAAGAGGATAAGCACCAGACGGGATATTACCTCTGATGAGCTGGAGATAATTTTGGGATTTTTTTTTGAGAAAGGTATATCTGATGTTATCGTTTCCTCTGTTGTGCCTCCTTTAAATCCTGTAATAATAGGAGCTTGCCTTTCTTACTTTGGAAAAGAACCTATTGTGGTTAACCACAAGATGAAATTCGGCATCTCTATACTGTATGAAGAGGTGGAAAGGCTCGGATTAGACAGGATAATAAATGTGGCCGGTGCTTTTGATAAATACAAAGAAGGACTTATTGTGGTTGACTTTGGCACCGCCACAACTTTTGATTATGTATCTCCAGATGGCAAATACATGGGAGGAGCGATATCGCCGGGCATCCGGACATCAGCAGATGCCTTATTTGAAAAGGCCTATCAGCTTCCAAGAGTAGAAAATTTTTATGTTCCTGAAAGGGTGCTTGCTAAAAGAACCTTAGAAAGTATAAATGCAGGACTTATCCTCGGTTATGCCTCTCTTGTGGATGGAATGGTGGCACGGATAAAGGAGGAAACAGGAAATAGCAGACTTCTTACTGTTGCAACAGGTGGTCTGAGTTTTCTTATGAAAGATGTATGTAAGAGTATTGATAAAGTAGATGATGATCTCACCATCTACGGACTCGCAGTAGCTTACAGACTGAATAAAAGATGATTACAGAAAGAGATTGGTTTTCCCAAATACTGCGTCCAAGTCGTTACATAGATCATGAAATAAACACAATAAAAAAAGATCCTGAGCAGGTGGAAGTGTCTATCGCTCTTGCTTTTCCAGATGTCTACGAGGTTGGCATGTCACATCTTGGCCTTAAGATCCTTTATCACATACTAAACAGAGAGAGCTGGATATATGCTGAAAGAGTTTTTTGTCCTTGGGTAGACCTGGAAAAAAGGTTAAGGAAGGAGAGGATACCTCTCTGGTCGCTTGAGTCAAAAAGGCCTCTGAATGAATTTGACATCATAGGTTTTAGCCTTCAGCATGAGCTGTGTTACACAAATGTTCTCACTATGCTTTCTTTGTGCGGTATCCCTTTTTTTTCAGATGAAAGAGGAGACGAACACCCCTTGATCATAGCAGGTGGTCCCGTGTGTTTTAATCCAGAGCCTGTGGCCAGATTCTTTGACCTCATAGTGATAGGGGATGGGGAAGAAGTGTTGTTAAGGATATGCGAAGCGGTGAGATCTGCAAAGGCGTCTGGAAGTAAAAAAAGTTCCGTATTAAAGGCATTAGAGCATGTTGAGGGGATATATATACCGTCTCTTAATCAGAGGCGAGTAAAAAAGGCTATAGTAAAAGACATAGATCAATTTCCATTTCCTGACTCTCAAGTAGTCCCCTTTACGGAAATAGTTCACGACAGACTTTCCATAGAAATATTTAGAGGATGTGGGAGGGGATGCAGGTTCTGTCAGGCAGGATTCATATACAGACCGATTAGAGAAAGAAGCCCGGAGTCAATCTTAGAAAAGGCAATAATGGGATTGAAAAAAACGGGATATGAGGAAGTTTCCTTACTTTCCTTAAGTACTGGCGATTACAGTTGCATTGATATGTTGATAAAAAGGCTCATGGATGTTGTAGAAGACAAAAAGGTGGCTTTAAGTCTTCCGTCTTTAAGAATTGACTCCATGAGTCCCGCCATTATGGAACAGATAAAGAGAGTTAGAAAGACCGGTTTTACCTTAGCTCCTGAAGCGGGCAACGAAACTCTAAGGAAGGTAATAAATAAAAACATATCTGATGAAGAGATAATAAAGATTTCGAAAATGGTTTACGAAGCCGGATGGAATCTTATAAAGCTGTACTTCATGATAGGACTTCCTACAGAGAAAGCAGAACATGTAAAGGATATAGCCAGCCTTTCAAAGGAAATACTCAGATGTGCCAGAAGAGGTGGTAAAAAAAACAAGTTAAACATAAGCGTTGCGACATTCGTGCCTAAGTCACACACACCTTTTATGTGGGAGGAACAGCTCAGTATAGAAGAAGCAAAAGAGAGAATATTTACGGTGAGAGATGCTCTTAAGGGTTTACCCATAAGGGTAAAGTGGAATGAGCCGGAGTTAAGTTGGCTTGAGGGGATATTTTCAAGAGGAGACAGACGCCTCTGCGATGTTATAGTGTCTGCATGGAATATGGGAGCAAGGTTTGATTCATGGTCAGAACATTTCAATAAACAGATATGGGATGAAGCGTTCTACAAAAACGGCATTGATCCTTCTGAATATCTGAGAAAAAGATCTTACGAAGAGAAGCTTCCGTGGGATCATATAGATTCTGGTGTGAAAAAAGACTTTTTACTGACTGAACTAAAAAAGGCCTTTAAGGGTGAACTAACAGATGATTGCAGAAACAGATGTAACAACTGTGGCGTGTGCAACAGGGAAGTAAGACCTGTTCTATGTAAAGATTCATCTATTGGTAAAGTAGAAATTGAGAAAAGAAAAGAAGATTCAAAACTTATAAAAAGATACAGGATGATATACACAAAGATAGACATTGCCAGGTTTTTGAGCCAGTTAGAGGTCATGAGAGCAATTGCAAGGGCGTTCAGAAGAGCAGACATAGATCTTGTGTACTCACAGGGTTTTCACCCTATGCCAAAGATTTCTTTTTCTCATGCACTACCGGTTGGAGTTGAAAGTGTTTATGAGGTAATGGATGTTCAGGTGAGAGGAGATTTGGATCACTTAGATGCAAAGTCAAGAATAAATAGAGAGTTGCCTCGAGGGATAAGAATACTGTCTGTGTATGAGATTCCTAAAAAAAGTAAGATCTTTCCAAAGGAAAGTCATTACTTGGTGGAGATAAGAGATGGATTTGCGAGTGAGTCTTTGCTAAAGAACTTTGAAGAGCAGAAGGAGTTTTGTATAAAAAAAGGGGACAAAGAAGTAGATTTGAAAAAGATAATAAAGTCTATTTCTTTTGAGCCTAACGGAAGACTTAACATAGTGGTAAGACATGGGCTTGGCGTGGAATTGAGAATCTCAGATATTGTTAAAGAGATCTTTGGGTGTGAAGAAAAGGATATTCTAAAAATAATAAGAATGAGGCAGGTGATATGATTGTCAGCCCAACTCATAATAAATTACAGATCATATGAAACGCGAGTTGCTCTTTTGGAAGATGGAAGGTTAGCAGAGCTTTACATAGAAAGACACAATTTTTGGGACATCTTGGGCAATATTTACAAAGGCAAGATCGTAAGAGTCCTTCCCGGAATACAAGCAGCATTTGTGGATATAGGTGCCCAAAGAACAGGTTTCCTGTGTATTCAGGATATGTTGCCCACATTGAATGAAGAAGACGCAAGAATAGAGGAAAGACTCTGCGAAGGACAAGAGGTTGTGGTGCAGGTGATAAAGCCTCCAGCAAGAGGAAAGGGCCCAAGGCTTACCACAAACATAGCTCTTGCTGGAAGAAGGCTTGTGCTTATGCCTTACAATAAAAACATAGGCGTATCTAAAAAGATAAAAGAAAGAGAAGAAAGAGAAAGGCTGAAGAACATAGTAGAGGGCATAAGACCCGATGGAATGGGTGTTATTGTAAGAACCATAAGTAAAGGGGCTACAAAAGAAAAGCTTCAGGAAGAAATGAAATTTCTACACAGACTTTGGAAAGATGTTTGCTCAAAGATAAAGAGTTTTTCTGCTCCATCTCTCTTGTACAGAGAGCCATCCATTACTTTAAAGGCAGTTAGAGATCTTTTTACAAGAGATGTGGACAAATTGGTAATAGATTCAAAAGAAGAATACCGTGCTATTATGGATTTCATAAAAGATTTTGCCCCCGGTCTCAGGTATTGCATAGAGTTATACGAAGGATCTAAACCAATATTTGAGAAGTACGGGATAGAGCCAGAAATACAAAAGTTATTTCAAAGACGGGTTTACCTGAAGTCAGGAGGATTCATAGTAATAGAACAGACAGAAGCACTAACAGCTATAGATGTTAATACAGGAAGTTATGTTGGCGAACACGATGTCGAAGAGACAGCTCTAAGAACCAATCTGGAAGCAGTAAAAGAGATTGCTCATCAGATAAGACTGAGGAATATAAGCGGACTTATAGTAATAGATTTTATTGATATGGAGAAGAAATCAAACAGGGACAAAGTTTTTAGTGCATTGAAAGACGCCTTTAATAAAGATAAAGCAAAGACAAATATACAGTACATATCAAGCCTCGGGCTGGTGGAGATGACGAGAGAAAGAACAAGACTTGATCTCAGAGAATCACTGACAGAACCTTGTCCTTATTGTTCTGGAAGAGGGCTTGTAAAATCAAGGGAAAGCGTCTGTTACGAGATATTCAGGGAGTTGGAAAAAAGGAAGAATGTCTTAGGAAATGAGAAGATTCAGGTTTTTGTCCATCCAGAAGTAAATCAGTTTGCCAAGGAATTTACTCAAGAGCATATAAAGAGATTAGAAGAACAGTTAGGTAAAAAGATAGTGTTCATTCCAAAAGAAGAACTTCACATCGAAAACTATGAGATTGTGCAATAATGTAAATCCCGTAGAGCTGGAACTGTTTAAGAACAGGTTTTCCTCTATTGCTGAAGAGATGGGAGTGGTTCTCCAGAGAACCTCTTACTCTCCAAACATAAAGGAAAGAAGAGACTTCTCCTGTGCCATATTTGATAAGAACGGGGAGATGATTGCTCAGGCACTTCATATTCCAGTCCATTTGGGTTCCATGTCACTGGCAGTAAAGTCTGCGATCTCTGGTATTCAATTAAAAGAAGGGGATATGGTTATCTTGAATGATCCGTTTAAAGGGGGAACCCATCTTCCAGATATTACTCTTATAGCTCCTGTTTTTTATAGGAAAGAGCTCTGTTTCTTTGTAGCAAACAGGGCTCACCATGCAGATATAGGTGGCATGAGTGCCGGTTCCATGCCTATTTCTAAAAGCATATTTCAAGAAGGTTTGATCATCCCTCCTGTGAGGCTTTTAAGAGAAGGGAAGCTTCAGTCAGATTTACTTGCTTTTATACTCGGCAATGTAAGAACCCCGCAGGAGAGAAGAGGGGATCTGGAAGCCCAAATTATGGCAAATATTGTGGGGCAAAAGAGAATAAAAGAACTCATACGCAAGGAAGGAAAGAACAAGGTTAATACATATGCTTCTGCACTCATAACATATGCAGAAAAGCAGATGAGAAGCTTGATTAAAAAGATTCCTGACGGAGAATATGAGTTTGAAGATTTTTTGGATGACGACGGTGCTGGAAACAAAAAGATAAAAATAAGCTGTGTGCTAAGAATAAAAGGGGACACGGCAGAGGTGGATTTCAGTGGCTCTGATGAACAGACAGACGGCTGTGTAAATTCGGTTTACGGAGTTGTCGTGTCTTCAGTTCTGTATGTTTTTAGGTCTTTGTTAGAAGAAGACATCCCTGCAAATTCTGGATGCATAAAACCGATTAAAGTTATCACGAGGAAAGGCACCTTAGTGGATGCAAAGTTTCCTTCAGCAGTAGCAGGTGGAAATGTTGAGACATCTCAGAGGATTGTGGATACTCTGCTCGGAGCATTGTCCAAAGCGCTTCCTGATAAGATACCAGCGGCAAGTCAGGGAACCATGAATAATATATCCATAGGCGGGGTAGATCCGAGATCTGGTAGACAGTTTGCCTACTATGAAACAATTGCGGGAGGGATGGGAGCGAGTGCAAAAGGAGATGGAGAAAATGCGATTCAATGCCATATGACAAACACCATGAATACTCCCATAGAAGCGCTTGAATATGAATACCCGATAATGGTGACCGAATATAGAATTAGAAGAGGCTCAGGAGGAAAGGGCAGGTTTAAAGGAGGAGATGGGGTAGTAAGGGAGCTTATGCTTTTGTGTGATGCAGAGGTTACGGTCATGTCAGAAAGAAGAAGGTTTCCACCTTATGGATTATATGGTGGGATGTCGGGTCAGAAAGGTAAAAACATATTGATAGTGGATGGAAAAAAGATGGAATGTGAGGGAAAGTTTTCTGTATCCCTAAGAAAAGGCAGTAAAATCAGAATCGAGACCCCAGGAGGAGGTGGATTTGGGCGTCCATGCTTATAGCTATACTAAAATTAGTGGAAAAGCGTATAAAAGAGGCTGAAGAGCAAGGTGCTTTTGACAACCTTCCGGGTAAGTATAAGCCCCTTAAGTTAGAAGACAATACTAATGTTCCAGATGACTTAAGGCTGGCTTACAAGATATTAAAGAATGCCGGTTACCTTCCACAGGAATTGCAGCTAAGAAAAGAAATAAAAAGGATGGAAGACCTCTTGGAGCATGTTTCTGACGAGAAGGAGGCTTATAAACTTGTAAAGGAAATAAACCTTAAGATAATGAAACTTAACATGATGGGCAAAAAGTCCCCTCTTCTTGAAGAAAATCAAATTTACTACAAAAAGGTCTTGCAGAAAATAAAAGAAAGGAGAGAAAAAAGAAATGATAGATAGATACACAAGACCAGAGATGGGACGGATATGGACGCTTGAGAACAGATTTAAAAAGTGGCTTGAAGTGGAGATAGCCGTTTGTGAGGCTATGGCCGAGGTAGGGATTATTCCTGAGGAGGCAGCAAGAAGGATTAAAGAAAAAGCAAATTTTTCTGTGGAAAAGATTCTAAAAATAGAAAAAGAGACAAGACATGATGTGATTGCTTTCATAAACAATGTTTCAGAATACATCGGTTCAGATTCCAGATACTTCCACATGGGACTCACTTCATCCGACATATTAGATACGAGTTTTGCTCTGCTTCTTCGGGATGCTTCTTTTCTCATAATAGAAGGGCTGAAAGAATTAATGGATACAATAAAAGAGAAAGCTTTTGAGTACAAACACACCCCCATGATAGGAAGATCTCACGGGATACATGCGGAACCCATCACTTTTGGACTGAAACTGGCTCTGTGGTATTCAGAAATGAAGAGAAATCTAAAAAGACTGGAACAGGCCTTAGATGTAATAAGCTACGGAAAGGTGTCCGGTGCAGTGGGCACTTATGCAAATGTCCCCCCTGAGGTGGAAGAAAGGGTGATGAAAAAACTGGGTCTGAAAAGACCAGAGATTTCTACTCAGATCCTTCAAAGAGACAGACATGCTCATTACTTTACTACCCTTGCGATATTAGCAGGAAGTATGGAAAAGATAGCCGTTGAAATAAGGCATCTTCAAAGGACAGAGGTTTTAGAAGTAGAAGAGCCTTTTGCAAAAGGACAGAAGGGTTCTTCTGCTATGCCACATAAGAAGAATCCAATTTTGTGCGAAAACATCTCTGGGCTTGCTCGTATTGTAAGAGCAAATGCCATTTCGGCAATGGAAAACATAGCACTTTGGCACGAGAGAGACATAAGCCATTCTTCTGTGGAAAGGGTTATAGGGCCTGACAGTACTATCCTCGTGGACTTTATGATCCACAGACTCAAAGGTATTATCGCAGGGATTGTGGTTCATCCAGAAAACATGAAGAAGAACCTCGAACTTACTAAAGGACTCATATTTTCTCAGCAGGTGATGCTGTTACTTATGAAAAAAGGATTGGAAAGACAGAAAGCCTATGATATGGTTCAGAGAAATGCCTTAAGGGTGTGGGATGAGGGAATTGATTTTAAGTCGTTGGTTCTTCAGGACAAAGAGATATCGAGTTATCTCAGTCCAGAAGAGATAGAAGAGGTTTTTGACCTAAGGTATCATTTGAGATATGTAGATCACATCTTCGAGAGGGTATTTTCATAAAAAGGAAAGAGACATGAGAGATGTTCAGCTTTCTTGCCTTGTAAATATGGATGATCCTTTTAGTGTTATGCAAGAGGTAAGGACCATTATACACATGATAGATCCAGACCATGATCTTTCGACAGTAGACAGGGTGTTTAAAGACATAATGGATCTGTTTGCCGGAAAGTATCCGGGATATAAGGCATGTAATTGCGTGTATCATGACTTTAAACACACTACTGACACCCTGCTTGCCATGGCAAGACTGGTGCATGGAGCAGTTTTGAGAGGCTGGCGTTTTTCTAAAAAGGAGCTTGATTTAAGTATATTGTCGGCACTTCTACATGATACGGGCTATATCCAGGAAGAGTGGGACAATGAAGGAACAGGTGCAAAGTATACGCTGATCCATGTTGACAGAAGTATTGAGTTTTCAAATTCTTATCTAAAAAAGATCGGTTTTTCTGATATAGATACCTCTTTTATGGCTTCTGTACTCAGGTGTACAGGTGTTAGAGTAATGATACATAAGGTAAAGTTTTTTTCCAGAAACCACGAACTTATCGGAAAAATGCTTGGTACGGCAGACCTTATGGGGCAGATGGCAGATAGAACATACTTGGAGAAACTTCCCCATCTATACAGAGAATTCAGAGAAGGAAATGTGCCCGGTTATAAGGATGAATTTGATCTTATACGAAAGACTCTTGATTTTTATAAGTGGACGCTGAACAGATTTGAGACAGAGTTTGACTCAGTATACAAATTTGCAAAAGATCATTTCAAAAGAAGATGGGGAATTGATGAAAACCTGTATTTAATAGCTATAGAAAAAAATATCCGCTATCTTGAACATGTGATAAACAACTATTCTCACGATTATAAAAGACATTTGCGCAGGTATGTCAGTTCCACGCTTCAGAATAGAGCTGGTGAGCTTGAGCTGAAAAGTTTTCAATAAGTGCTAAACAGTCTTTTATTCCCTTGAGATAAGGCTGATAAAGGTTACTAAAGTAGGTGGCAACTCTTTCATACAACTCGTAAAGTTCTTTGAGACTTTGTACTTCTGCTCTGATTCCTATCTGTTTAAGTAGCAAATCAGTAGTAATTAAAAATCCTCCTATGTCAAATTCTGAGATTTGGATAAATGCAAACATAAGTAAAATGGCCGTTCTGTCTGTCGCGGATATGTCCCATCTGTTAAGCAGAGGCTTTATAATAGCCTTTGCTTCTGCCATTCTTCCGTTGCGGATGAGAAGTTCTGCCAATTTTATCTTGGAGTTGTGGTAGTTAGGATCTATAGAAATTGCTTTTTTAAGGCAATCTTCTGCTTTCTCATCCAATCCATTTTTCATGTATGCAAGTGCCAGCAATGTGTAAGACATAGCACTTGGGTCAAGTTTGGTATATTCTTTGATGTACGGTACCGCATTTTTCAGTTTATCCATTTTTATAAGCAAGGAAACCATGTTCATTAATACTTCTTTTTTAAACTCGTCATTGTAGGCAACATTGTAGGCTTTTTCGTAAGCATCTAATGCCATATTGTAGTATCGAATCTCTTCATTACACCTGCCTATGTTCAGGTAGTACCTAAATCTGATCTCATCTTCAGGCACGGGAATAGTTATAAGGGTAAGGTTGTTCACATCAATGGTAATGTAATAATTCAAAGCACTAATGTAATCTCCTTCTTTCAGATGCAGTTCTGCCAAGAAAAATTTTACAAGACTGTTATCTGGAAATTCATCCTCTAATTCTTTAAGCAGGTTTCTGGCTTCTTTTACATCACCTTTTTCCATAAGAAGATGGGAATACTTTAATGCTGCACCAATAAACCAGTTTTGATCCTGCTTTTTACACTCTTCTGTTAGGGCATTTTTTAAGTGAAATTCAAACAGTTCTTTTTCTCCCAGCACTTCATAAGTTTGTGCCAGAAAGTAGTGGGCAAACCAACTGTCAGGATCTTTTGAAAGAAGCTTTTTTAATATCCTTAGATTTCTGCAGGCTTTCTTTCTAAGAAGTTCATACTCTTCATACCCTTTATGTTCTATCACTATATCTGTGAGCATCCCTTTTATTCCTTTTCTTTTGAGGGACGGCACAATTTGTTCGTGAATGGGTTGTTCGAATCTTACATCAGGCAGATTTGGAAAAATTCTTACTTGATAGGCACTGTTTTTTCCTTTTTCCGGAGACGGAAGCACAATTTTTAACGAATAGGCGAGGTTTTTTTCCTTGGGAAGATTTGCTTTTAGGATGGCTATCTTTTCTGCGTCTTTCTTGCTTACTCTGTCGTCTGCATCCAAGTATATTATGTAATCTCCCTTTGCGTGCTTTAAGGATTCATTTCTGGCTGCAGAAAAGTCATCACGCCACTTGAAATGGTACAGCTTTGCTCCGAGTTTTTTTGCTATGTAAGGGGTCTTATCTGTTGAGCCCGTGTCCACAACTATTATTTCATCTACCACATTTTTTATATGCTTGAGACAGTTAGGCAGGTTTTTTTCTTCGTTCCTTACAATCATGCATAAAGAAAGTTTCATTTTTGTTACCTCCTCTGCTACTTCTATCGTCTTGCTTCAGAGATTGTTCGGGCAGATGTTTGCTACTATTTTAGTTTTGACAAACTTGCTAATTTTTTCTCTTGCTGTTATCTTAAAGCCGACAATACGAAAAAGGAGTTTTGAAATGAATAAGAAAAGACTTTTCACGGTTTTCTTTTTGCTTTTTCTGATCGTATTTGCTTTTCTTTTTCATCCCTACAGGTGCACCAGTAAAGATTCTGCAAGAGAGGGGATATACAAAAATCTGGACTTGTTTGTAGAGGTATTAAGGGAAATAGAGAAAAACTATGTGGAGCCAGTAGATCCGAAAAAACTCATATACGGTGCAATAAGAGGTATGATGAGGGCTCTTGACCCCCATTCTTCTTTTATGACAAAGGATGAATACAAGGAACTTATGGTAGAGACAAAAGGGAAATTTACGGGGGTAGGTATAGAGATTACTATAAAAGACAATTTTCTCACTGTAGTAGCTCCAATTGAAGGGACGCCAGCTTACAAAGCAGGTATAAAACCAGGAGACAGGATAATAAAGATCGACGATATGCCCACAAAGGATATGACCCTTATGGATGCGGTCAAGCATATAAGAGGGCCTAAAGGCACTAAGGTAAAGCTGACCATTTTAAGGGAAGGGGTAAACAAGCCTTTGGAATTCGTGATTGTGAGAGATGTCATTCCTATTAGAAGCGTAAAAAAATGTATGCTTACTTCTCACATAGGATATGTTCGTATTTCCAGTTTCCAAAGCAATACCACAAAAGAACTTAAACAAGCACTAAGGGATTTGGAGAAAAAGGGCTTAAATGGTCTTATACTTGACTTGAGAAACAATCCAGGAGGACTGCTAAATCAGGCGATAGAGGTTTCAGATGTATTCTTAGACTCTGGTATAATCGTCAGTACAAAAGGAAGGAAAAAGGCACAAAACATGGTAGCATATGCACATAAAAATCTGGTGGAACGAAATTATCCCATTGTTGTTCTTGTAAATGGTGGTACAGCGAGTGCGGCAGAGATAGTGTCTGGAGCATTACAGGATAACAAGAGGGCTCTTATAGTGGGAACAAAAACCTTTGGAAAAGGTTCTGTGCAAACCGTGATACCGCTGTCAGATGGTTCTGCTTTGAGACTTACCACTGCCAGATACTATACTCCAAGTGGAAGATGTATTCAGGTAACAGGAATAGAGCCAGACATAGAACTGCCTTTTATACCTCCAAAGCAGCTAAAAAAGAAGATAAGGTTCTTAAGAGAAGCAGACTTGGGTAAAAATGTCCTCGGAATAAAAAAGAAGAAAACACCAGAAGCGGTAGGATTAAGTAAAGATGCAAGAAAGCTGATCAGCAACGATAATCAGGTCAGGTTTGCTTTAAGACTTCTCGAACACTGGGATTCCATAAAACAGGTGGTAGAAGGAAGGATCAGATGAAACAGAAGCGTGAAAAGTGGGGTGTCATATTTGACATGGACGGGGTTTTGATAGACAGCTACAAGGCTCACTTTATCTCTTGGAAAAAGGCGTTGAATAAACACGGACTCGACATAACAGAAGAACAATTTTCTTCTACTTTTGGTCAGACAAATGTCGACATACTTTCCAAGCTTTTCCCTTTTCTAAGCCTGAATGAAATGAACGCGATTGCTGAGGAAAAAGAACAGGTTTTCAGACAGCTCATAAAAGAAGATTTTCCGGAGATGGAAGGAGCATCCGAGCTAATCGAATCGATACACAGAGCAGGAGGACTTTTAGGTCTTGGTTCATCAGGCCCTTTGGAAAATATCAGAACCGTTCTTTCTCTTCTTCCAGCAGGAGGATATTTTCAGGCAGTAGTAAGTGGAAGCGATATATCTCATGGAAAACCTCACCCCGAAGTTTTTCTCAAGACGGCAGAAAAGCTCGGAATTTCTCCTTCAATGTGCGTGGTAATAGAAGATGCCCCGGCAGGAGTAGAAGCAGCAAAAAGAGCTGGCTGTTCAGCAGTTGGGCTTGTTGGCACCGTTTCTGAAGATCAGCTAAAAGGTGCTGATATGATCGTAAATTCTTTGAAAGAATTAGATCCACGCAAGTTGCTAACTCTGATATGTTCGAAGAAGGTTCAGTCTTAACCATAATATTAGCGGCCGGAAGAGGAAGCAGGATGAAAGGTTTTGAAAAAAACAAATCCTGCATCTCTTTGTTGGAGTCTTATGAATATCCTATGATATTAGAAATCATCAAGAATTCTCCTCCCGGAGAAAAGATCATAGTCGTAAATCACAGAAAAGAAGATGTGTTTAAAGCTACTGCTCACTTAAGGAACATAACATATTGCAGACAACCAGAGTTGAACGGAACAGGTGGAGCGATTCTTGCATGTTCAGAAGCTGTAGAAAAAAGTGATGCAACTGAAGTGCTTATTACCATGGGAGATGTCCCTCTTGTCAGAAGAGACACCTATTTGACTCTCTTAAGTGGCCTTAAAGAAAACCATATGATGGTTTTGGGATTTGAGAGCTCTTGTAAGAGACAATATGGACTTTTGGAATTAGATGGGGAAAGAGTAAAAAGAATAATCGAGTGGAGTGTGTGGAAAGATTTTTCAGAACAGAGGCAAAAAGACCTCAAGATATGTAATTCTGGTATATATGCGATACACAGAAAAGTACTTTTGGACTACATTCCTGAATTAGGTAAAAGACCCCATGAGGTGGTAAAAGAAAGGGACGGGGTCTTAAAGAAAATAAAAGAGTTTTTTCTTACGGATCTGGTAGAATACCTGTGCAAAGACGGATTAAAGGTGGGCTACAGCTTAGCCAACGAGACAGAGCTTATGGGAGTAGATGATCCAGAGGCTCTTTTTCGTGCTAAGAAGATCTTTCTTTCTAAGAGGGGAGCAGAAGTGCCGCAAGCCGTTTTAGACCATCTCTCTGACCTAAAGCTATAAGGGTGTCCCCTTCTTCTATTCTGGTCATGGAAGAAGGATTAAATATCATCTGTCCCTCTTTTTTTCTTATTGCCACAATAATAACATTTGTCTTTTGTCTTATTCCTGATTCTCCTAAGGTAAGGCCATTTAAGGCAGAACCTTTTTCTACTACAAGTTCTTCTATTTCCAAGCCAATATCCTTATTGTGAACAGTAATTTCTAAGAATTCAGCCACTGCAGGTCTTGTGATCAGATTTGCCAGCTTCTGCCCTCCTATTATGTGAGGCATAACGACCCTGTCTGCTCCTACCCTCAAGAGTTTGTTGTAAGTGTGTTCCTCTTCTGCTCTTGAAAGAACAAAAAGATCAGGATTGAGAGTTTTTGCTGTCATTGTCACGAACAGATTGTCTGCATCAGAAGAAAGAAGCGCTATTATTCCTTTTGCCCTCTCAATACCTGCCTCTAAAAGAGAGTCTTCTATGGTTGCATCTGCTATGATGTAGGGATGCCCGTCTTTTTCCAGAGTTTCTCTTAATTCTGGATTTTTTTCTATTACTAACAGAGGAACATCCTTTGCCTTTAGTTCATTTGCTACCACTCTTCCTATCTTTCCATATCCACACAATATGTAATGATTTTTCAACGACTTGATCTTTAAGCCCAATTTTTTCCTCCCAAGTATAGACATTATTTCAAATTCTATCATTGCTTGTGCCACTAATCCAAGAGTGTATGCTATTATACCAACACCTGTAAATATCAAAAATATGGTAAATACTTTTCCGGCATTTGAAAGCGGAAAGAGTTCTCTATAGCCTACTGTGGTTATGGTGATCACGGTCATATACACAGAGCTTAAAAAGTCCCATTTTTCAATAGCCATATAACCTATCGTTCCTACGCAGATAATTCCCAACAGCATCAACAGGCCGCGTACGATGTTTTTAAAGTCGTATTCGTTAGGATAGTAGATGTATTTTTCCATCACTTACACTCTTTCAGCACATATATTTCTGGAAGGCACCTGCCTTCTTCATTATAGTCCAGACCATATCCAACCAAGAATCCTTTTTCTACTCTAAATGCACAATAGTCTATGTTTATTTGCTTTTCTCTTCTTTCTTTTTTGTCTATGAGAACGCACACCTTTACCGATTCTGCTCCTTTGCTTTCCAGCAATTCCTTAACATAGCTTAGTGTTTGCCCTGTATCTACTATGTCTTCTACTATCAGCACTGGTTTACCCTCAACGGAAAGCTCCACATCCTTGGTTAAGGAGATGCTTCCGGGCTCCATTCCAGATCCGTAGCTTGCCACTCTTATAAAGTCCAGCTTTATAGGTAAGGATAGCTCCCTTGCTAAATCTGTAAGAAAAAAAACAGCACCTTTTAGTATACCTATAAGTATCAACTCCTTGCCTCTGTATTCCTCTTCTATTGCTTCTGCTAACTCTTTTATTCTTTCAGCTATGACTTCTCGTGGAATGAGAAGCTCTTTTTTATAATCCATTTTTCTTCTCCTTGCCGGTTTTCTTTAGCTCAAAGGAGTTAAACATGCCCTCAGGTAGAGATTTAATATGAAGGTCCCTTTGTGGGAAAGGAATTTCTATTCCTTCTTGTTTAAATCTTCTAAACAGTGCAAAGTAATAGTCGCTCATAAACCCTGTGATCGGTTTTAGCTGTTCCATCCTGCACCACACTAAGAGGGAAAAGTCAAGACTACTTTCCCCAAATCCTTCAAACCATACTGATACAGGATGTTCTTCATCTTCTATAGTGGTTGGTATCTGTCTGGCTACCTCTTTTGCTATTTCAGCCACCCTATCAGGATCTGAATTATAAGAAACCCCGAATTGAATTCTAAGTCTTCTCCAATCATCCGCATATGTCCAGGTAGCAACCTTATTGGCAATAAAGTCGGAGTTGGGAACAATCAGGTCGAGTCCATCGTAGGTTCTTATCACTGTGCTCCTTATAGATACATCTTTTACTTTTCCCATAATCCCGTTTTCTAACTCTACTATGTCTCCTACCTTTATCGTCCTTTCTGTAAGAAGAATAAGACCGCTTATAAAGTTGTTTGCTATGGTTTGAAGCCCAAATCCTATTCCCACACCCAATGCCCCCAGAATTATGGTGATCTGACTCAGATTTATTCCTGCAGTAGACAGTGCGATAAAGAGCACCAATATGAGCATAAAATAATAGCTGAGCGTGGAGATAGAATTAACCACACCAACAGAAAGACCTGCTTTTTCTATAAGGAACTTGGATAGTTTTTTCCTGATCAGTTTTAAAAGATATATTCCTAAGCAGAGAAAGAATACGATTCTGAGAATAGTGATTACAGTTATTACATTTCCACCTATAGACCATAAAGGATAGTAAAGAACAGCTTTTAAGCCTGTCCAAAACGATTGAACGCTGTTTTTGGCCTCGTAAAGTACTTTTTCGAGTGTACTCGTTCTGGTCTTTATGAGGAGCAGTACACTTTGAATACCAGAAATTACGGTTTTTGTATAAAAGAGGTTCTTAGACAGTACATCTATTAACTGGCTCAGGTGAGATTTGTTTAGATTTAGTTCCTCCTGCAGTCTCCTTAGAGAATCCTTAACATCTGGATCTTTTTCTATTTCAAGTTCTCTGTCTATTCTAACCAGCCTTTCGTTTAGTATCGAAAAGTCAAATTGCCTTTGATCCAACTTTTCTTTTAGTTGCAATGCTTCATCTTGAAGTTTTTCTATCTTGTTACTCCACTCCCTTATAAGCGCTTCTGTTTTCTGATAACCGTTTTGTTTCATATAATTTCTCAGCCACGCATACTTAAAGCTGAGAGAAGTAAGCCTGAGTTTTAGGTTTAGTTCTTGCTGGCTCAGGAGTTCCTTTTTGTACTGAAACCTCTTCAGGTAAGCCTCTATTTTTTCTTTTTCTATCCTCAGAAGTTTCTTTCCTGCTTCGGTGAGCTTGGCAGAGGATAGCCTGTTCTGTATGTTATCTAACCTCAGTTCAAATAGTGTTATGTCTTTATTGATCGAGCGCTGAACAGATATGAGGTTACTTTTTAGATCTTCCAGCTTTTTCTCTATGTTCTTTATCTGTTTCTTTATACCTCCTATGTCAGATTTGCTTATGTATAGATTGTCAAATATGTAGGACATCTTTTTTTTACACTGGCTTATCAGGGGTAAGAGATATTTTATCTGGGCATCCACTTGCTTCTTTTTCAGTACCTTTAGAGCATATTCTACCTGAAGGCTTATAAGTTGAGCCAGAGTAGCGTAGTAAGTAAGCTTTTTTTGGGGTTCTTTTCTAAGTTGCACATACTGAGTGAATATCTGTTTTAGATTTCCTTCTATGTCTGCCAATTCGGTAGAAAGAACTTTCAGTTTTTTTTGAGATTCTTTAAGCAATCGGATAACCTGATGATACAAATCTAAGTATGTTTCAAAAAGTGTTAACTTAAAAGGAGGGTTTCCCGTATCCGGAAGTGAAGGAAGTTTTTGAGACAGCTGAGCTTTTATTTCTCTTTTTAGCCTTACAAACTGAAACGAGATTCCTTCTAAGAGGCTTAGAGTATCATTCAGTTCTCTTTTTTGTTCCTCAGATAGCTGTTGAGAAGAAAAGCTGTTTAGTTTTGTTATAAGCTGAGCTATCTTTTTTTCGTATTCTTGAATAAAAGATTCTATTTTTTCTGGTCTGTCATTAAAAAATCGGTACTCTATAGCAGAATCTATAACGATTACTTGATCCTGTGACCCTGATACAGAAGAAAGTATAAAAAAGAAAAAAAGAGCAAGACAGAAAAACAGGCTCTTTCTTTTTTTCA
>CAYMUI010000072.1:0-11016 GCA_964393645.1 uncultured Desulfobacterales bacterium | reverse complement strand
GTTAAAAAAGTATATTGTGTATCTCCGCTTCAGCGTCAGTCCAGCAAGCTTTCGTATTCTTTTATCTTTCTCTTTACAAAGTCCCGCGTCAGCCTCAGCTTTTCTTTTATACCCCTTGGAGTAAGCAGATACCTATATGCCCATTTGTTACGGCTGTTTATAAAACGCTCTGTTTTTATCAATCCTTTGTCTATAAGAGCTCTGAGCACATAGTTGACTTTTCCCAGACTGATACCCAGAGCAGAAGCTATGTCCCTCTGAGAGTATTCAGGATTTTTAAAAAGTATGTTCAGTAGCTTTACGACTGTTTCTTTGTCTCTCATCAAATTCAGGGTTTGTTTATATTTTGAACGCAATTTTATGGAAATAAAAACTTTTGGTCAAGAAAAATCGAACCTACTGCTTTGTTATTTTTCTGGCAGATATAAGATATCCTGTAAAACCCACCATCTTCTCAAAAGGTCTGACCCCTTCCTTCTTTCTGACAAGCAGCCGTCTTTCAAGTATCTCTACTGTGTCAATTACTGCAAACCCTTCCTCTTTTAGGACTTCCACGCTTTTCTTTAACTGCTCTGCTGTGGGAACTATAATAGCTAAGGCTTTTCCAGGGGCAAGTGCTTCCCATGCAGGATGAACAGCAAGCCAGGGTTCAGGAAGATCCAAGAATACTGCATCCACATCCTTTACCGGAAAAGGCTCTCCTGCATTAAGGGATCCAAATACAACTCTGTCTTTGAGACCGGCTTTTTTTAGGTTTTCTTCAGCATTTTTCAAAAACTCCTCTCTTCTGTCAAAGGTATATATCTTACCTTCAGGCCCTACCAGTTGAGCCAGCAGTATTGTAAATGCACCAGATCCTGTTCCCATCTCTATTATTTTCATTCCTGGCTTTAAATCCATAGCCAAAATGAGCCAAGCTGCATCTTTGGGATAAACGATCTGGGTCTTTCTCTGCACCTTCATTATTCGGTCTGTTACAAACGGTCTGAAGGCACGAAATCTGGCGCCTGTGCTGGACAGAACAAGACTTCCCTCAGGTTTCCCCGCTATTTCGTCGTGCAGTATCTTTCCCTTATGGGTACCGAGCTGTCCCCCTGGTTTCAGGACGAAAAGAAAGCTTTTCTTTTTTTCTTCATCCCATATCAGTACGCTTTCTCCGTAGCTAAGAGCTCTGACTTGATTCATGCCTTTTCATCCGCTCCTCTATTCTGCAAAATCTACAGAGTTCTTTGGGTGAAGCTGTAAGCATTCCACACTTACTGCATCTGTGCAGTTCAACCTTTTTTGACGGGGCAAACTTTTCTCTTATTCTGTAAAATCCCCTTACAAATCTAATCTTTGTTGCGGGATACCTTTCTTCTATCATTTCCATAACATCCAAAAGCGCAAGCGACCTTGCCCCTTTTGAGTGAGGACAGCTTATATCCACATAAGGTATCTGTTCTGCCTCACAGTATTTTAAGAGCTCTTTTCTGCTTAAGAAGACAGCAGGTTTTACTTTTTTTACCATATTCTCTTCTTCTGGAAGGACAGGATACTGTCTGTAGAGGTACTCCTCTTCCCAGTTGAGTATGTTCCCCAAAAGTCTGGCAGACTCATCATCCAAGTTATGTCCGGTTGCAAGGACACGAAAACCCATCTCATAAGCGAGTTTGTTAAGCAAGTACCTTTTTATTGTTCCACATACAGAGCAGGGCTTTTCGTAACTTTTTTTTACGATCTCTTCCACTGTATAACCCAGCTCTTCTTTTAAAGAAAACAGATGTAATTTGAACCCGTTTTTTTGGGCAAATTCTTCGGATATCCTTTTTGAGACTGCAGAAAACTCTCCCAATCCCAAATCTATGTGTATCCCTTCTGCCTTGTATCCTAAATGCACCAGTATATGCCAAAGAGCCAGCGAGTCTTTTCCACCTGATACTGCTACCAGCACCTGCTGATTCCTTGGAAACATCCTGAACTTTTTTATGGTATCCTGAACCACGGATCTTGTCCTGCTCAAAAAGTGCTCTTTACACAAAGGAAGATTTGCATACCTTAGATGTATGAATCCTTCCTTCTTACATATTCTGCATCTTTTTTGCCTTGCCATGGTTTTTCTTTTTTATTAAATTTTTGGTAACCATAGAGCATAAACACACAGGTGTCAAGGAAGGTAGAAAATATGGAGAAAGAGCCAAAGATAATGGTGGTAGATGGTCAGGGAGGAGGTATAGGAGCTACTTTGATATCTGCTATAAGAAAAGAGCTGGGAGACGAGCTTACCATATACGCACTTGGCACAAATTCCATTGCCACAGCACGAATGATGAAGGCAGGGGCAAACAAAGGTGGCACAGGAGAAAGTGCCATAACCTATGTGTCAAAAAAGGTGGATGTAATCGTAGGGCCTATATCTATAGTTATGCCTTATTCTATGTTAGGAGAGCTTACTCCGGCTATGGCAACTGCCATAAGCACGAGTGATGCCGTTAAGATATTTCTGCCCCTGACCCAAGAAAATATCAGAATCGTGGGGGATCCCGGAGAACCTCTTCCCCATCAGGTGGCAGAGGCGGTAAAGATAATAAAGGAGGTGTTACAAAATGTGTGAATCGAGCGTATATATAATAAAAGATGGAAAACAGGAGCTGTTGATTGAGGATGTGGATTTCATGGAACAGGAAGGAGACAGGATAAAAGTGGTAAACATATTCGGAGAAGAAAAGACGGTTAAGGCACGGGTAAAAAGTCTCTCCTTGGTAGATCACAAGATCCTGCTCGAACCTATTTCATAAGAAAGGGAGGGTAAGATATGGACATAAAGGAATTTGCAAAGAAGATTCATTGGCTGGGACACGATGGCTTCAGAATTGATGCGAGCAAGGTCATCTATTTTGACCCGTTTCAGATATCAGGAGGACCAAAAGCAGACATAATCCTGGTTTCTCACGAACACTTTGATCATTGCTCTCCCGAGGATATAAAAAAGGTGCAAACCTCTGACACAGTAATTGTCACTGAGAAGGACTCTGCATCCAAGGTGGACGGAGATGTAAGGATTGTAAAGCCGGGGGATAAGATAGAAGTAAAAGGAGTAACAATTGAGGCAGTGCCTGCTTACAATGTAGGAAAAGACTTTCATCCAAAAGCAAATGGCTGGTTAGGATTTATTGTGGAAGTAGACGGAGTAAGGATATATCATGCAGGAGATACGGACTTCATTCCAGAAATGAAGGAAATAAAGACCGACATAGCACTACTTCCTGTATCGGGGGTCTATGTCATGACAGCAGATCAGGCAGTTGAGGCTGCAAAGGCAATAAAACCAAAGCTTGCCATCCCGATGCACTATGGGGCAATCGTGGGAAGTGAACAGGATGCCGTTAATTTCAAAAATGCCCTTGAGGGAATAGTAGATGTCTTAATTCTAAAAAAGGAGTAACGGGATCTTTTTCTATTCTGTCAGGTAGGCTCAGGTAGAAGCTTGCTTCGCTAATTTTGCCTCTCTTCATGCATCCCTGTGCGTATATTTTGCACTTGTATCCCAGCTCACTTACTACTGCCTTACGCTGTCTTTCGCTCAGATCCTCATTTTTGAGAAGCTTTACTAAGGAATATATCCTGTACCTGTCCATTCCCCAGTACTTGGATGAAAGCTGATCCGTATGCCCTCCTGTCTTTACCACAAGCTCTTTGTCCAGAAGATACACAGGATACCTGCAGGAGATCCTCAGCCACATGTCATAGTCTTCGCACACAGGCAGTTGTTCATCAAACAGCCCTACTTCATCAAACAGGCTTTTTTTTAACATGACTGCCGACGGACTTACGAGGCACAGCCTTAAAGACGGAATAAATATGTCTCCGGAAGGTTTAAGATGCTTTTTCTTTGGATTTACTCTTTTTCCTTTTCTTATCCATATCTCCTGAGTCTGACAGATAAGCGCATCCGGATTTTTTTCAAAGAATTCCATTTGTGCCAAAAGTTTCTTGGGAAGCCAGTAGTCATCTGAATCTAAGAAGGCAATATAACGATACCTTGAACTCTTTATGCCGGTATTTCTTGCGCAAGAGACGCCTTTGTTTTCAGAATGAGATATGACTCTTATCCTGTTTCCAAATAAAGAAAGTATCTCTTTGGTATTATCAGTGGAGCCGTCATCTACGACTATCACTTCGTATTCCTCAAATTCCTGATAGAGCACGGAAGAAATCGCTCTACCTATACACCACGCCCTGTTATAGGTGGGGATAACAACGCTTACTCCCATGTTATTTTTTGCTTACACTCTGGATAAAGAGATCCCAGAGTCTGTTGGTCTCAGCTATGAACTCTTCCTTATTGCAAAAAGGAATGGAGACCTTTTCTGCTGTTTCAGGGCTTACTTTCCCGTATTTTACCAGCTCTTGCCCTGCTTTTTTTGCCGCCTTAAGTACGACATCTATTTCTGAGGCATATCTCTCTTTTAATCTCATAAAATGGGCACCTGGTCTGAGCAAGTGACCTTTGTATTCCATATATAGATTCAAACATCCCCTTTTTAAGGACTCTATCATTGGTTCGAAGTTGTCCATTTCTATGAATCCTGAGGAACTTATGAGAAAAAGAGCCGGCATCTTTTTTTCTCCTATCTTGTGTCTGCAATGACCGTTCAGCAGAGTAAAGTGGGCTCTTAAAACCGGAATGAGTCTGTCCAGAAAGGTCTTTGTCTGGGCACTTACGCCATCTATGTAAACAGGAGTGGACAGCAAAAGAACATCTGCTTTAAGTACCTTCTGGATAATTTCTTTCATGTCGTCTTTTTGAATACACTGCCCGGGCGTTTTTGCCCAGCACATAAAACATCCCAAGCAATAGCCAATGTTTTTGTCTTGCAAAAATACCTCGTCTATTATTTCAGCTCCTTGCTCTCTTGCACCCTCTAAGAAGGCCCTTACTATAGTATAGGTATTACCTTTTTCTTTGTGAGGACTGCCATTTACCGATAATATCTTCATCTCTTCCTTCTCCTTGATTTTTATTTTAGCCTTCTTCCACAAAAAGGACAGTATCTGTACTCTGGAGATACCTCTTTTTTGCAGTGCGGACAGACAGGAACAACCGCCTCCTCTTTTCTATACCCTCCTCTTTCAATTATAGGACCACATCTGGGACATTCCAGATATGTCTCGCCTTTTTTTACTCTAAACAGCGGGATAAAGAAGATGCTTAAGTAGTGATCCGTTCTTTTTAAAACAGCCCCACTAAGCCCACATTCCGGGCAAATCCTCGGGTTGCTATCTACCACAACGGTCTTTGGCTGAATACCTCCGATAAAGAAGAAAAACATGTCACAGCTTGCAGGTAATTTTTTTGTTCAAGAGGATCCCTTTTAGATCCAGCAAAATATCATATACCAGAATCTCTACCCCGCTTTCAACCGCATGGGCCAGCTCTGTGGCATATTCTGGATCTATGTGAGATGCCGGCATAAACTGGTTAGCATCCATTCTGTGGATCAGATAAAAAATTACTGCTCTGAAGCCGTTTTTTATCCCATTTATCAGCACCTTCAAGTGCTTTCTTCCCCTCTGTGTGGGCGCATCCGGGAAAAACGCGATCCCGTCTTCTACTAAAGTGCAACTTTTTACTTCTAAAAGGCACGGTCTCTCTCCCTTCAACAAAAAGTCAATTCGGGTGCCTGGCTCATACATGTACTCCTTTTTTATGCTTTTGTAACCCAGAAGCTCTCCTATCTTTCCCTTTACAAGGGCTTTTTGAACGATGTTATTGGTAAAAGTGGTGTTTACAAGGACAAGAGAAGAGGGCAGTCTGATTAACTGCCATGTGTATCGAAGTTTTCTGTTTGGATTCTTGCTTTCAGAAACATACACCACTGCCCCTTGCTTTAAGCAGCCTTTCATACTACCTGAATTGGGGCAGTGGGCAGTTATAACGGAACCGTCACTTAACTCAATATCTGCTTTGAATCTCTGGTGTCTTCTTAAAAGTCTGCCCTGAATAAGTCTCGGCAGATAAAAGTCATACTTCACTATTTTTTCTTTTTCCCAAAAGGCATCATCAGCTTCTTTAACTGCTTCTTGGTCATAGGACTTCCATACGAAGCAAACTGAACCGCCTCTTTTCCTTCTTTTATAAGGATCCACCTGTTTTGCTTTTTGTCCAGAAATGCCCAGCTCAATCTGTCCGGAACACAAGGAACCACGCCCTTCCAGGAAATGACCTTGCCGTCTTTGTACTGTACCACCGGCACCTTTTTCCCTTCTTTTATCAACTTGATTGCACTGTTTCCGTGGCAGTCAGAACATTCTCTTCCCTTAGACATAACAGAATGCGTAAAGAACGGGGCATAAGCAATAAACTTCTTTTTCCTGTACACCAAACTCATAACAGTGCCTGCGTATACTTTTCCTTCGTAATTTATGAGAAGAACCCACGACTTCATTGGAATAAAGTTCCCTTTTTTCTTTTTTGTTCTGAGCACCTCTCCCATGTGACAATTATAGCAAGACACACTCGCACTTACATGACAGGCTGAACAATCGAGCTTTCCTCGATGTACTTTGTGGGGTCGCAGTTTTTTGTTAAATTCGGGTGCCTCACCACCTTCTCTGTGACAGTTCATACAATCTGCACTTACCGCACCTTTCTGTCCCATTGATTCATAAAATGTTCCGTCACCCATAACATCACTTGCAGAATGACAGTCCATACAGCCCATGCCCGCAGAGATGTGCAGGTCTTTGAAGCCCTTCTTCTTGTCCAAGGCAAATGTTAGTTTTTCTCTTCCGTGACAGCGAAGACAAGTTTTCGTGTCTTTTGCCCTTTCCAAGGAAAAGTATTTTTTGCTTCCTCTTTCTATGGCATGACACTTATCACAGCTTGTAACATGGCATTTTTTACAGCTAAGCTGATTGTAGGGAATTGAGGTAAACCTCATAAATCCATCTTCTTTTTCGTACCAATACCTCATCCCATTTCCAGTAAAGTGCAGGCTGTTGCAATAAAAAGAAGAAAAGCCGGGACAGGCAGGTCTTGAGGACCTTGCCGCCTTTTCTGCTGCGCTGCAATATCCAAAGGTAAAGAATAAAATAACACCAAAAATGAAAACCTGTATCCTCCTCACTTCCTCACCTCCTAAATTCGATAAGAGACGGGTCATACTCTTCTGGTTTTTCATAGCCCAGAAGATTTAGTATTGTTGCTGCAATGTTAGATAGACCTCTTTTTTTTAGTTGCGCCATTCTGTATTCATACTTGTATTCAGAATCGCATATAACAAACGGAACAGGGTTTAAGGTGTGAGATGTTTTGGGGATCTTGTTTCCATCTTTGTCATAGGTGATCATTTCGTCCACATTTCCGTGATCAGCAGTGACTATGGCTATTCCTTTAAGTTCTTCTACTGTTGAAACGAGCTTTCCTACACATCTGTCCACCGTTTCAACAGCAACTATCGCGGCTTCCATATTTCCAGTGTGTCCCACCATATCTCCATTTGCAAAATTTACCCTGCCAAATCTGTACGAGCCGGTTTTTAACAATTCTATGGTCTTTTCCGTCACTTCGTAAGCCTTCATCTCTGGCTTTTTATCGAATTCCATAAGCTCATCAGACGGAATCTCCACATAGGTCTCCAATCTTTCGTCTATGTATCCGGATCTGTTTCCGTTCCAAAAATAGGTAACATGGCCAAACTTTTGAGTTTCTGCTATAGCAAAGCTTCTTATCCCTTCTGCACAGAGATATTCACTTATGGTCTTTTCTATCACTGGTGGCTCAACCAAGTAATAGGGAGGGATATGCTTGTCTCCGTCATATTCCATCATTCCCACATAAAATACATCTGGTAAAGGGCCTCTATCAAACTCGTGGAAGTCTTTTTCCGTAAATGCTCTGGATATCTCTATTACTCTGTCTCCCCTAAAGTTAAAACATATAACGGAGTCTCCGTCTACTATAGGTCCAACTGGTTTCCCTTTTTCATCTACTATTACAAACGGATCTATGTACTGGTCTATAATGTCTGGATTTTCTTTATAAAAAGTCCTTACCGCTTCTTCTGCAGAACGAAAAGGCCTGCCTTTTCCCAAGACATGGGTTTCCCATCCCCTTTTTACCATCTCCCAGTCCGCACCATATCGATCCATAGTAATCTTCATTCTTCCGCCACCTGAGGCAATCTTATAGTCGAGACCTTTTTCTTCCGAAATCTGAGCCAGCTTTTTTTCCGTAGGCACTATGTATCTCAGTGCTGATCTTTCTTCCACATCTCTTCCATCAAGTATTGCGTGAACCCTTACTCTCTTTATCATAAGTTCAGCACACTTATCTATCATGGCATACAGGTGGTCTATGTGCGAATGGACATTTCCGTCAGACAGAAGCCCTAAGAAATGCACAGTTCCTCCTTTTTTTGCTCTTTCTACCACAACCTCCCAGTTCTTGGATCTGAATATCTTTCCCGTTGCTATAGCCTTATTTACCAGCTTTGCTCCCTGATCCACGACCCTTCCCGCACCGATGGCGTTGTGTCCTACCTCGCTGTTTCCCATGTCTTTGTCAGAAGGAAGACCAACAGCAGTGCCGTGAGCCTGGAGGGTACAAAAAAGAGGGCTCTTTAAAAGCTTATCCAGTGTTGGAGTGTTAGCAAGATATACGGCATTGGTCTCATCCTGCTTTCCAAGACCTATACCGTCCATTATGATGAGAAGGAGAGGGCCTTTTCTGCCTTCAAAGACATCCAGTTTTTTAAGTCCCAGCATTCCTTTTTACCAAAAAAACCCCACCAGGAAGCCGTTGTCGTATCCTGATGGGGTTTTTAGAACAGGATAAATTATGATACAGCTTCTCTCAGCGCCTTGCCCGGCACAAACTTGGGCACATTCTTTTCACCTATTTTTATCTCTTCACCTGTTCTGGGATTTCTTCCCACTCTCGCCTTTCTCTTGGCAACCTTAAATGTGCCAAACCCAATGATAGTAACCGGCTCTTTTTTGCTCAATGCTTCTTTAATGGTAGAAAACACACAATCTACCGCCTTCTGCGCATCTTTTTTAGTGCCAAGTACCTTAGCTACTTCATTGATTAAATCGGTTTTGTTCATAACCTCCCTCCCTTTTTAAGATTTAAAATAGTTAATCATAAAAATTAACCAACATTTTTATAAAGACTGCTAACAAATGTTTTTATAAGTTTCAACAAAAAAATTACAAGAAAAGACAAAAATTGCAACGAAAAAATAAAAAAATATGCCGGAGGTCGGGATCGAACCGACACGGGCCGAAGCCCACTGGATTTTGAGTCCAGCGCGTCTGCCAGTTCCGCCACTCCGGCTTTACTATAATGATAAGGAATCATTTTTGTTGTATCAAGCTCTTCTGATGTTTTTTTTCATAGAGTATAATTGTATAATTGTCAATAAAGAAATAATAGAAAAATCAAAGGCCAAAAAGAGAAATGAAAGACTATTACAAAATATTAGGATTAAACAGAGACGCAACTCTGGCACAGATCAAAAAAGCATATCGGGAAAAGGTGAAGATGTACCATCCTGACGCAGGAGGCAGTAAGGAAGATCAGGACAGGCTTATGGAAGTACGAGAAGCTTATGAGGTATTGAGTGATGAACAAAAGAGAAAAAGGTATGACGAAGACCTAAGGAGGTTAACCCAAGAAGCAGAACGCTTATCGGAGATAAGTTTCAGGGTACTTTTATCTCCTTTAGAAGCTAAGTATGGAACCAGATTCTATGTCGAGATTCCTACAATGGAATTATGTCCTAATTGTGGATTAAGGCCAGATGTATTTTGCCCAGTATGTGATGGACACGGATTTATACCAAAAACCCGTCCTGTTTCTGTCACAATTCCTCCAGGGGTTAGGAACGGATCAAGCATAAGGTTTTCCTTAAAAATTGGCGAAGATAAGAATATTCGGATTACCATAAAGATATTTGTTTCGGCATTTTGTTCGGTCTTCTGATTCTGCTCCCCTTGACTCATTTCGTTAAGGTATTATTTTTTTTAAAAAAAACAAAAGAGGAGGGATAAAGATGAGATGGAGTGCATGGCCAATCAGCCTAAGGGGAGCATTTGAGGAGTTAGAGCGTATGCGTCAACAGATGGACAGGCTTTTTGAAGACCTAACAGAGGGGATATTGAGAGAACCCACATTTTCTGCTGGGGTATTTCCGTTGGTAAATGTTTCAGAGGACAAAGATAACTACTATGTAAGAGCGGAACTGCCCGGAATAAGACCAGAAGATCTGGATATTTCTGTTACAGCAGACAGCCTGATCATCAGTGGTGAGAGGAAGATTCCTGAGGAAGAAAATGTGAACTATCATAGAAGAGAAAGGGAAGCCGGCAAGTTCAGTAGAGTTATCAGTTTGCCAGGACAGGTAGATCCAGAAAAAGTGGAAGCAAAATGTAAAAATGGGATCTTAACCGTAATATTACCCAAGGCTGCAACATCCAAGACAAGAAAGATCACAATAAAGACAGAATAAATCAAGGAGGTGTGAGCCATGGCAGAGAAGACCAAGACCTTGAAACCAAAGGATAAAACCCAGGTGACCACACATGTGGAGCAAACAAAACCGGGTAGGGTATTTATCCCTGATGTAGATATATACGAGACCGAAAAAGAGATAGTTGTTCTCGCAGACATGCCAGGAGTTACAGCAGAAAAGTTGAATATAAGCTTAAAAGATAATATACTCACATTGGACGGAGAGGTGGAGCCTTTGGAAGGAAAAGAGGAAAGAGAAATATTAAGAGAGTTTGAAACTGGCAGGTATTACAGGCAGTTCAGTCTGTCTCAGGTAATTGATCAGGCCAAGATAGAAGCTGAACTGAAAGACGGGGTTCTTAAACTGATACTACCAAAGGTGGAACAGGCAACACCTCGCAAGATAGAAGTAAAGGCAGGATAGTGATGCCCACGGTAATGCCAGAAGGAGAGAAGTTGAGGAAGGCTGTAAAATGGATTTCAGCAGAGCGGCAAAGCGGAAATGATGCTCCTTTGATAAC
>CAYMUI010000071.1:0-16265 GCA_964393645.1 uncultured Desulfobacterales bacterium | reverse complement strand
AGACCTGCTGGTTATTTCAAGATAAAGGCAAAAAGGATCAAGAATTTAATTTCCTACATAGTAGAAAATTACAATGCAAATCTGAAAGATTTCTTTTCACTTACTACCGACACTTTAAGAGATGAGCTTCTTTCTATAAAGGGAATAGGTCCAGAAACAGCAGATAGTATCCTATTGTATGCCGCTCACAGGCCTGTGTTCGTAGTAGATGTTTATACCTTTAGCATCATGAAAAGACACAACATCATATGGGATGATGTCAGTTATGAAGAATTGCAAGAATTGTTTATGAAAAACCTTCCTCCTGATGAACAGCTATTTAACGAGTTCCACGCATTGATTGTAAGAACTGGAAAATGCTTTTGTAAAAAAAGTCCTCTTTGTTCTGCCTGTCCCCTCAATGGCTGGCCTGAACAGTGAAATTATACTTTTAAAATCCCCTTCACTCTCTCTTCAACATCTTTTAAGTCGTTTTCGTTTGGCCTTCCTTTTATATTCCCCATTCGCCCGCTTGTAGAAAAAGGGGCAAGCTTTTTGGATCTATATTCTCCCACAAAATACCACTCAGCAATTATGGTAAATCCCAAGTGTTCAAATAACTGTCCCATATACTTAACAGCGGGAATCGCTTCATTTATACCTGTATGTACTCCGCCATATGTACAATAGATTACAGCTTTTTTGTTCGGCCTTTTGGGGGCAGCAGGTTTGATTTCTCCTTTTTCAAAGTACTTCCATAGCATTTTCGTAAAGAGTTCTTGCATAGGCTTACCAGGAAGCCATTGATAGACCCCTGAACCTGCGAAAACTAAGTCGTAATCCAATAATTCTACTTCATCACTTACTTCTTTTGTTAACTTAACCGTTTTTACTTCATGTCCCTCTTTTTTTGCTGTTGTACTTATAACCTTAGCTATTTTTTCTGTATTTCCTGTGGCAGAATAGTAGATGTTTAAGATTTTCATTTCTTCCTCCTTTATTTGCCTTGACTTAAGATGTGTTCAGATAATAATATATATCGATCCATTATGGAAGCCTAAATGAGGAAGAGGGAGCTATGAATAAGTCACAGCTTATTAAAAGGTTGGCAGAATCTCAAGGACTGCCTGTTTCAAAGGCAGAGGAAGTGGTTAACACATTCTTTGGCGAAATAGAAAGAGCGTTTCTGAATTCAGAAAGGGTAGAAATTAGAGGATTTGGTAGTTTCAAGATAAAATACTACAAAGGATATAAAGGCAGAAATCCTAAAACAGGGGAAACAATCGAGGTTAAACCTAAGAGGTTGCCTTTTTTTAAGGTAGGAAAAGAACTAAAAAAAAGGGTGGATAAACAATAATGAATTCTTTGGCCGTGCTAGGCGGGGAGTTAGCGGTTCCCTGTACCCGAAATCCGCTTATGCGGGGCCGAATGCCCTATGAGGTCTGCCGCAGGAGATCTTTCTCTATCTCAGGGGGTGGTAGTAGCCCCATGCGACAGGTCTCTTACGAACCCCGTCAGGCCCGGAAGGGAGCAGCGGTAAGTAAGCAGGCCTGTGCCATGGAAGGAGCTACCACTTGCCCTGAGACAGGAAAGGTCTGCTGTAGGCAGATCGAGTAGGGATGCACGGCCAACCTTAACAGCCTTCCTTTATGCTTGAATATATTCTGGGAAAAGAGATCGCCTCTTATGTAAGACCCCATAAAAAGATGATTTTTTATTCTATTGTTTTTGCTTCTCTTGCTTCTCTTTTTGTGGTTATACCAGCTTATCTGCTTCAACCTTTTATCGATGAATGTATGAAAAAAGGCACAGAACCTGCTTCTTGGAAGATTACTTGGATTTCATTTGATTCCGCATTTAAGTGGCATAAGAGAGAAGTGGTTCTGTTGAAAGATATTTCTCCTAACAAGTTGCTTATTATACTCGGTGCAATTGCCACAGTTTCTGTGATACTGAAATCTATCTTTTCTTACTTAAGTGGAATGGCAGCGGTTGCATTTTCTAATAGAGCGGTCAGGTCCCTTAGAATAGACCTTTTCAAAAAATTTGCTTCTCTTCCTTTGAGCTACTATCAAACCAAAAAATCGGGAGATCTGATCGGAAGAGCCACATCTGACATAGGGATCATGCAAGCCAGTATCGCCAACATATTGATCGGATTGATACAGCATCCTTTAACCATTGTTGTGTTTCTCATATATCTTTTGATGACTGACTATAAGATGACTTTACTTATGTTTATGGTAGTTCCGGTGATTGTTTATCTTGTTAAGCTGTTCGGAAGTAAAGTAAAAAAACATGCAAAGAGAATGCAAGATTCAATGGCAGAGGTAACTGCTGCTTATCAAGAGCTTCTCCAATGTCTAAAAGTGGTTCACGGATTTTTTAGAGGCGAATATGAAGTGCAAAAGTTTACTCGTTTGGCTGATGAATTGTATGAGAGGGTTATAAGATGGAGAAAGTGGCATTTGGGACTCGGTCCAATGATGGATATCACTGTATTTTTAGTAATTCCGGGTATCCTTATAATAGGAAGATTGCATTTTCATCATACCCTCGGAGAGCTTATATCTATGCTGTACGCTTATTCAAAAATATACCAACCTATAAAAAAGCTCACAAAACTAAACAATGATATAAAAACCCTTCACGGAGCTACTGAGAGGGTTTTCAGTATTCTGAACACAGAACCTGATATAAAAGAAAAGCCAAATGCCGTTCCATTACCAAGACACAAAAAATACATAGAGTTTAGAAATGTAAGTTTTGGATACAGCCCTGGGAAACTTGTTTTAAAGAATATTTCTTTTAAAGTAAAAGCCGGGGAGATGGTGGCTTTTGTGGGTTCTACAGGATCTGGTAAAAGCACTTTACTTGAACTGATCCCTCGTTTTTATGATGTTACTTCTGGGAGCATTATAATAGATGGGTATGACATAAGAGATGTGACTTTAGAGTCTTTAAGAAAACAGATTGGAATCGTGAGTCAGGATGTAATTCTTTTTCATGATACCATTGAGAATAACATTAAATATGGTGTACCGGATAAGGAGTTAAAAGATGTGATAGAAGTGGCCAAGGCAGCTCACGCCCATGACTTTATAGTAAAGCAACCTGCCTCTTACAAGACAATCATAGGGGACAAAGGAGACAGACTGTCTGGTGGACAGAAGCAGAGAATTGCTATCTCAAGAGCGCTTCTGATAAATCCGAGTATTCTTATACTGGATGAAGCAGCCTCAGCCCTTGATGCGGAAAGCGAGCAGTTTATTCAGAAGACCATAGACAGTTTGATGGGAAAGTGCACCATACTTGTGGCAGCCCATCGATTAAACACGGTAGTAAAGGCAAACCGTATATATGTCTTAGAGGAGGGGAGAATAGTAGAGCAGGGGACATGGGATGAATTGATTTCAAAGGGGGGAAGGTTCCAGTTTCTTTATAAACTACAATTCAGAGACCACTCAGATACCAGGATGGATGCATGAATTGTGTCTTTATTTTTCTCTTTTCACTTGTCTTTTTTGTGCTTGGTATATGTTTTTACGCCGGCTACATAGAATCCCTGTTTGGGATAAACAACAAAGAAAAGACCCCTGCATATACCAGATATGATGGGATCGATTTTGTTCCCGCAAAGAACTGGATTATCCTGTTTGGGCATCACTTTTCAAGTATTGCTGGAGCTGCTCCTATAGTAGGGCCTGTTATTGCTGTAAGTATATGGGGTTGGGGTCCCACACTTTTTTGGATTGTGCTGGGCGCGGTTTTTATTGGAGGACTTCATGATCTTTCAGCTCTTTGTATCTCTATAAAGAAGGGAGGAAATTCAGTTGGAGATATAGCCAAGGATGTAATTTCATATAAAGCAAAGATCATATTTTCTTTATTTATCTTTTCAACTCTTATCCTTGTAATAGCAGTTTTTGCTTATCTGTGTGCAAAAACCTTTATAGCTGACCCTCATATTGTGCTTCCTTCTTTGGGACTTATTCCTGTAGCGGTGTTTGCTGGCTTTTTTATATACAGGCTTAAAAGATCTCAAACCATGGCTACGATCTTGGCTCTGTTATTGCTGTCGGGATTAATTGTGGCAGGAAGATTATTTCCTGTCCAGATAGGTAAAAATATAAATGTTTGGATTACTTTGCTTTTGATTTATGCTTTCTTTGCATCTGTGACACCTGTGCATATACTTCTTCAGCCTCGCGATTACATAAGTTCCTTTTTACTCTTTTTTGGCATAGGGGTAGGTTATCTCGGTCTTTTGGTAGAGCATCCTGCAGTTCATATTCCTTTTTATGTGGATGGAAGTACGATCAGGGATCCTGTGTGGCCTTTTCTTTTCATTACCGTAGCGTGTGGCGCAGTTTCTGGTTTTCATGGTTTGATCGCCTCCGGCACGACATCAAAGCAACTGGCAGAACAATCTCATGCAAAAAGAATCGGTTATGGTGCAATGATATTTGAATCAGCTTTGGCTGTGCTTGCGCTTCTTTGCATATGTTCGGGGTTGAAAAGTCATGAGGCCTTAAAGGAAGCTATTAATGGAGGAGGCCCTATACTGGCTTTTAGCAAAGGATTTGGCAACATAAGTGCTGCTATTTTGGGCAGCTACGGTACTACGATAGCCATAATAATACTTAATGCTTTTATACTTACTACCTTGGATACTGCCACCAGAATCTGCCGTTATGTGTTTTCTGAATTAACGGGATTAGAGAACAGGTTTTTTTCTGCCGCAGTGGTGGTAATCTTATCAGGTTTTATAAGCTTTGGAGGAAGATGGCGTCTTATATGGCCTACATTTGGAGCATCAAATCAGCTTATCGCAGCTTTTACTCTCTTAATTGTTACAAGCTGGCTTCTTGTGAACAAAAGATCCATGCTGCTTACCCTTATTACTTCGGTTTTTATGCTTATCACAACGGTTTGTGCTCTCTTTTTTCAGATTGTAACCTATCTTAAAAAAGCACAATTTTTTCTTTTTTGTATTTCGCTTTTTCTGATAATAATAGCTTTCTTTATGTCTGTTGAAACAATAGCTTCTTTAAGAAGACTTTACAAAAAAGGTTACCGGATCAAGTTCTAACCTTTTTCCTTCATCTTCTCCTTTTTCAAAGACTATATAGACTTCATCCTTTTTTCCGTACAATATGAGTATAAAGTCGCACACATCTCTTAACTCATTTTTTAGATTTAAGTATTTACTCATAGGATAAGTAACCCAGATTTCTAAATCATATTCAGTTGCTATGTCTTTTATTTTCTGGAGTAAAGCGGTGTCCTCTGAGTGTAAGCCATCCATTAATATTAAGTCAAAAGTATATCCGCTTTTTTTCAGGTTTTCCACACTGGATCTTACTTTTTCTACACTAAAAGTTTGGTTCAGGTATGAGAATATTATTCTGTTACTTTCTACCTTCCCTTTATCTACAGTTTTTCCCGTGGTTTTAACTATCTCTTGGATTTTCACTTCATAGTAGTCAGATACTCTATCTGGCATATCCTCAAAGGAAACATGCAAGACCGAGTGCCCATTTAATAGTTTTTCTATACCTATATTAGTAAGACACGCGCTTTTGCCTGCTCCCCTTTCTCCTACTAAAAGACCCAG
This sequence comes from uncultured Desulfobacterales bacterium, assembly GCA_964393645.1. Taxonomy (GTDB): domain Bacteria; phylum Desulfobacterota; class DSM-4660; order Desulfatiglandales; family JALVZP01; genus JALVZP01. The sequence continues at coordinate 10,669 of CAYMUI010000071.1, read as the reverse complement.
ACTGCCTCTTTCAATCCCTTTTCCCTTTACTGTCCAAAGAGGACTTATACTATTTTCCATGTGCTTTCTCTCCCTTTTTCTTATTTTTGATTAGTTCTTGTGCGATAGAGTCTGGAACTCTTTCGTACTTACTGAACTCCATCGTAAATTCTCCTTTTCCTTGGGTCAAAGATCTCAGCACAGTAGCATATCCAAACATCTCTTTTAACGGCACCTCTGCTTCTATTGTGGTATACAGACCATTTTCCACACAGCTTACTATTGTTCCTCTCCTCTGGTTAATGGATGCCATTACTCTGCCCTGAAATTCAGAAGGTATCTCTACAGATACTTTCATAATAGGTTCCAGTATCACAGGTTTTGCTTTTGTATAGGCCTGCCTAAATGCTCCTATAGCCGCATACTGGAATGCCCTTTCTGAAGAGTCTACACTGTGAGATTTTCCATCTGTTAAAACCACCCTTACTCCTCGCACTGGAGCTCCAATAAGCCCGCCTTTTTTAAGACATTCTTTAAATCCGTTGTCCACTGCAGGAATAAATTCTGCTGGAATAACTCCTCCTTTTATCTGGTTTACGAATTCATATTCTTTATCTGAAATAGGCTCTATATACCCGACCACCTTTCCGTACTGGCCCGCTCCTCCTGTTTGTTTCTTATGGGTATAGTCAAATTCTGCTTTCTTTGTTATAGCTTCTCTATATGCTACTTCTGGATCCTTGGTGGTAAGTTCCACTCCAAATTCTCTTTTCATTCTCTCAATGTATACTTCTAAGTGTAACTCTCCCATTCCGGATATGATCGTGTCTCCTGTTTCTTCATCTACATGGGCTCTGAATGTGGGATCTTCTTTTGTAAATCTGTTTAATGCCTTTGACATTTTTACTTGAGAGTCTTTATTATTAGGCACTACTGTCAAAGATATAACCGGATCTGGCACAAATATGGAAGACATAGTACAGTTTATCTTGCCGTCAGTAAAGGTATCTCCAGTATAACAATCCACTCCAAAGAGTGCCACCACATCCCCTGCATACGCTTCATTTATGTCTTCCATCTTATCCGCATGCATTTTTGCTATCCTTCCAACCTTTATCTTTCTTCCTGTTCTTGCGATAAAGATTTCATCTCCTTTTTTTATCTTACCTTGGTAGATCCTTACATATGTAAGTTGACCATAAGGGGTTACTTCTAACTTGAACGCAAAAGCTACAAGTGGCAATTCAGGATCGGTCTTGAGGGGAATCTTTTTGTTTTGGTCTGCTATGTCTAAAGCAAAATTCTGAATATCCTTAGGAGAAGGAAGGTAATAAGTTACAGCATCCAATAATGGTTGAACCCCTATATTTCTGTACGCAGATCCCAAAAAAACTGGAACAAGTTCTTTTGAAAGAGTTCCTTTTCTTAAAGCGGCATGTATGAGGTCTTCTGTAACATTATCGTCAAATATAGCTTCCATTAGCTCGTCAGAGAACATAGAAGCTGCGTCTAAAAGATCTTCTCGTCTTTTTTCAGCTTCATCGAGAAGCTCGGAAGGAATTTCTTCTTCCACTACTTCTCTTCCATTAGGGCCTCTAAAATATATAGCCTTCATTTTTACCAAGTCCACAACGCCTGAAAAATTGTTCTCCAAACCAATGGGTATTTGCATAAGGACTGCATTATAGCCGAGTTTTTCTTTTATATCGTTCAATACCCTATATGGATCTGCACCAGCTCGATCACATTTATTTATAAATGCTATACGAGGAATACCATATCTGTTCATCTGTCTGTCTACTGTAATAGTCTGAGATTGTACTCCTCCGACTGCACACAGGATCAAGATAGCGCCGTCCATGACCCTAAGAGCTCTTTCTACTTCTATAGTAAAATCCACATGTCCAGGAGTATCTATTATGTTGATTCTGTGATTTTTCCATTCGCAATATGTTGCGGCAGAGGTTATAGTGATACCTCTTTCTCTTTCCAATTCCATGAAATCCATTGTAGCTCCAGCACTATCCTTACCTTTTACTTCATGGATAGCGTGTATTCTGTTGGTGTAATAAAGAATCCTTTCTGTTAAAGTGGTCTTGCCTGAATCTATGTGCGCGCTGATGCCTATGTTTCTTAGGTCTTTTACTTCTTTTTTACTCAATTTCACCACTCCTTTTGATTTTCTTTAGACACAAAAAGAAGAGCGATGCTCACTAAGAGCACCGCTCTTCTTTTTAGCTAATATATTATAGCTGTTTTAGTGTTTTATTTCAATCCTTTTAACCTTCCCTTCATGAACCTTTGGGATTACCAGCTTCAAGACCCCGTTCTTATAGGTAGCATCTATTTCGTCTTCCTTTACCTCTTCAGGCAGACGGAAGCTTCTCTGAAATGCACCGTATTGTCTTTCCATGTAGTAGTAATTTTCTCCTTTGCTTTCTTCTTCTCTCTTCTTTTCACCTCTTATAGTGAGTATTCCGTTAGATATGGTAATTTCTATATCTTTCGGGTCAATCCCTGGCAGTTCTGCTGTTACAATGTATTCTTTATCATTTTCCGCCACGTCAAACGCGGGAGTCCATATCTCTCTTTCCTCAAACAAGGTGGGAAGTTCTAAGTCTTCAAACAATCTTTCAAATCTGTCGAATATATCTCTGCCCCACAAATCTCTTCCAATTATAGAGCCTCTGTAAGGTACCAGATCTAACATTCTCACCATATCTGCTCACCTCCTTTCTGAAGAGGTTTATTTCTATTTTTTTCACTGAAAAAATAATCATCCATTTTTGAGAGTCAAGATGTCTATCAGACTGATACAGGAGTGATAAAGGAGGCGATATCTTTTAAAATGGATCTGATTTTCGATAAGTTATTTGTTAAAGATAGATTTTTTGTATTTATCTTTATTTTATTTTGTGAAATAAACTTAAATAAATCTGGTTTTTGTGTAACTAATTTTACGATCCTCTCAGTATCTATGTATCCATTATTTCCGAAAGTTAAAGTGATTCCGTCTGTGTTTACATCTAATTTGCTGATCTTAGCCTTTTTCAGTATTATTCTTATACTCATTATATCGAACAGATTTTTCACTTCTTCTGGCATATCTCCAAATCTGTCCAATAGCTCTTCTTTTACTTTTAGAAGTTCAGATTCTTCGGAAAGCATAGAAAGTCTTCTGTATATGTTTAGCCTTAGATCATTATCCATTATGTAGGTCTCTGGAATATAAGCCGGGATACTTATGTTTATTTCCGGATTTATATCTTCATGCCATTCTTCTCCTTTTAATTCTGCAATTGTTTGTTCAATAAGTTTCACATACAGTTCATATCCTATTTCTGCTATATGTCCTGATTGAGCGTATCCCAGTATGTTTCCTCCACCCCTTATCTTTAAATCATGCATGGCAAGTTGTAACCCAGCACCCAGCCTTGAAAAATCCATTAGAGCTTTGAGCCTTTTTTCTCCCTCCGGGGTTATTGATGAAGGGTCAGAGATGAGCAAATAAGCATAAGCTTTTTCCTTAGAGCGACCAACCCTTCCTCTTAATTGATATATCTGGGCAAGTCCCATCTTTTCTACGCCGTCTATTATAATAGTGTTTACAGACGGAATGTCCAATCCAGACTCTATTATACTTGTGCAGACCAAGACATCTATTTCTTTATTTAGAAAAGAAAGCATGGTTTTTTCTAACTCTGATTCTTTCATTTGCCCATGTGCTACTGCAAGTTTTGCTTCTGGGACCAATTTCTTTATCTTTTCTGCTACGTCGTATATAGTTTGTACTCTGTTATGTACGAAGAAAACCTGACCTTTTCTTTTCAACTCAAACCTTATGGCTTTTGCTATTAGGTTTTCGTCATAGTATGAGATGTGAGTCCTTATGGAAAGTCGGTCTTGAGGAGGTGTTTCTATGATACTTATATCTTTTACTCCCAGCAGAGCCATGTGTAATGTCCTTGGAATAGGCGTAGCAGCTAAGGAAAGAACATCTACAGTGGTTCTGTACTTTTTTAATAGTTCTTTTTGTTTTACCCCAAATTTTTGTTCTTCATCTATAATAAGAAGTCCAAGATCTGAAAACTTTATATCTTTTTGTAGTAATCTGTGCGTTCCTATAATTATGTCTATCTTTCCGGATCTGAGTTCTGCGATTATCTTAGCTTGTTCTGTTTTGCTCCTAAATCTGCTAAGTATTTCAACCCTAATGTGATATGGAGACATTCTGTTTTTAAATGTCCTGTAGTGCTGTTCCGCCAAAAGGGTTGTAGGCACAATTATTGCCACTTGTTTTCCGTCCATTACCGCTTTAAATGCGGCTCTGATAGCCACTTCTGTTTTGCCAAAACCCACATCTCCACATATGAGCCTATCCATGGGCTTTTCAGAGGTCATATCATTTAGTACATCTTCTATAGCCTTTATTTGATCAGGAGTTTCTTCATGCTCAAATGTGGCTTCAAATTCACGAAACATGTGATCTGGTGGCGAAAACGCAAACCCTTTTCTGGTTTGTCTTATAGCATATAATTCCACTAAATGTTTTGCTATCTTCTTAATAGAATTCTTTGCTCTTCTTTTAGCTATATCCCAAGATCTACCCCCTAATTGATCCAATTTTGGTTCTTTGCCTTCGACGCCTATGTATTTTTGCAGTATGCTAATTCTGTCAGCAGGTATATAAAGCTTTGAATTTTCTGCATATTCTATTATCGCATATTCATTTATCTTGTTGTTTACCTCTATCTTTTTTAGTCCCATATATCTTCCTATTCCGTGCTCTTCATGTACGACTAAATCGCCTTCTTTAAACTGGCCTATATCTGCCCATCGAGCAAGTTTTACACTTGTTTTTTTCTTTGTTTCTTTTTTCTTTCCAAATATTTGGTCTTCACTTATTACATAGAGCCCTATTTCCTGCCACACGAATCCATTCGCAATGTTTCCAAGGCATATAAATATTCCTGAGGAATTACCAGGAACTTCTTTCCAAGAATTCAGAAGCCTGTCTACTGTTACACTGTAGTTCTTTAAGATTTCTTTTAATCTTTCTGCTTGCTCTTTTGTTCTGGTTACAATAACCACTCGACCGCCATGTTCTTTCCATTCTTCTACTTTCTCTGCTAATGGTGCTAAAGATACCCTGCCTTTTTCCGGAATTCTTATTTCTATATCTTCCGTGAGTTCAAAGTATCCTGGCACATCAACAGTTTCTGTTTTTTCATCAAAAGGCCCGGAGCTTTCTAATTGGATAGTTTGAAAGTTAGATATATTGTACATAAGTTCTTCAGCTTTTAAGGTTAGGCCTTCTACTTCTGGGAAGGGGTCTCCTCTTTCTGCTGCTTCTTTTTTAAATCTCTCTGTATCTTTTAAAAATTTTTCCTTTATTCTTTGGGAAACAGACCTTACACTGTGATAAGAATATATCGTGATTACAGCATCTTTTGGTAAGTACTCAAATATACTGCTTGGTTTTTCGTAAAAGTGGGTAAGCCAAGCCTCTTTTCCTGAAAACTGAGGGTTTGTTTCGTCCGAAAATGGTAATCTTCCAAGAGACCTTGCCCTTTTTAATGATCTTTCATTTAAGATTATTTCAGAACATGGCAATATGATAGCACTCTTTTTGTTACTAAGAGATCTTTGTGTAAATGGATCAAATTGTCTTATAGATTCTACCAGATCCCCCCAAAATTCTAATCTAATAGGATTTTGATAAAGTGGTGGGAATATGTCTATTACACTACCTCTTACCGCATAATCTCCTATGTCTTCTACAATTGGGACTCTCTGATACCCTCCTTCTTCCAATTTTTTAATAAATAGGTCTCTATCTAATTCCTCCCCTTCTTCCACATAATCTATGAATTCCACAAAATCTTTTTTCGGAATAGTTTTGAGAAATATTGCATCAATAGAGGTCACTATAATAGGTGCTTTTTCGTTCAAAAGTGCATAAAGGGAGCCCATTCTTTTGGAAATTATTTCTTTATGCGGGCTCAATCCCGAAAAAGGAGAGATATCATAAGGAGCAAATTCATAAATGTTTTTATTCTCTACAAAAAAAAGAAACTCTTTTAAGACCTTATTAGCTTCTTTTTTGTTTGGAAGAATAATTAAATTCGTCTTGTTTAAGTCTTTTAGCAGTTCAGAGTAAAGGTATGAAAGCGCAGTTCCTGAAATCCCTTGTATTCTTATATTCTTTTTTTTGTCTATAAAAGCAAAGACTTTTTCTTTTATTTCTGAGATCCTCATACAAAAGGCCTTTCTAAAAAAATAAGAGTTTTCTTTTTAGTGTTTAGTCTAACCTTTACACCTAAGGGTATAAGCGCATTTTTACTTGAGTGACCTATAGGAAAGTTGGAAATAATAGGAAACCTAATATCTGAAATTATATCAAGTACAATTTTATCAATTATATCTTTTTTTCCACAACCTTTGAACTTACCTAATATGAGTCCAGAAATATTTTTGAAAAAACCGCTTAACCTAAGTTGAGTGAGCATTCTGTCTATTCTGTAATAGGGTTCATTTATGTCTTCTAAGAACAGTATTATATCTTTGCAAACAGCCAGATAACCGGTACCCACAAGACTGACAATTGTGCTGAGATTACCTCCTAAAAGGATTCCTTCTGTATCTCCTGGCACAAGAACTTCTGCATCTTCAGCTTTTATATCTTCACATTTTCCTGTGAGCATATTCCAGAGCCAGTTTAAATACCAGGGGTCTAATTCTGCAAGATCTTTTACCATGGGCCCATGAAAAGAAATAATTTTTGTCTTTTTTGTTATTGCCATAAGTAAGGCTGTTATATCACTGTAACCAACGAATATCTTTGGATTATCTCTTATTATCTGGTAATTGATGTCTTCTAAGATTCGTATGCTACCATATCCTCCTCGCGAACATATAATCGCTTTTATTTCTCTATTCTTAAACATATAATGCAGATCATCGATTCTTTCTTTTGTGCTACCAGCCATGTAACCGAGTTCGGACACTATAAAAGTGTTTTTTCCTATTTCCACCTTGAATCCAAAGTCTTTAATGAGTTGAATCCCCTTCTTTATTTTTTCTTTACTTACAGGTCCTGCGGGAGACAAAATTCCTATTTTGTCTCCTTTTTTTAAAGGGTTAACTTTTATAAATTCTTCCTTGTCATTGTATAACATAATCTGTAAATTATCTTACCAAAATGGGTCTTGTTATTAAAATTAAATCACAGGAAATTGTATGAACAATATGAATATGACTCATATTTCTTTTCCCTATATCCTCCCTTCAAAGCCCGATTTTTTTACCCACAAATTTCTTCACTTACTTTTTAAACACATAAATATTGAAAAAGAATTCTCAGAGAAACTAAAATCTATTTCAAAAAAGGGAATGATAGTTTATGTATCAAAATATGCATCTTATTTTGACCTTCTCCTTTATCATTACTGTTTGCGTAAAGCCAGACTCCCTTACCCAAGACTTTTTTTCGATATAAATTTAATGCCTTTTATGTCTGTTGCCGATCTCGGAAAGTTAGTAACTTCATATATCAAATTTTTTCTTAAAAATGGCTCTTTTCCTTCGCCTTACAAAACGGGTTTTTATGATTCTGCTCTTAAAGAAAGGCTTACTTCTATGATCTTTCTTATAAATCCTGACTTATTTTCTCATTATTTTGTAGAAAAAAAGCCTGATCCTTTAGATTATTTGATAGAATCTCAAAAAAGGCTTTCTTTTCCTATTTATATAGTACCTATTTTGATATTCTACAAAAGCAACCCTGAAAAATCTCCGTCTTGGATATCTAATTTATTTTTTTCTTACAGGGACAGATCTGGATTTGCCACTAAGATAGCCCTTTTTTTTAAACAGCATAGAAAGGCGCTCATAGATATTGGTGAGCCTATAAATTTAAAAGACTATATTCAAGACCATAATACAGAAGATCTTTCCTATCTCTTAAGAAATGAACTTATGGAAATAATAGATCGGCATAAAAGAGCTGTTTTGGGTCCTGTAGTTAAATCAAAAGCCCAGATAAAAGAATTAGTGTTAAGAGATACTAAAATCAAAAAAGCAATTTACAAGATAGCAAAGAATGATAAGAAGAAAATCAAAGAATTAAAAAAGAAAGCCGAAAGTTATTTTGAAGAAATAGCCTCAGATTTCAGCATAACTTATATAATTATATCTTATAAGTTTTTGACATGGTTTTGGAAGAGAAGTTTTCAGGGCATAGATGTGCCTGAATCAGATTTTAGTCTTATAAGGAATTATGCCAAAAAAGGGCATCCTGTAGTTTATGTTCCTTCTCATAAAAGCCATGTGGATTATTTGATATTAAACTATCTTTTGTTTGATCACCATATCTATCCTCCCAGAATTGCTGCTGGAAAAAATTTAGCTTTTTGGCCTATGGGACATATATTCAGAAAGTGTGGGGCGTTTTTTATAAGACGATCATTTAAGGGTGCTAAGTTGTATACTCTTGTTTTTGAGCGGTATATAAAGCTTCTGCTTCAAGAAGGGTATCCAATAGAATTTTTCATAGAGGGAGGCAGAAGTAGAAGTGGAAAATTGGAATTTCCAAAAACAGGTTTTTTGTCGATATTATTAGAAGCGTGGAAACAAGGTTATTGCAAAGATATTGTGTTTATTCCTGTATCAATCACTTATGATACTGTTATAGAAGAAAACTCATATGCAAAAGAAATGCAGGGATTAGAAAAAGAGCCCGAAAGTTTTACCCAGCTGTTAAGAGCCAGAAATATATTACAAAAAAAATATGGAAAAATATATGTTAGATTTGCTAAACCAATTTTACTTAGTGAATATTTTTCTAAAATAGATAAAAAATCTGATCTAACAGAATCCTTAGCCATTTATCTGGTAAGATCTATTAATAAAATAACCCCGGTGACTCCTGTGTCATTTGTGTCTGTGCCAATAACAACGAGGTTAAGAAATGGTTTTTACATCTATGAATTGGAAGAGGTATCTAAGCTTGTTTTAGATCTGTTAAGATACTGTAATGCTCCACTGATTCCCAAAATAAACAATATAGACTATACTGTTCAAAATGTTGTTTCTGCCCTTTTAGAAAGGGGGATATTAGTTAAAATAAAAGATCAAACTCAAAATAATTTTTTATTTTGCTTAAATGAGAAAAAAAGTTTTGAACTTAGTTATTATAAGAATAGTATTATCCATTTTTTTATACCGTATTCTTTTGTAGCTATTTCTCTCCTTACCTCCCAGAATGAAAAAATAAGCGTAAGTCAAATAAAAAGAGATTATTTGCTACTTAGAGACCTCTTTAAGTACGAATTTATTTATGAAAAAGAACCGGAAGAGGAAGTTGAAGATGCCTTAACTTACTTTTATGAAAGAGCTTATCTACTTTATGAGAACAACAGTTTTAGACTTACACTCAAAGGCAGAAAGAACCTTGTAATGTGGGCCGAACTGTTAAGAAATTACATAGAAGCTTACTGGATTGCTATAAGGGTTTTTAAGGCACAAAAGAAAGGAGTAAAAGAAAAAGAGCTGTTAAAGAAAATGAAAGCAGAGGGAGAGGATTTATATAAGTTACATATAGTAAGACACTTAGATTCCATTTCGTATCCTATGTTTAGGAATGCTCTGAGATATATAAGGAACAATGTTTCCTTAGAGGAAATCCCGCGTTTTTCCCAATGGTTGTATTCTCTTTTACAAGAAATTTCTGTATAGCTATTTTTTAAAGTCTTTCAGGTTTATTACCTTAGAAGGATGTTGCTGTTTTTTTAAGGGCTTTTGAGATTGTTTTTGCTCAGCAGCTGGTTGGCTTATTTCTACATCCCCAAGTTTTAAAGGTATTCCCCCCATCGTAAAGGTTGTACCATCTATGTATTCCTCTTTTAATATCCATTTAACCATCTGAGCAGGTATACTTAAAATAAGTAAATCTACTTGATACCATCCTTCCTTCACATCAGGCACAATATTTTCTATCCTGGCATATACTGTGGGTTTACCCATATGGTATATCAGAACAAGATCTCCAATTTTTCTCATTTCTTACCTCCGTCTGTTAGATTGATTTTTTTAGTTTTATATGTTAAGGAAACATTTACCCTTATCCAAGCAAAAAATGATATTGACTTTTATTGCATTATAGTTAAAATTTCATATGGATGCCAGCGTAGCTCAGCAGGTAGAGCAACTGATTTGTAATCAGTAGGTCGGGGGTTCAATTCCCTCCGCTGGCTTAAAAAGGAGAGGTGCCCGAGTTGGACAAAGGGGGCGGACTGTAAATCCGCTGGCTCAGCCTTCGGAGGTTCGAATCCTCCCCTCTCCATATATAAGCGGGAATAGCTCAGCTGGTTAGAGCATCAGCCTTCCAAGCTGAGGGTCGCGGGTTCGAATCCCGTTTCCCGCTTTATTTTTGGTTTTTTGGTGCCCACGTAGCTCAGTCGGTAGAGCACATCCTTGGTAAGGATGGGGTTCACCGGTTCGATTCCGGTCGTGGGCTTTGATTTTAATTTAAATTAAGAGAGAGAATGGGGGTTCAAGCATGGCAAAGAAGAAATTTGAGAGGAAGAAGCCGCATGTAAATGTAGGGACGATAGGGCACATAGATCATGGGAAGACGACGCTGACGGCGGCGATAACGAAGCACTTATCGAAGAAGGGTTTAGCGGAGTAT
>CAYMUI010000070.1:0-8178 GCA_964393645.1 uncultured Desulfobacterales bacterium | reverse complement strand
AAAAAATCGGGACGACAGGATTTGAACCTGCGACCCCCTGAACCCCATTCAGGTGCGCTTCCAGGCTGCGCTACGTCCCGATTCTGTTGGTATTATAGGTCTTTAAGGTCAAATGTCAAGGATTACCTTTATCGGCTACTATCTTAATAAAAATTTTGGTAAAAAATAACAAAAAAATGATTGCTATTTGAATGTAGGTTTGTCTAATATTTGCGAGGGCTCCTTAGGATGAAAAGGATAGTAGGCGTCATAGGTGCAAGCAGATGCGGGAAAGAAATCTATAACGCAGCAGAAGAAGTGGGCAGACTTTTAGCCAGAAATGATGTCCTTCTGATTACAGGTGGTTTAACAGGAGTAATGGAAGCAGCTTCTAAAGGAGCTTATTTGGAAGGTGGTCTCACGGTGGGAATACTTCCTGGATATGACAAAAAGGATGCAAATCCTTATGTGTTAGTACCTCTTGCCACAGGTATGGGGGAAGCGAGAAATGCCCTGATTGCAAGAGCCTGTGATACTCTTATTGCTATTGGTGGAGAATATGGCACGCTAAGTGAGATTGCACTGGGCTTAAAAATGGGGAAAAAGGTGATTGGTTTGTTAACTTGGGACATACCCGGCATAATCAAAGTAAAGACCCCTCAAGATGCGGTAAACGAGGCTTTGAGGTGAACTTGAACAAAGTAAAAGAGAACAAAACAAAAAAGATAAGAGTGGTTGTGGTAGCTGGGGGCTGGTCTGCTGAAAGAGAAATTTCTTTAAAAAGTGGCAAAGCGGTATATAATGCTCTGGACAGAGAAAAATACGAAGTATCTTTTTTGGACATAAAAGAAGAGATTCACTTTCTGTTTAAAAATAGAGAGAAGATAGACATTGTCTTTCCTCTTTTACATGGAAGATTGGGAGAAGACGGTTCTATTCAGGGATTTTTAAATATACTTGGAATCCCCTATGTTGGTTCTGACATATTGGCGAATGCAATAGCAATGAACAAGAAGATATCAAAAGAAATATTTGAAAAAAACGGCCTTTGTGTTCCGAAAGCACTTTATCTTAAGAAAGAATCATATTCTGAATCCTCCTTAAAAGACATTAATCCCTTTGGCTTTCCAGTGGTTGTAAAACCTGTTTCAGAAGGTTCAAGTTTTGGAATAAGTCTTTGTTCAAACACTGAAGAGCTAATAAAAGGCGTTAAAAAAGCGTTCGAATACGATGAAGAAATCCTGATCGAAGAATACATTGATGGCATCGAAATAACAGCGCCGGTTATCGGGGTAAAAGAATTGGAGGTGCTTCCTCTGATTGAAATAGTACCCAAAGGAACACATAAATTTTTTGATTTTACAGCAAAGTACACACCAGGAGCCACAGATGAAATATGTCCGGCCAGGATTCCTGCAGTATTAGAAAAAAAGGCAAAGGAAGCCGCTAAAATCGCATTTAATGCTATTGGATGTAAGGTATGGGCAAGGGTTGATATGATAATAAAGTCAGACAGGGTTTATGTTTTAGAAGTGAATACCATACCCGGTATGACAGAAAACAGCCTCTTTCCACTTTCTGCAAAAAAGGCTGGTATCAGCTTTTCAGAACTCTTAGATAAGCTCATATCACTTTCTCTGTTTGCCAGCCATCCTCTTGTTTCTGAGTCTTCAAAATAGGTGCAGACCTCATTTCAGGGCTTAAACCTTACTCTGTCAGCAGCCCCCGTGTCAGAAACATTACCAGCACAAACAGGGCGAGGAAAATGACCTCAGATAGTCCTCCTGTTCTGATCAGCCTTAGCGCAATTTTTCTTTTTCCCCACAAAAACGGAACTCCTGTAATAGTCAGGCTGTCCTCTGCAAGGTGCAGAAGCACACCAAGAGCAAACCACCTGATTTGCGAAATGCTACTGAAGTATGTGAGCAGCCCTGAGAAGATACACAACCACAGTATCACCGAATGACTCAATCCTCTGTGCTTGAGGAGTCTGAGTCTGCCAGCCCTTTCAATCCAGTCAGGAAATACAGCACCAAATACCGATGCAACCACACCAGACGGTATATCCGCACCGAGCCTGTAGGCGAGCAAGGCTGATGTTAAGATGTGTGTTTGCCAGAGCATTTTTTACCGTCAGCAAGTGACTTAAGGCTTTACTTTTTGCCACAGTCTCCACCACACATGCAAGTATTTTTGTCTCATGAATAACGGTTGCAAAATAAAACTTCGCTGTGCTACCATGCATAAACAAGCTTTTCTTTTTGACTTTCAGACAAATGGAAGCAAGCAGAGGTAAGTTGTAAGCATGAAAGAAAAAGACAGGTTCTTAGGAAGTATGTTGGGTGGGGCTATTGGAGATGCTATTGGAGAGCTTGCCTTTTTGTACAAGAAAAAAGATCAACTCTGCAAGGAAGTAGAAAAGTGCCAACTCCTTGTCTACACAGACGATACCGCAATGGCCATTGGAATTGCAAAGGCTATTGTAGAAAGAAGCGACTTAGAAGAGATGCACTTGGGAAAAGTATTGGATAACGAGTTTTGTAAAGAGCCGTGGAGGGGATATGCTCCTGGCCCTCCAACTGTCTTTGCGCTGGTCAGAAGCAGAAAACTCACCTATTCTGAAGCAGCAGCTTCTTTGTACGGTGGAAGCGGATCTTACGGAAACGGAGCAGCCATGAGGGTGGCTCCTGTGGCACTATTTTTTCATGCGCTTCCTAAGAAGGACTTTTATGAAAAAGTAAAGCTTTCAGCAATGATAACACATACACATCCTATTGGTATAGATGGTGCGGTTATTCAGGCACGTGCTATTTCTCTTGCCTTGACAAAGACGAAAATATCTTATGAAGAGTTCATAGATGATCTGATCCAGTTTTGTCAGACAAAAGAAATGAAAGGAAAGCTTAAGCTCTTAAAGGAACTGCTTTTCAAAAAAGAAGAACCCAAAAACGCAATAAACAAACTCGGCAAAAGTGTTGCTGCACATGAGTCTGTTCCGTTTTCTTTGTTCTGTTTTCTCAGGCATCCATATTCATTTAAAGACTGTCTTATGTGCGCGGTATTAAATGGTGGTGACAGAGACACCTTAGGTGCTATGGCTTGTTCCATATGTGGAGCATATCTCGGGATTGATGCCATTCCTCAAAAATGGAAGAAAAAGATAGAAAATCTGGATCTCATAAAGGAACTGACAGAAAAGCTGTATGAAATGCATACTTGTTATAGCAGGATCTGACTCTTCTGGCGGTGCTGGAATCCAGGCAGACATAAAAACCGCCTATAAGCTTAAATATCACGCAATGACAGTTATATGTGCACTTACGGCGCAGAACTCTCTTACAGTAGCAGAGATAATGTCTGTTCCCGAAAAATTTATTTCAAAGCAATTACATGTGGTACTAAAGGACACGCTTCCAGATGCCGTAAAAATAGGAATGTTGTTTTCAGCGGACGCTATAAAAACGGTTTCAGATGCTCTTTCAAGGTATAAGCTCAGTCCCGTGGTGCTTGATCCTTTACTTAGAGCAAGTACTGGCCCGTATTTACTAAAGCAGGATGCACTCTTACTGTTAAAAAGACTTTTTTGTCAGGTTGATGTAATCACGCCAAATGTCTACGAAGCAGAGCAGCTTTCTGGCGTAGAAATTAAAGATCTGAAAGATGTGGAAAAGGCTGCTTTAGTTCTCCATAAGATAGGAGCAAAAAAAATAATTATCACTGGATTTCGCTTACAGGAAAAGATAGTAGATGTTGGATACGACGGTAAAAACTTCTTTTACATAGAAGATAAAGCTATTCTGTCTACCCCTCACAGTCATGGAAGCGGATGTGTTTATTCTACTTCTCTGGCCATCTTTTTAGCAGAAGGCTTCTCTTTGCAGCAAGCAGCCTCTTCTGCTCATGAGTTTACGAAAAATGCTATAAAAAACGGATACCCTTTGGGAAAGGGCTCAGGACCTGTTTGCCCTTAATTCACTCATTTTTTCAACAAGTCTTTTTACATGTTCTGCAGAGTTGTGAAGTGCTTCTATTTCTTCTCTATTCAGATCAATCTCTATAATGTCTTCAGCTCCTTTTTGTCCCAGTTTTACAGGAACTCCCAAGAACACATCCTGTATCCCGTATTCTCCTTTTAAGAGTACGGAACAGGGAAGAATTTTCTTTTTGTCTTTTAATATTGCCTCTACCATCTCAACAGTGGCGGCGGCTGGAGCATAATATGCACTTCCTGTCTTAAGCAGGGACACTATCTCTGCACCTGCTTCTTTTGTTCTTTTGATGAGCTTTTCTATTCTTTCCTTATTCATAAGTTGAGTAATAGGAATCCCGCATACCGTCGTGTATCTGGGAAGTGGCACCATAGAATCCCCATGACCTCCCAAAACAAGAGCCTGCACATTTTCTACAGATATACCCAGCTCCTCTGCTATAAAAGTACAAAAACGGATTGAATCTAAGACCCCAGCCATGCCTATAATTCTGTTTCTTTGAAAACCGCTCGTTTCATATGCAACATGACACATTGCATCAAGAGGATTGCTCACAACGATGAGAATTGAGTCAGGAGAAAATTTCACCACATTTCTTACTACATCCTCAACTATCTGCATATTCTTAGAAAGCAGATCATCCCTGCTCATCCCCGGTTTTCTGGTTATACCAGCAGTGATTATTACGATGTCACTGTTTTCTGCAAATGAATACTCCTTCGTGCATCCAAGTATATTGGTATTATGCCCCTTTATAGGAGAGGACTCTTTTATATCCAGTGCCTTACCTTCGGCAAGCCCTTCCACAACATCTATAAGAACTATGTCTGCTAAATCTTTTTCAAACATCTTCATAGCAATAGTTGCACCTACATTTCCGGCTCCTATGACAGTTACCTTATTCATTTCTTATACCTCCTTTTTTATTCTGTTTGGAGACTGCCCACTATTTCTTGCAGTTTTTCTATCTTTTTTTCAGTACAGTATCGACTCAGACCTTCTACGATCTCTAAGCATACTTTCGGATTTATCAGATTCGCTGTTCCTACTTGAATCGCTTTTGCGCCTGCAATAAGGAATTCAAGCGCATCCTTGTAATCTGTGATGCCTCCTCCTCCTATTACAGGAATACGAACGCTATTTACCACCTTATATGTCATATATAAAGCAACAGGCTTTATGGCCGGACCTGAAAGACCACCGGTTATGTTTCCCAAAACAGGCCTTTTTTTCTCGATATCAATCGCCATACCTGTAAGCGTGTTTATAAGAGAAACAGCATGAGCACCTGCCCTTTCAACTGCTTTTGCTATAACCGTTATGTCCGTAACATTGGGGGTTAACTTTACAATTACTGGTTTATCTGACTTTTTTAAAACAGCCTCTGTAACTTGAAAAGAAAGCTTTGGATCTGTGCCAAACAAAATCCCCCCTTTTTTTACATTAGGGCAGGATATGTTTATCTCGATTGCTGAAATCCCTTCCACTCCATTTAACATGGATGCAGCCTCTGCATATTCGTCTACAGTTTCTCCGAATATGTTTACTATTATGGCAGTGTCGTATGTTTTTATTCTGGGAAGTTTCTCTTTTAAGAACCTTTCTATTCCTATGTTTTCAAGACCAATAGAGTTGAGCATTCCACATGCTGTTTCACAAATTCTTGGAGGTGGATTGCCCTGTTTTGGTCTTATAGAAAGCCCTTTCGTAACAAATCCTCCTAAATCGGAAATGTTTATAAGATCTGAGACCTCTTCCCCGTATCCAAAAGTGCCAGAAGCAGCAATTACGGGATTCTTTAATTTTATAAAACCAAGGTCAATCTCTAATCTTGAATCTCTTCCCAACATATCTCCTCTGCCTTAAACAGGGGCCCATCCTTGCAGACTCTTTTGTAACCGTGCTTTGTCTTTACCGAACAACCCTGACACAATCCCACACCGCATGCCATATATGTCTCAAGAAAAACATAACATGGTACTTTTATTTGAGAGCATATCTTACTCAACGCTTTTAACATAGCAGGAGGGCCACATGAAATAACCGCTGTGTTGGTTAAAACTCGATCCTTTATGTACTGTGTAAATAGGTCAATGCATGTACCTTTGTATCCTTTGCTTCCATCCTCTGTAGCCACAATATAACTGTATGTACCTGGAAAGATCTTTCTTATGTCTACGCATTCATCAGAGGAACGAAAGCCAGCAATAAAATGTACTCTTTTTTCATATACAGGTAAAAAAGAAATAAGAGGAGCAATCCCTATACCTCCACCCAAAAGTATCAAATTTAAAGTATCTTCAGGGACCTTAAATGCATTTCCAAGCGGCCCTATCACAGAAACACGGGCACCTTTTTCAAGAGAACTCATATACTGTGTAATTTTGCCTCTTATGATGTATAATACAGCAAGTACACTCTTTTCTGGAAAAGAAAGGCAGATGGAAAAAGGACGCCTTAAAAAACCTATCTCAGCAGGATATGGTTTTAGCATAATGAATTGTCCGGGTCTTGCCTCTGAAGGAATCTTCTGGGCATCTAAAAAAAGAAGATATGTATTTTTTGCCACCTGTTTATTTAAAACTACTTTTGCATCCGTTAGGAACATGTGTTAATACTAACTATATTTTGATTGCATAGCAAGGAAAACAGGGGATTTGAATATGTTAAGTGAAAATAAAAAGATAGGCTATATACTTCAGTTAATAAACGATTTAAACGAAATCAAAGACTTAGATCTTTTGCTGGAAAAGATACTTCAAAAAGCAAGACTCTTCTTTAATGCTGATGCAGGCTCTATATATTTGAGAGACAATGACAAACTAAAATTTAGCTATACCCAGAATGTTACTTTACAGAGCAGGCTAAAGAAAAAAGAGAAACTGATATATAAAACTTTTTCTATTCCTATTAACAAAGATTCCATAGCAGGGTATGTTGCGGAAAGGTGTATTAAAGGGGAAAAGGATCTCATTCTGAACATCTCAGATGTGTACAAACTGAAAGATACCCCCTATTCTTTTAATTCCAGATTTGACAAAAAGGTTGGATACAGAACCAGATCCATGCTTGCTGTTCCCATGATGAATCAAAAAATGAACTGATAGGCGTGCTACAGCTGATAAACGCTAAGGATGAAAAAGGAAATGTTGTGCCATTTGCAAAAGAGGACGAACCATATATTCTGCAGTTTGCAAAGGCTGCTGCTATTGCCCTTGAAAGAGCACAAATGACAAGAAACCTTATTTTGAGAATGATAAGTATGGCAGCCCTTAGGGATCCAGAAGAGACAGCAGAACATGTAAACAGGGTGGGAGCTTACTCAGTAGAAATATTTGAACAATGGGCAAGAAAAAAAGGTATGGATGAAGATGAGATAGACAAAAAGAAAGACATACTCAGGATGTCGGCAATGGTGCATGATGTCGGCAAAGTGGGTATAAGCGATAAGATATTAAAAAAGCCGGGAAGACTTACGGATGAAGAGTATGAAATAATGAAGACTCACACATTCTTGGGTGCAAGATTGTTTTTCAGCGGAGATTCTGACTTTGATAAAGCAGCGGTAGAAGTGACTCTCAATCATCACGAAAGATGGGACGGAAAAGGATATCCAGGCTATATACACCCTGTTACAGGAAAACCTTTGCCCGGATTTGAAGATAGCAGTGGAAAGGCTCGTCCTAAAAAAGGGGAAGAAATTCCCCTGTTTGGCAGAATAGTTGCCCTTGCAGATGTGTTTGATGCCCTTTCTTCTCCAAGGTGCTATAAAGAACCATGGCCTGAAGAAAAGGTATTAAAAGAGATAGACAGGTGTTCTGGCTCTCAGTTTGATCCCGAAGTAGTGGAAGCTTTCTTTTCTTCTCTTCCTGCTATAAGATCAATTAAGGAAAAGTACTACAAATGATCAGTTGCTTTTATTTAACGCTTTTATAATATCCTCTGTGATATCAACCCTACTGTCTGAATACAGAACCACTCCCTTAGGCAAAACAACTGTGTAGTGGTGTTTTTTTGCATATTCTTCTATTACCTTATTTACCTTCATCATAATCTTTATTCTTACCCTTTCTCTTTCCTTTCTCAGTCTATCTTCTGAGTCGGCTTTCATCTGTCTTAGGCGTCTTTCTTCTTCTTTGAGTCTTTTAAGTTCTGCCTGGCGTTCTTTTTTAGAGAGAGCCTTTGCCTGGCTTTTAAAAGAAGTTTGTTT
>CAYMUI010000069.1:0-12074 GCA_964393645.1 uncultured Desulfobacterales bacterium | reverse complement strand
AAATAACATAACAGAAAAACTTAAAAAACATTCACAAGAGATACAAAAAAGATTCAAAGTAAAAAGAATAGGTATTTTTGGTTCTCAAATTAAAGGAAAAGCTAAAGAGAAAAGTGATGTTGATGTGCTTGTAGAGTTTGAACCAGATGGAGAGACCTTAGAGGAGATCTTTCATAAGGCGGCGCTTACTATCGCCGCCGCTGAGTTTGGGCGTTAGAAAAAATTAAATTCGAGGTTATGAATATGAAAGTTACGGTAATAATAGAAAAAGATGAATTTGGATACTATGCTTATTGTCCCGAATTAAAAGGTTGTCATACGCAGGGAGATACTTTAGATGAAGTTCTAAAAAATATTAAAGAAGCTGTAGAATTATATTTAGAAACTTTGGACGAGGAAGAAAAAAGAACTTTATTAAATAAAGAGATTTTGACCACTTCTTTAGAGGTAAATATTGCCTAAACTACCAAGATTAACTGCTGCTGAAGCCGAAAAGTTATTATTACAAGCAGGTTTTAAATTGATTAGGAGTAAAGGAAGTCATAGGATTTATATGAAAGAAAGCAAACGTTTCATTTTACCTTTCCATAGCGGAAAGACATTGCATCCTAAGATTGTAAAGCAATTATTTGAAATTATTGGTGAAGAAAAAGAAAATTTATAGGCACATAACCAGCGAACGGACTATACGCCTGTCGCTGAGCTTTGTCGTTATGAGTAAAGATATTATCCAGATCTTACTATCTGAAGCATACCGAAGCCTTGGCTGTTTTTTGCACCAAGGCCACTGTCATAGACAAGGCTAAAGAATGGTTCAGGAAGGCTTATCTTCGCCTGAGATTGTCCAGAAGTTTGCCTTCCCAATCCTTTTCAAATGGGCTGTAATAGTAGGTCTTTTTCTTTCCGTCTGCTCCTTTAAGTGTACTGTATATGGTTATGGGAGAAAGTGTCCTTACAAGAGTTGGGCCATTAGAAGCTGGGATTGGTTCTATTTCAATGCTTTGTATCTCACAGCTACTTTCTCCAAGCTTTATGGACGGGTTTTTTAAAAGATTTTCCACAAGGCTTTGAAGTACAACTTTATGGATTGTTCCTATGTAAAGCTTTACAGGCCCTGAAAACTCGATTTTCTTTTCCTTAAGCCTGTATGATCCAATGAGTCTGCTAAATGTAAAAAAGCGAAAACGGCGTTTTTCAAAGCTGATTGCTTCATTGTGAAGCCAAGAAGAAAGCACCTCATCAATATGATTGTATATGAAACCTTGAACCAGTGAATTGTAGGCAATAGGAAGAACGAACTTAGAAGCACTTAAAAAGGTTATTATGCAACGCAACTTTATCCTCGGGTGTAACCGTTTAATCATTCTTATAAAGGAATAGAGAATCTTGTCAAGGGCTATAATCTGAACTCCTTTCTTGACAAAAAACAAATCGTGTTTATACTTAATTATGAGCATAAGCTCAAAATATCCAACAGGAGGGGTTAAAGATGAGATGGGGATGGCGTTGGTATAACCCATATATAGTCCCATTTGGGATGTGGTGTGGACCCTGGTGGTGGAGAGGCAGAGGATTTGGTAGAGGCTGGGGCAGAGGATTTGGCTGGAGATGGAGATGGTTTGCACCACCGTATCCACCTTATCTTTACTATTAAAACAAAAACGAAAAGGAGGTGAGGTTTATGCCAGGCTTAGATGGAACAGGACCCTGGGGATTAGGGCCAATGACAGGAAGAGGATTAGGGCTATGTAACCCTTATGGGCCATTTGGTAGAGGATGGTGGTGGAGAGGCAGAGGATTTGGTAGAGGCTGGGGCAGAGGATTTGGCTGGAGATGGAGATGGTTTGCACCACCGTATCCACCCTATCCCTACTACTATGATCCTTACTACGAAATGAGTCCAGAAGATGAAGTGAATATGCTCAAAGACGAAGCAGAGATGCTTAAAAGAGAATTGGATGCTATAGAAAAGAGAATTGCTGAGATAGAAGCAGAGGCGAATAAGTAAGTCCTACCCTATGTGCCCAGGTCTGTTAAAAAGGCCTGGGCATTTTTCCAAATTTGTGCAAGAGTTTCAGACAAAGGAGAGTAAGGAGCAAATTCCAGTACATTTTTTCCCTGAATCATTGCCTTGGTAAACACAGGATCAAAAGGGATCTTTCCTACAACAGGAATATTTCTTTTTTGTGCAAACGATTCTATCTTTTCTGTTTCTTCCCTGTTCAGGTCAAATTTGTTGATGCAAAGCATTGCAGGAATCTGAAAATGGTCTGCTAACTGAAGCACTCTTTCCATATCGTGGATTCCAGATACGGTAGGTTCTGAAATGATAAGAATAGCGCTTGCTCCTCCAATAGAAGAGATAACAGGGCACCCTATACCAGGAGGGCCGTCAGTTATAATCATGCTTAAGCCTCTTTCCTCGGCTATCTTTCTTGCCTCCTGTCTCACAAGAGCCACCAGCTTTCCAGAGTTTTCTTCTGCTATTCCGAGTCTGGCATGAACCATAGGGCCAAATCTTGTTTCTGATACAAACCACTTACCACAAACTTTTTCTGGAAATTCCACTGCCCCTTCCGGGCAGAAGTGATAACACACTCCGCATCCTTCACACTCTATTTCGTCTACAATGAAGTCCTCGCTTATAGCATTCCACCTGCACAGCTCTCTACAAAGACCACATTCTACACATTTATCTTTATTTATCACTGCTACATGACCTGAACGAAATTCTTCTTCCTTTATTATTCTTGGGGAAAGAATTAACCACAGATCAGACGCGTCCACATCCGCGTCACACAAGACCTTGTCTTCAGCAAGAGAGGCAAATGCAGCAGTGATACTGGTTTTTCCTGTTCCTCCTTTTCCGCTAAGGATGACCAGCTCTTTCATTTACTATCCTCTTTATCTTTTCGTAAAGTTCAACAAACTTTTCTTTCCACTCCGGCAACTTTTCCACAAAAGGTATTCCTTTTGAATAAAGCTCTGCTATTCTTTTATCAAAAGGGATTTCAAGAAGCACCGGTATGTTTTCTCTTTCTGCGTACCTTTTTACCCTGTCGTCCCCCATGTTTGACCTGTTTATCACCAAGCCACAGGGCAGATTAAGAGTTCTTACCGCACCTACGGCGAGTTCTAAGTCATACAAGCCAAAAGGGGTCGGTTCTGTTACGAGAAGTACAAAATCGGCTCCTTTCATAGAAGCTATAACTGGACAGGAGGTTCCAGGGGGTGCATCTATGATGGTAACCTTTTCTTTATTTTCGTGTTTTCTCACCTTCTTTATAAGCGGGGGACTCATTGCTTCACCGATTCTGAGTTTTCCATGAAAGAATTCTATCCCTTTTGTTCTTCCCTTTTCTATGACACCAATTTCTCTACCCACCTCTTCTATTGCCCGTTCCGGGCATATCCTTGCACATCCACCGCAGCCATGACACAGTTCGTGAAATGTAAGTATACTTTTTCCCACCACTATGATCGCCTTGAATTCGCACACCTCAGCGCATTTTCCACAAAAAGTGCATTTTTCTTTTTTTACTTCTGGTACAGGCCTTTCTACTGGTTCTGTCTCTTTTATAGCTGGCTTTAAAAAGAGATGAGCGTTCGGTTCTTCTACATCACAGTCCAAGAAAACCACATCTTTAATAGATAAAGCAAGATTCGTTGCTACTGTGGTTTTTCCTGTACCACCTTTTCCACTTGCTATGCTTATTATCATTTGCCTTTTTCTCTGTTTTTCTTAACTTGTTTTATCATGTAGTCATTTAATGCTTCCTGAAGCGTTTCTGCAGCTAGAAATGCACAGTGTCTTTCTTCTTCCGGGAAGGTTCCTATCTCGTTTAGTATTGTCTCACCGGTGATTTCAACTATTTCATCAGGGGTTTTTCCTAAACTGAGTTCCACTGCAAATGAACCGCATATGGCGCTTGAAGCACATCCATTTGTAATAAAAGAGGCCTCTTTTACCCGTTCTCCATCAAATTTTAAAAAGATTTCTATGGTGTCTCCGCACTTGCCCGTAACCCTTGCGTGTCCGTCAGGGTTTTCTATAACTCCCATGTATTTCATGTTCATCCATCGTTCAAATCCTTTTTCTCCGTAAAGTTTTTTAGCCTGTTCGAATATTTCGTCCTGAAGCTGTTGTGCAAATTCTTCAAATTTGCCTTCCATACCGAAAGAACCTCCTATTATTCTCTGATCATAGGAGTTCCACATTTAGGGCACCTTACTTGAGCGCACGGTATCCCTCTTTCGTGAGGTACCTTTTCCCCACAATTGGGACACACGCAGTTTCCCCCAGGACCTCTACCCATTCCGCCCCGACCAAATCCTCTGCCCATTCCACCTCTACCTTGTCCTTGTGGTGACATTTTTTACCTCCTTGCTTAATGAGTACATACATTCTCTCCTGTTGCCAGTGTTCCTTTCAGATATTCTTTTATCGCATCAATAGGATCTATCTGAGGAGCACCAACAACCACCTTTATACCATATTCATCAAATAGTGACAAAGCCCTTCTTCCCATGCCTCCTGTAATGATTACATCCACTCCTAATTCGTTCATCCATTTGGGAATAACACCTGGTTCATGAGGGGGAGGCGTTTTTGTTTCTGTTCTCTTTATCTCACCGTCTTCTACTTCTGCTATAAGGAATAGTTCGGCATGTCCAAAGTGCTGGGAAATTAATCCGCTGTCCACTGGCACAGCTATCCTTAGTTGGCCGGATTTTTTTTGCTCCTGAACTGGCATGGCGCCTCTTTCCAGTTGAGAGATTCTTCTTTCTATCATCTCAAGCTGTCTTCTTAGAAGAGCTGCTTGTTCTTTCAATTCTGCCAATTCAGACCCCTTAGTTGGTATTTGCTTTATTCCGAAGTGCTCTTCTACAGTAGGAGTATGAGTTGTTTTTAGTTTGCCTGTTTTAAAGTCTTCTATTGCCTGCCTTACGGTTCCACTGTAGCCAGTAATTATTTTGATTCCCGCTGCCTCTAATGTTCTCACAGCATTTGGGCCACAATTTCCAGTAATAACCACTTCTGCTCCCTTAGATGCAACAAACTGAGCAGATTGTATCCCTGCTCCTCCTCCAAGCATTGCACTTTGATTTTCAAATACTTCATACTCCATTGTGTCAGGATCCACCAAGATAAAATATGCACATCTTCCAAAACGAGGGTCCACATTGGAATCTAAATCCTTGCCAGTGGAACTTATTGCTATTTTCATCTTCTTTCACCTCCTTTAAAATTTGTTTCTGCGACATCTTCCTCCTGTTTCACAAGGAGGAGATTCGCATCTTTCCTCCCTTCCACAACAGGTTCTGCCAGGCAATCTTGTGCTATCCTTAAATGAAAAAGTGGCAGGTGATAAGATCCTCTCCATATTTTTACTTCCACAGTTGGGACATACAATATCTTGATTTTGGTTGTTTATCAGAAGGAATTCTTGCACCCTACCACAGTCGTTACATCTGTATTCGTATATCGGCATTTTTATCCTCCTGCCCATGTGTTTTGAGCTAATGCTCATAAAAAAATAATACTTTCATTTTCATTTTGCAACCAAAAAGAAATTGACAGAGGTGGCGCTCTTATCTTACTCTTTTAAAAATAAAGGATTATGGGGCATCTTAGCTTTCCATTAGAATGTCTCTTTTCTTTTTTAGCAATTATGAATCCCATAGGTAATACCCCTGTGTTTCTCTCTCTGGTTAATTATATGCCCGAGTCTGAAAAGCTAAGAATTGCAAAGGTATCCGTGATATTTGCATTTTTAGTGGTATTCGTGTTTACCATAGGTGGAAACATAATATTTCGGATATTTGGTATAACCCTTCCTGCTTTTAGGATTGCAGGGGGTATATTAGTGTTCATGATAGCCTATAATCTGGTCAGAGCGAGACGATCTCACCAACACCATCCTACAGAAGAAGAGCATCCCAGTCTTCCGGGTTCGTATGAGGAATACGAGGAAAGAGGGGCAGAAGATGTAGCGATAACTCCTCTCGGAACTCCTATTCTGGCAGGTCCTGGCACAATTACTACTGCGCTCTCTTTGGTTGGGAAAAAAGCTGATATTTTCACAATAGGCACTGTTATAGTCGTATTTGCCTGTGTTTGCCTGTTGACATATTTATGCTTTATCTATGGAGAACTTATAGAAAAGAAGCTCAAGCCATCTCACATAGGAATAATGACCAGGCTTATGGGACTCATTTTGGCTGTGGTAGCAATACAGATGATAATAGAGGGAATAGGGGGAGCAATTCCTCAGATAATTCAAAAGCACTAAGAGTGATTTCATATGATTACTGTTCCGGGAATAAGAGCTGTTACAGAGCTGTTGCGAGCAAATCCGTCTCAAGTAAAGGAAGTCTGGCTTGCAAAAGGGAGAACACTGGCTCGTTTAGATGAGGTGATCCAGATCTGTGAGAAGGAAGGGATTCCTGTATATTTTAAGGATTCAAAAGATATTTCTTTACTTCTTCCCAAGGTAAATCATCAGGGTGCAGTGGCTATTGTATCTGAGTTCAAATACACTTCTTTTGACGAGTTTGTAAAAAATGTAAGAAGTCAAAAAGAGGGCACTATTGTCATTGCTCTTGATCATATAACAGATGAAGGGAATTTTGCTTCGATTCTCAGAACCGCTGTTTTCTTTGGGGCAAAAGGGGTAATAATCCCGAAGAAAAGATCTGTGTCAGTGTCTGCTCAGGTTCTAAAACGCTCTTCAGGTGCGTGTTTTTACATTCCTATAGTAAAGGTTACAAATATGGCAAGAGCCCTTGAAGAGTTGTCTCGACAAGGGTTGTGGATCATAGGAACATCGCCAGAAGCGAAGATTTCGCTGTACGAATTTGATTGGGACAGAGACTTAGTGTTGGTACTTGGGAATGAACAGAAAGGAATAGGCCATTCTGTACAAAAGGTGTGTCACGAGATCGTGAGCATACCCGTTCTCGGAGCAATAGATTCGCTCAATGTAGCTGTAAGTGCAGGAATATTTCTTTCTGAGATCATGAGGCAGCGCTTAAAAGGTTAATCCATACTCTTTCTTCTTTTTTTGATTTGGCGGAGTGCTTCTCTGATCTGCTCCATGGAGTACATAGCACCGCATTTGGTACACTCAAATTTTTCTTCATTTATACGATCATATACGAGTTCATCAGAAAAGTTTACTTTGTGAAATTTGAGAGAAAAGGTATAAACTGCTCTAAAATTTCTGTTTCCACATCTTTCACATTCAAAATAGTCTCTTATTTCTGTCTCTTTCATTTTATTTCTCCTACAAATAAAGCCACTGCACGGACTCGAACCGTGGACCCCCTCATTACGAATGAGGCGCTCTACCAACTGAGCTACAGTGGCTTTCCGGTAAATTTATATATAAAATAATTTGACTCTGTGCAACCTATTCTCTATGATTATGGACGCATGAGGCGAGCCAAAGACTACATAATATTTCCCTTAGATTTTTCTGACTATGAGAATGTAGTTCGGTATGTGCAGATGCTAAAAGATTATGTGGGTGTTTTTAAGATAGGTTTGGAGCTCTTTATCTGTCAAGGTCCTGGTATAGTAGGGTCAATAAGGAGCATATGTAATAACAAGATCTTTTTGGATCTTAAACTACACGACATACCCGAAACAGTTAAAAGATCTATCATTGCTTTATCTCAATATAGACCCGATTTCATCACTGTTCATCCCGAATTGCCTAAGGGTTTTTTAAAAGATATGGAGATGTTTCAAACAAAGATTTTGGGTGTAACTCTATTGACAAGTGTTGATAAGGACATGTTAGATTTAATCGGCTATTCTACCGCTGATGTAACAGATTTGGTGATAAAAAGAGCAAGACTTGCAAAAGAGATAGGATGTCATGGGATAGTATGTTCAGGCCACGAGGTTAAAAGAATAAAAGAAGAGCTGGGAGAAGATTTTATCGCGGTTGTTCCAGGAATAAGACCCGCATGGTTTGTATCACGAGATGATCAAAGAAGAGTGGTTACTCCGAAGGATGCTATAATGCTGGGAGCAGACTACATAGTAGTTGGGCGTCCCATAAAGAACGCAAAGGATCCAAAAGGGGCGGTGCTTAAAATTATTGAGGAAATAGACAGTGCTATAAATGAGAAGGGGCTTTTATGATGGAGGATGTACAGAGCACAAAAGACCACAGAAATATTGAAATAAATAAGGTGGGTGTTAAAGGGATACTTTATCCTATTACGGTGTTAGATAAAAACATGGGAGAACAGTATACCGTTGCTGAGATAAACATGTATGTGAGTCTTCCAAAACAATACAAGGGCACACATATGAGCCGTTTCGTAGAGATATTAAACCAGCATAGCAAAAGGATTTCTATCCAAAATTTTTCAGATATATTGGAGGAGATGAAAACAAGGCTTGACGCAGAAAGTGCTCATATGGAGATCAGGTTTCCTTACTTTATTAAAAAGATGGCCCCGGTTACTGGAACGCCCGCATATATGGAATATAAGTGTGCCTTTATTGGTACACTTACAAACAAGCTGGATCTAATCGTAGAAATAGATGTACCTGTTATGACATTGTGCCCTTGTTCAAAGGAGATAAGTGAACACGGTGCGCACAATCAAAGAGCAAGAGTGAGAGTTAATCTTAGATTCAAGAAGTTTGTCTGGATAGAAGATATAATAAGTCTGGTCGAGAGGAATGCTTCAAGTGAGGTTTATTCTGTATTAAAAAGAGAAGATGAAAAGTTTGTTACGGAACAGGCTTACAACAAACCGATGTTTGTGGAAGATGTGGTCAGAGACATTGCTTTGGAACTACTTAATGATCCAAACATCGTCTGGTTTTCTGTAGAATGCGAAAGTTTTGAATCCATACATAACCACAATGCCTACGCATACATAGAGAGAGACAAGAGAAAGGGGGATTGAATATGTCTGATGACATAAAAAGTATGTACAGAAGGATAATTTCTGATGACTTTCCGGAAGAGATAGAGGTAAGATTTGGGGATCAGAGTTTGTTCTATAAGAAGAGAACATGGGAGATAAAAGACCCTGAATCAGGGCAGGTAATACAAAGAGGCTTAAGATATGGAGAAAATCCCGACCAAAAAGCAGCTCTTTACGAACTTGTTAAAGGAGAGATTTCTCTTGGAGACACTAAATTTATAGGTGCGGGCATGGGACTGGTCTCCTCCATAAAGGAAGAAGATTTGATTCAGGCTGGAAAACATCCCGGAAAAATAAACTTAACAGATATTGATAGTGCTTTAAATATACTCAGATACCTTACTAAAAACCCGGCTGTGGTAATTGTAAAACACAACAATCCGTGTGGTGTTGCTTATGGAAGAAGTCTTGCTGAGGCATATTATCGGGCTAATATGGCTGACAGAGTGGCTGCATTTGGTGGATGCGCCGTGTTTAACAAACCTATTGACAAGGAGACGGCTGAACTTGTGTCTCAAAACTACTTGGAAGTAGTGGTTGCTCCTGAGTTTGAAGACGGAACAGTAGAGTTGCTATCTAAAAGGAAAGATTTGAGGATCATTAGAATAAAAGGTATCTCAGAAATAGAGAAGTATGCTCAGAAAAAGTTTATAGATTTTAAAAGCCTTATAGATGGGGGATTGATCGTACAGGAGTCTTCTCTGAATAAAGTCAGAAGACCAGAAGATTTCAAGCCTGCCAAAGCGGTTTATAAGGGCAGAGAATATAAAATAAAAAGAGTCCCAACCCCTGAAGAATATGAGGACATGCTTTTTGGATGGGCGGTGGAACAGGGTATTACTTCTAATTCTGTTATCTTTGTAAAAGATGGTGTTACTGTTGGAATAGGCACAGGAGAGCAGGACAGAGTGGGTTGTGTGCAGATAGCCATATTCAAGGCGTACACAAAGTATGCAGATGCTCTTTGTTTTAAGAGGTACGCAATTCCATACAATGAGCTAAAGCTCATGGTAAAGAAGGGAATAAAAGACAAGCAGTTGTTAGAGGAGATAGATAAAGAAACAGAAGAAAATAAAGGCGGACTTATCGGGGCGTGTATGGTATCGGATGGATTTTTCCCGTTTAGGGATTCTATAGATGTGGCTGCTGAACATGGCATAAAATCAATTGTTCAGCCCGGTGGGTCAGTAAGAGATTATGAAGTGATAGAAGCCTGTAACGAATATAATATAACAATGGTGTTCACTGGGCAGCGTGCTTTTAAGCACTAATAATGAAACTAAAGGTGAACGAAATTTTTTTTAGCATTCAGGGGGAGTCCACTTTCAGCGGGAGACCGTGTGTTTTTGTGAGACTTACGGGATGTAATCTGCGGTGTTCTTACTGTGATACCAAGTATGCCTATGAAGAAGGTGAGTATATGGAGATAGAGGAAATCATAGAAAAAGTTTCTTCCTACGGATGTGAACTGGTAGAGATAACCGGGGGTGAGCCTCTTATCCAAAAAAATACCCCCTATCTGATAAAGGAGCTTATAAATTCTGGTTTTCATGTCTTGTTAGAAACAAATGGTACAAAGGACATAAGTGCTGTAGATAACAGATGCGTGAAGATAGTAGATATAAAGTGTCCTTTCAGTGGAGAATCAGATAAAAATGACTTTGAAAACCTAAGGAGACTTGGAAAAAGGGATGAAGTAAAATTCGTAATTGCTGACAGAAGAGACTATGAGTTTGCTAAGTCTGTCCTAAGAAGATGGGGATTGATTCCTTTTAAACCAAACCCTGTTCATTTTTCTCCTGTTTATAAGATGCTTGATCCCAAGCTTTTGGCCGAGTGGATCTTGGAAGACAGACTTATGGTGAGATTAAATTTGCAAATCCATAAGATCATATGGGGGGACTTAAGAGGTGTCTGATTCAGAAAGAAAAGCGGTGGTTCTTTTAAGCGGAGGGATAGATTCCACCACTGCTTTGGCCATAGCAAAAAGTGAAGGATACAGGCTGTATGCCATGAGTTTTAGATACGGTCAGAGGAATAGGTTTGAATTGGATGCTGCAAAAAAGATAGCAAGGTTTTTTGGGGTAGAAAAACATTTGATTATCGACATTGATTTAAGGCTTATCGGGGGTTCTGCACTAACCGATGATATAGAAGTGCCAAAAGGAAGGAGTGAAGAAGAGATAGAAAGTGGAATCCCTGTAACTTATGTGCCTGCAAGGAACACCATATTTTTGTCCTTTGCGCTTGGATGGGCTGAAGTGCTAAAGGCGGAAGATATATTTATAGGGGTAAACAGCATTGATTACAGTGGATACCCAGACTGTAGAGAAGAGTACATAAAGGCATTTGAAAAGATGGCAAATCTTGCCTTAAAAGAGACAGTTGAAGGAAAGATGAGAATAAGAATAAGAACCCCGCTTATAAAGATGAAGAAGTCCGAGATAATCAGAAAGGGTCTGGAATTGGGAGTGGATTACAGCATGACTATAAGCTGTTATGATCCATTTCCAGATGGGAAGCCATGCGGACTTTGTGACAGTTGCACACTGAGGAAAAAGGCCTTTCAGGAACTTAAAATGCCCGATCCCGCTTATTCCGAGTGACTGTTTTTGTATACTTTAATGGTGTAATAAATCCTGTAAAAGGCAGTAAGATGTGTGGATATTGCCAAAAACCATATGGCAAATTCTAACATATCAAACATGGCACCTAAGGCAAGCACGATTATCCTTTCCGGTCTCTCCATAAACCCCACATCACATTTTGGTATAATAAGCTCTGCCTTTGCTCTTATGTAGCTAATAAGAAAGGCGCCCGAGATTACAAACAAGAGCAAGATAGAGTAGGTGATGTTACCTTTCTTTATAAAATAGGCTAAAACCCCACCAAATATCACAAAGTCGGAATACCTGTCTACAACCGAGTCTGTAAAGGCTCCTATTTCTGTGGCTAAGTTTCTGGCTCGAGCCACAGCTCCGTCCAATATGTCAAAAAGTCCTGCAAAAAGGATAACAACTGCTGCGCTTTTCATGTGTCCTTCAAAAAAAAGGAGGGCTCCAATCAGGTTTATACCGAGTCCGGTAAAGGTGAGTACATTTGGAATGATTTTATTATCCGGG
>CAYMUI010000068.1:0-14798 GCA_964393645.1 uncultured Desulfobacterales bacterium | reverse complement strand
TGTTTGCCGTGGAAGACGTACTTGCTTTTAGCCTACCTATGAGGAATTGAAACGGAAGAAAGCGACATGGCACTGTGGACCTACTGGCGGCTTTTAGCCTACCTATGAGGAATTGAAACTAAGATCCTGCACTGCTCACATGAGAACTTTCTACTGGCTTTTAGCCTACCTATGAGGAATTGAAACCCTCTTCTCGAATCTGCTCCTAAAATTATCCAGTCCAGCTTTTAGCCTACCTATGAGGAATTAAAATGGATGATGCTTATCTCAACTTATCTTAGGCTGTTGTGAGTTGTGGTATACTTTACTACTTGTAACTATACTTTGTACTACATGCTACTTGTATCTATACAACAAACCATATCCGGGAATGTGTTCCCAAAGAATTGCAATAACTCGTGCGATAGCAGGACTTAAACCATGTTTGCATAGAAAAGAATATATGTGAAGTGCGTTCAAATAATGTTGCAGAGTCTCCCTTAATCCCACAAGCACCACCTTCTTTACGCTTGCTCCTTTTATTTATAATATCGGCTTTTTTTGTGTACCTTTTCTGCTATTTTTTGTTTTTGCCTCTTTTTATATGGTTACATGAGCAGGACTTTTTAAGTGCCTTTAACCTGACTTTGAAGCTTGAGGTAATAATCTGACAGACGAGGTTTGGTAAGCACAATTACAAGATCAATGAGACCTATCTCGTTTTTATCACCATCTTTCGAATAAAAAACTTTTAGTTTTCCGTCTTCATGAGCTTCTACCAATTCTGGATTTGCATCTATTAGATTTAGCCTTTCTATGCTTTTTACTCTGTTCAGATATTTTTCTTTAAATTCAGCAGGTAGAGGCGAAACTATGAAAGCCTCCATGTCTTTTACCCTGTGCAACGAAATTATTGCCTCATTTATTCCATATATAAGAGAGGAAAGCAGATGATCTCCTTCTGGGTATGACTGTATGAAAGCGATTTTTCTTGGAATTTCACCATTTAGAGGAGACATTATCAATCCGTCTGTAGGACCTGTTTCGGAAAGCATTCGCTCCAATTTTATGTCTGTGATCACATTGGGATATGTTCCGTACTTGAACTCTTCCTTTATGGGATAAAATGCGTTGTCTTGTCCGCTGGTCACAACAACTTCGTCAAATTCCAGCTCTAATTCTTCATCCTGCATAGAAAAATCTATTGCTTCTGTTTTACATTCTGCCCAGCAAAGAGCACATCCGAGACACCGCCTGCAACTGAGACATCTTTTTGCCTCTTTAATTGCTACATCCTCTGGAAAGCCGAGCTCTACTTCTTTAAAGTTTCCTTTTCTTTCCTCCACACTTATTTCGGGCATCTTTGCCCGTGCTGATGGCACATCATCGAAAGGAATAATGTATCTCTTCTCTTTTTCGTAAATCATCTTTTACTCCTCAGGTATTTATGAATGCCTTGAGCAGCTTTTTTTCCACCCGCAATAGCTCTTATAGCTATATCTGGCCCGGTTACCACATCTCCACCCGCAAATATCCCGGGCACATTGGTCATGCCTGTTTCTTCATCCACTGCTATGGTGTTCCACTTTGTAAGCTGAATCCCGTGATCTTTGCCTAAGAAACTTAAATCTGTGCCTTGACTTATTGCTGCAACTATGGTTTCTGCCTCTATCACATATTCTGAACCTTCTATAGGTATCGGCCTTCTTCTACCAGACGCATCTGGTTCTCCAAGCCTCATCTTTACACACTTCATTCCTACTACCCGCCCGTCCTTTCCGAGTATTTCCACAGGAGCTGATAGATACTGAATTTTTATTCCTTCTTCTTCTGCTGCTTCCACTTCCCACGGATTTGCGGGCATCTCTTTCTTTGTTCTTCTGTAAAGTATGTAAACCTCATCAAAACCTAATCTCCACGCCACCCTTGCAGAATCAATAGCCGCGTTCCCCCCTCCAATTACTATGAGTCTTCCCCTTGCTTCTTCTTTTTTAAATTCACCTAACGCCTGTCTCCTCAAAAAGGTTACACAGTCGATTATACCCTTTCCATAATATTCCTCTTCCCCTGGAACTCTAAGTTTTAGTCCTCTGTGACACCCTGCACCTATAAAGACAGCATCATAATTTTTTCTCAGTTCTTCAAAGCTTATATCCTTCCCTACTTTTGTGTTGTATCTTATTTCGATTCCCATCTTCTGAATCAGATCCACTTCTCTTTTTAGTATCTGCTTGGGAAGCCGGTATTCAGGAATACCAACCCACAGATACCCACCAGGAACGGGTAATGCCTCAAAGATAGTAATATTTTCATATCCTAATCTTGCAAGATCATAGGCACATGTAAGACCGGCAGGACCTGCTCCTATTATTGCTATCTTTTCTGGATATTTTTCCTTAGGAGTTTCGTATTCAGGTTCTATCCCTTCTTTTAGTTCTGCATCTGCGGCAAACCTTTTAAGAAAACAAATACTTATTGGCTCATCAAGATACTGTCTATTGCACGCAGTTTCGCAAGGATGAGGGCATATCCTTCCTATGCTTCCGGGAAGAGGGAGCTTCTCTCTGATCACCCTGAGTGCTTCAAGGGGCTTGCCGTCTGCGATAAGACCCACATAAGTTCGTATGTCCAGATTAATAGGACATGTCCTCTGACATACCGGCATATCTTCTTTAAAGATGTTGTAGACGGGCGGAGAAGGAGAGTAGTAATCCACCGCTGTTCTGAAGCAAACTCCCTCGTTAAAGTCGTCGAACATGTTTACAGGACACACCTTTATACATGCCTTACAGTCGTTACACTTATCGTTGTGAACCCTGAGACTTCTTTTTAGTATCTTTACAGAATACTTTCCTCCTTCTTTTTTCAACCTCTTTATCTCGCTGTAAGGCAAAAACTCAATGGAATCGTTCTCTAATATTTTGTTAGTTTCCGGCTTTACAAAGGCATTTTCAGGGTCTACGATCCTGTCCTTGGGAATCCTCTCAGGTCCAAAAGAAGGAAACTTCTCAATAAGGGTAACCTTGTTACCCTTTTCTGCTTCTTGGATTGCCCTATTTATTCCGTCAATGTCTGCTCCGACGATGAGAATGTTTTTCACTTTTTACACCCCTTCTATAATTTGATACTTAGGAACATGGTCAACTATTTCTTTAATCTGGACAAAACCTTTTCTCTTAAGCGCAAGAATGTATCTAAGGACTCTTTCAGGTGGAATGTCAAGTTCCTGAGCAAGTTCTGTTACTGAAGCCGGTGATTTTTCAAGTCTGCTCAAGATTGCCTGAACATCTGTCTCTTCAACTATAATCATGTCAATTGCTCTGGAAAATTCATGTTCAGTAAATACTTCCCCGTACATATTTCCTGACTCTAAGAAAGGCATCCTCTTCCCCATTACCCATCTCATCTTTTCGCCTGAGAGAACCCTTTTGGCAATCTTGAGTTTTTCAAATATTTCCGGTTTCTTAACTTTATCACCACCTTCTCCCAATGGACCTATCTGCTTTATCTTTTCGTCAAATGCCGTCACAATATCTACAAAGAGCGCTGCCTCACCCGAAGAGCACTGTTTAAAGTCCAACCTTTCTTCGTTTACTCCTATATGTTTAAAAAGTTTTCTGACCATGTCTATTCTGGCTTTAGCATGATAATTGCCGTTTACATAGTGACAGTCTCCAAAATGACACCCAACCACCAGAAGTCCGTCAAGTCCTTTTATAAAAGCATCAGCAATAATTACAGGATCCAGTCTGCCGGTACACATAAGCCTTATGATCTTTATGTCAGGTGTATACTGTAGTCTGGAAACTCCAGCCAAATCAGCAGCAGAATAGCCTCACCAAGTACAGCAGAATGTAAGTATTTTTGGAACAAATGCCACCTTTATCCTCCTTTTATGACTCTAAGAATGCGTTTATTTGTGCAAGTATCTGGTCATCTCTGAAAGAATTTATAGTAAGGGCATGCTGATAACATGTAGAAGCACATACCCCACAGCCTTTACATGCCACTTCTATGACATGAACCTTTCTTCCTTTTTCTGTTTGTCTGATTTCCAGTGCACCATAGGGACACAGTGCTACGCAAAGCCCACATCCCCTGCACGCATCCTCATTTACCAGTACCGAAACAATAGGTTCAACTGTTATACTGTCTTTAAGAAGCACTATGGATGCCCTTGATGCAGCTCCAAGTGCCTGAGAAATTGCTTCTTTTACATTAGCAGGGAATCGAGCGCTTCCACATAAGAATATTCCATCTGTTGCAAAATCGAGCGGTCTCAGTTTTACATGTGCTTCCAAGAAAAATCCGTTTTCATTGAGAGGAACTCTAAGAAGCTTTGAAAGATCTGCGCAGTCTTCAGCAGGAATAAGAGGAGTTGAAAGTACCACAAGATCTGCTCCTATTTCCATCTCTTCTCCTAAAAGAGGACTGTATACCTTCACTTTTCCATCTTCAAGTACAGGAGGTCTTTCAGGATCGTAATTAATAAATCTTACTCCTTTTTTCTTTGCCTCTCTGAGAAGCTCTTCATTTTCTACTCCATACATCTGTATGTCACGATACAAAATATATACTCTTGCTTTTTTGTTTGCTTCCTTTACAAGGATGGCATTTTTTACAGCTATCTGACAGCAAATCCTTGAACAGTAGCTTCTCTTTTCTGTTCTTGCGCCCACGCATTGAATCATAACGACTGTGTTAACACTGTCATCGAGTCCGCTTTTAAGCAGTCTTTCAAACTCAAGCTGAGTAATTACTCTGCTTCCATCATATCCGTACATGTTCTCAGGAACAAACACTTCTGCACCTGTAGCTACTATTATGACACCGACCTCAAATTCCTTTGTTTCTTCCTTTGTTTTTATACTTACCTTATATTTGCCCACAAAACCTTTAACAGAAATAATCTCTGAGTTAAGGAACACTTTTATGTTGTGGGCTTTTCTTATCTTTTCTTCTACTTCTTTTAACACAGCTTCTGCATCCCGCATTTCAGGAGCGATCTTATTCAGTTCACTAAGCATACCTCCCAAACGATCTCTCTTCTCTACAAGAAGGACCTCAAAGCCCATGTTTGCAATTGAGTACGCAGCATTCATTCCCGCAATTCCACCACCGATTACCAAAGCTCTCCTCTCTATCTCTGAAGAAATAGGCTCTTTGGGTTCAAGTAGCGCCGCTTTTGCAACCCCCATCTTTATGAGAGCCTTTGCCTTTTCTGTAGCCTGCTCTTTTTCTTGCATGTGAACCCACGAGCACTGATCTCTTATGTTTACCATTTCAAAGAGATACGGATTTAGCCCGGCTTCAGCGCAGGCACTTCTAAAAAGAGGTTCATGGGTTCTCGGGGTACAAGATGCCACCACTACCCTGTTCAAGTTATGCTTTTTTATCCCTTCCTTTATCTGGTTTATTCCCCCTTCAGAACAGGTGTAAAGGTTTCTCTGAACAAAAACGACATTTGGAAGAGTCTTTGAAAACTCTTCCAACTCCTCCATATCCAAGTATCCGGCAATGTTAGATCCACAGTGACACAGAAAGACGCCTATTCTTATTTCCTCGTTTCTTTCAAGCAATGGCCCTCTCCTTTCTTTGGAATACTATTTCTGCTGCCTTTTCGGCAGCACTTGACGCTTGAGAAACAGACTCAGGAATATCCATAGGAGCTTCTGCACATCCGCACACAAAAATCCCTTCTCTCGTGGTACAGACCGGACTTAAAGGATCGGTTTTAATGAATCCGTAAGGATCAAGCTCTATGCCAAGCTTCTCTGCAAGCTGCTTTATGCCTTTTGCCGGTGCGCAGGCTGTAGCCAAGATTACCAGGTCAAATTCCTGACTGCATACCTGTCTTCTTTTTGTGTCTTCGTATATTACTACTGGATTGTGATCATCTCCTTCCACAATCTCCGCAACTCTTCCTCTTATGTATGTTATGTTAGCCTGCTCGGCACCTCTTATTTTATATTCTTCAAACCCTTTTCCCACCGCTCTTATGTCCATTCCAAATATGCAGGAACTTGTCTCTGGTTCATGCTCGTGGGCAATTATCGCCTCTTTTATAGAATGCATACAGCAGTAACCAGAGCAATAAGGATAAAACCTAAAATCTCTTGATCCAACACACTGAACAAAGGCGAGTCTTTTTGCAACCCCTCTCTTTTCCACATAATCTGTCAGCCTCTTTATCTCATCAGTTAAAGAAAGATATTCTTCGTATTTTTCTGCCCATCTCTTTTTCTCGTCTTCTACATCTTTGTTCTCTCTGTATTCTTGGTAAAATCTCTCTGAACTCTGGTTAAATTTCTTTTCCATGTTTTGTAAGATTCTTTTTGCTCTTTCCTGCTTTTTTTGGAGCTCTTCTATCTTTCTTCTTGCTTCTATCTCTGTAGGTCTGTAGAGGTGACCTGCTGTTGGACCACTGGCACTGAGAAGTCTCTCAAATTCCAATGCTGTTATAACATTGGGAATCTCTTTGTACCTGTACTCTGGTATCTGGGATGGATCAAAGACCTCATATCCAACAGCCACAACAATTGCGTACACATTAAGCTCTATAAACTGGTCTTTTTGATCAAAGTTTACCGCTTTTGCCTGGCATGTTTTCGCACATACGCCACACTTCTTTCCATTTAACTGTCTGCAGTGTTCCGGATCTATGGTAAAAACAGAAGGAATGCCCTGAGGAAACAGTTTGTATATAGCCTTTCTGTAGCCAAGCCCTAACTCGAATTCGTTCGGTACAACAGTGGGACACTTTTCAGCACATGCGCCACATCCTGTACATCTGTTTTCGTCCACATATCTTGCCTTTTTCTTTACCACCACACGAAAATCCCCTGCGTCTCCTTCTACTTTCTCTACCTCGCTGTATGCCATAAGCTCTATGTTAGGATGTCGACCGACATCCAGCATCTTGGGAGAAAGTATTCAGATAGCACAATCATTTGTTGGAAATGTCTTATCCAGTTGTGCCATCTTTCCGCCAATGCTGGGAAGCTTTTCCACAAGATAAACCTTAAAGCCCATATCCGCCAGATCCAATGACGCCTGGATGCCGGCAATACCCCCGCCTATAACCAGAATGCCTTTATCTTTCATCTCTTCCTTCCTTTATTTGATCAAATATTAAGTCTATTATGTCTTTTATCTCAATCTGTCCTATGTCAAATGCTGACTTAGTACATTTAAAATGTATCTCACACTTTGGACACGCAGTAATAAGAAGAGTTGCTCCTGTGCTTATGGCTTCATTGAGTCTTTGCACCTGAATCTCTTTTGAACAACTGGAACAATTCATCCATCCAGTAGTTCCACAGCAGACCGCATTTTCTCGAGATCTGGGCATTTCGCGAAGAGAAACCTTGGGAATAGCTTTTATAATGTCTCTTGGAACCTCAAATATTCCGCTTAATCTTCCAAGGTTGCAAGGATCTTGATAAGTAACGGTTATTTGATTCTCCTCAAAGGAGATCTTTCCATCTTCTATGGCCTCTTTTATGAGATCCAAAACATAGATGGGTTCAAAAGGAAGTTCTCCAAAATAGACAGGATACAGCTTTTTGAAGGTATAATATCCCTCCGGACAGCTAAATATAACCTTCTTGGCTCCAGACTCTTTTATTATCTCTATGTTCTTTGAAGCAAGCATTTTAAAAGTCTCTTCGTCTCCGTCCCAAAGTACATCATGTCCGCAACACCTTTCGTCACTACTTAAAACAGGCTCTATTCCACACATATTCAGAAGTCTTATGGTTTTTTTAGCTACTTCTACACTCTGCACTCCTATTTCCCGAAACATTACATCAAAATACGGTCTACATCCTACAAAGTAAAAGAAATCTCCTTTCTGGGCGATTTTTAAGCTGTTGTCTTCTTTCCAGAACGCCCTGTTCTGTCTGAGCTCACCAGCTTGAATGTTCATAATTGTCTGAAACACGCCATTGTGTGCCGGAGTTCCCCAAAATCCTGAGGAATACGCCTCTTTTCTCATAAGCCTGATAAACTCTGGAAACTCGATCTTTGCAGGACACCTGACGCTACATTGCGCACACCCCAAGCAGTACCATATGCTCTGATCAGAAAAGTCTTCGATCTCATACAGTGATCTTTCTATAATCCTTCTGGGAGAAAAGTCTGACATAACCTTAGCAACAGGACAGCTTCCTGTACAAACACCACAATCTAAGCAATAGTAAGTATTCGTGATTTCTACTATCTCTGCTATCTGCATGCTTTACTCCTTCAGTTTGCCTTTTTCAAAGGAGAAGGTCCTAATGCCTTTATCCTTTCCGTAAATTCGGTAATTATCTGGGCAAAACGCCCCCCTTCTGCAGAGGATACCCACTCAAGTGCAACTCTTTCAGGTTCAAGACCCAGAACCTGTATTAACTCTTTTGTCTTTTGAAAAACCTTTTCAGCTTTTATATTACCATCCTGGTAATGGCAGTCACCAATATGTCAGCCAGATACAATAACTCCGTCAGCCCCTTTTTCAAAGGCCTTCAGGATAAAGTTCGGATTTACTCTGCCAGAACACATCACTCTTATTATTCTTACATTCGGAGGATATTTTATCCTGCTCACTCCTGCAAGATCGGCTGCAGCATACGCACACCAGTTACACGCAAAAGCTATAATCTTGGGTTCAAAGTTATTCATGTTATCCTCCCGCAAATGCTGTTTCGACCATTTCAAGGATCTGCTCATCTTCAAAGTTATACACAGAAGCTGCTCCTGTTGGACAAGCAACAGCACACGAACCGCATCCTTTACACAAAGCGGGCTGTACCTCTGCCACCTGTCTCCCATTCTTCTGAACAAGGGAGATCGCTCCAAACGGACATGCATCAACGCATTTGCCACATCCTCTGCAGAGGAACTCATCTACATGAGAAACCACCCCTTCTACAGTAAGTTAGTCCTTAGAAAGGATCACTGCTGCTCTTGATGCACACGCCTTTGCTTGAGCAATAGCCTCTTCTATTGGCTTTGGATAGTGTGCCAGCCCGCACATAAATATCCCGTCTGTTGCAAAATCTACAGGTCTTAGTTTGGCGTGTGCTTCCAAGAAAAACCCATCTTCACTTAGTGGAACCCTAAGGAGTTGAGCAATAGCCTCATTTTCTTCATTTGGAACAATAGCAGAAGCAAGCACCACAAAATCTGCTTCTATGTGCACGGATCTTTGAATAATGGGATCTTTAACAGTAACCTTTATTGCATCTCTTTCTGAAAGAAGATCTGGTTTGTTTTCAAGATCATATCTTATAAAAAACACTCCTTTTTCTCTTGCTTCTCTGTAAAGTTTCTCCCTTTTTCCGTAAGTCCTTATGTCCCTGTACAAAACATAAACTTCAACATTTGGATTTATCTCTTTTAACAGAATGGCGCTTTTGATAGAGTGAGTACAACACACCTTAGAACAATAAGGTCTTTCAGGAATTCTCGAGCCTACGCATTGAATAAAAACAACGCTTTTTGCCTTTTTTATAAACTCTGAATCTCGTTTTAACGCCTCATCAAATTCCAAGGAAGTAAATACTCTTTTGTCTTTTCCGTACAAGTATTCTTCTGGTTTGTACTCCTTTGCACCAGTTGCAATTACTACGACTCCGTGTTTGATGCTCTTTTCTGTACCATTTTGAGAGATAAGCGTTTCAAAATTTCCGACAAACCCTTTTATTTCTTTTATTTGAGCGTTCAGATAAATGTCTATGTTTTTGTGATTATTTACTTTTTTTATTAAGTCATCCAGAAGATCTGATACCCTGTTTCCTTTCCAGTCTTCATAAAGGTGCAACGCATTTCCGCCAAGTTTATCCGATTTCTCTAAAATTGCTGTACGAAAACCCTGATCCGCCAATGAAAGAGCAGCACTTATTCCTGCCACTCCTCCACCTATTACGACAGCCTCTTTTGTAACAGAAACGGTTGGCTGAGGAAGTGGTCTTATCTTTCTTGCTCTTGCTACTGCCATACGCACAAGATCTTTTGCTTTTTCAGTGGCTTTTTCTCTGTCATCAGAGTGAACCCAAGAGCATTGATTTCTTATATTTGCCATCTCAAAAAGGTATTTATTTAATCCACAGGACTTGAGAGTCTCTTGAAACAAGGGTTCATGAGTTCTGGGGGTACAGGCTGCAACAACTATTCTGTTTAACTTTTTCTCTTTTATCACCTGTTTTATCTTCTCTTGAGTATCCTGCGCGCATGTAAAAAGATTCTCCTCCACATAAACAACATTTGGTAAAGATCTGGCATATTCAGCAACTGCAGGTACATCTACTATACCACCTATATTTATTCCACAGTTACAAACAAATACCCCGATTCTTGGCTCTTCAGATGATACATCCAGTTCAGGCGGGTATTCTTTTTCTCTTACCTGAGTTCCTCGGGAAGAAGCGAGAAGCTCTTGTGCGTATGCTGCTGCAGCACTGGCCTCCATCACTGATAAAGGAATATCTTTTGGCTCAGAAAATGTGCCACAAACATAAATTCCTTTCTTAGATGTCTCTACTGAAGAAAAGCCCTTGGTCTCCGCAAAACCATCAACATCTATTTCTATTCCCAATCTCTTAGCAGTTTCAACGGCTTGAAAACCTGCTTCAAGGCCAACAGACAAAACCACCATGTCAAACCTTTCTTGATGCAAGCTTCCGCTTTCATCTACATACCTTAAGATTAAGTCTCCTGTTTCTTTATCTTCTTCTACGGTGTGTGGTCTTGCCCTTAAAAACCTTACCCCTTCTTCTTTTGCTCTTTCGTAATACTTTTCAAATTCTTTTCCATAAGTCCTCATATCCATGTAAAACAGACTGCACTTTACACCTTCTACATGCTCTTTTACAACTACAGCCTCTTTTATCGCATACATACAGCATATGGAAGAACAATACATATGGTTATTTACATCGCGAGATCCCACACACTGAATCCATGCTATGTTTTTGGCTTCTTTTCCATCCGAAGGTCTTAACACTTTTCCCATGGTAGGGCCGGAGGCAGAAAGGAGCCTTTCAAATTCAAGGCTTGTTAAAACATTTGGGCTTTTCGTATAAGAGTATGTCTCTATTGAAGACGGATTAAATATCTGACATCCAGGAGCAAGAATTATACTTCCTACATTTATGGTGATTACCTTTTCTTGATCATCAAAATTTATCGCTCCAGTAGGACAAAATTTTTCGCAAGCTCTACATCTTCCTTTTTGAAAAAATATACAGTTATCCTTGTCTATTACATATTTTAGGGGAACAGCTTGAGGATACTTAACATATATTGCCTTTCTCTTGCCTAAGCCAAGATTGTATTCGTCTTCCACCCTCTTGGGACATTTTTCTGCACAAGTTCCACAAGCAATACATTTATCTACATCCACATAACGGGGCTTCTGCCTGATTGTTACTTTAAAGTTTCCTGCTTCACCGTCTATTTCTGTTATCTGAGCCAGAGTGATAAGCTCTATATTTAAGTGCCGGCCGACCTCGACCAGCTTGGGCGCCAAGATTCACATAGCACAGTCATTGGTGGGAAAGGTTTTATCTAACTGGCTCATCATCCCGCCAATGGCTTCTGATGATTCGACCATGTATACAAAATAGCCCGATTCTGCCAGATCCAGCGCTGCTTGAATTCCAGAAATACCCCCTCCCACCACCATAACAGATCCAATAACCTCTTTCATATTCTCTCTCCTCAAGCAAAATAAAGGTTTTGAAACCTAATATAACATTAAAATTTTATTGTCAATAAGTTGACCCGGAAGGTGCTTCTGATTTGTTTTTTTCTGAGCTTACTTTTATGATTGTTTTTACATTTCCTCGGGGGTTAAAGTCCCCTATGACTTCTAAAAAACGCGGGTTAAGGAGTTTTTGAAGATCGGTGTATATCCTATTTGTGGCCTCTTCGTGTGAGATGTAGGTTGATCTATATTTGTTAAGATAAAGCTTTAGGGATCTTAACTCTACAATGAACTTATCCGGTATGTATCTTATTCTTATAGTGGCAAAATCCGGGTATCCAGACCTCGGACAAAGGCAGGTAAATTCAGGAAATGAGATTTCTATCAAGTAATCTCTATCTGGATAAGGATTTGGCCAAGCCTCTAATTTTGCCTCTAATATCGCTTTTTCTCCGTATTTAAGTTTTTCTTCCATTTACTCTATTCCGTTCATTTTTTACTTTTTGAAAGTTTGGTTTCCACTTTTTCCCTGAGTCTTTTTACCCTGTCATCCTTTACAAACTCCGTGGCTTTAGCAAGAAAACGGGCAGCGTCTTTATACTTTCCTCCTTTCACATAATACTGAAATCTCTTTTCAATCCTTCTTACTGCTTTATCATCATTTATCTTAAACGAAACGGGACAAATCAATCTATATGTGTCTCCTCCACATTCAGGACAGGAGGGAGACGGAGAATCTACAGAGGT
The DNA here is from genome assembly GCA_964393645.1 of uncultured Desulfobacterales bacterium. Taxonomy (GTDB): domain Bacteria; phylum Desulfobacterota; class DSM-4660; order Desulfatiglandales; family JALVZP01; genus JALVZP01. Next base: position 2,383 of record CAYMUI010000068.1, on the reverse strand, counting down.
GATCTCTTCAAATACGAACCCGCACTTTTTACAACAAAATTCGTACAATGGCATGGCACAATTATTATATGCCTTTGAGAAAGAAAGTGCAAAATGTTATTATCCAGAAAACGCTTAAGGAGAAGGTGGATGCTTACCAAAACAGCAGAATGGCAAGAATTAAAAAAACACTTTAACGAGATAAAAGAGAAACACATAAGAGAACTTTTTGAACAGGATAAAAACAGGATCGAGAAATTTGTCATAGAGGATGTAGGGCTTTATGTTGATTTTTCTAAGAATATCATTTCTGAAAAGACATTAGAGCTCCTTATAAAGGTGGCTGAGGCACAAAACCTTGCTCAAAAAATAGAGGACATGTTTTGCGGAAAGAATGTAAACAACACCGAAAATCGGCCGGCTCTTCATGTGGCACTTAGAGATAGATCTGGAAGGGCCATCTATGTGAATGGGAAAAACATAATGCAAGATGTAAAAGGAGTTTTGAAAAAGGCAGAGCTGTTTGCTGAGGAACTGAGAAGCGGAATAAGAAAAGGACTTACAGGGAAAAGAATCAGATATGTGGTCAATATAGGTATAGGAGGGTCTGATCTGGGCCCTTCAGCCGTGTACGAAGCACTGAGAGACTACAGCGAGAAAGATATTGCTGTTTTATTTCTCTCCAATGTGGATCCAGCTCAGATCAAAGAGGTCTTGGAAAAAGTCCCGTGGGAAGAGACGCTTTTTATTGTTGCGTCCAAGACATTTACCACATTGGAAACGATGACAAATGCGGAAACAATAAAAAGATGGCTTTTGGAAAATTCAAAAGACAGAAATGTACTCAAATACCACTTTGCTGCAGCCACTTCTAACAAAGATGCTGCGCTGGAGTTTGGGATAGATCCGGAAAATGTGTTTTTATTTTGGGACTGGATTGGAGGAAGGTATTCTGTTTGCTCTTCTGTAGGGCTTCCTGTTATGATAGGCATAGGAAAAGAAAGGTTTTCTGAGTTATTGGACGGTTTTTATCAAATGGACCAGCATTTCAGAAATAGTCCGTTTCACAAAAACATACCTGTCATCTTAGGTCTTATTAACATCTGGTACAACAACTTCTTTGGAGCTCAAAGTTTTGCTGTAGTCCCCTACAGTTACCGTTTAAGAAAACTTGTATTGCACCTGCAACAACTGGACATGGAAAGTAATGGAAAAAGCATAGATAAGGAAGGAAATCCTGTCTCTTATGACACAGGACCTATTGTGTGGGGAGGAATGGGAACAAATTCCCAACACGCTTTTTTTCAACTACTGCATCAGGGAACCAGACTGATCCCGATAGATTTTATCGGTTTTTTTAGGCCGGTCTCTTCAGTAGCTGATCATCATGAAAAACTGATCTCAAACATGTTTGCCCAAGCTGAAGCTTTAGCCTTTGGCAGCAATGAAGGACCTTTATACAAAAGGTGCCCAGGAAATAAACCCTCTAACATAATAATGGCTGAAAAACTAACACCCTCAAGTATTGGAAAGATTATAGCTTTGTATGAACACAGAACCTTTGTACAGGCATGTATCTGGAATATAAACCCGTTTGATCAGTGGGGAGTGGAGTTGGGAAAAAAGCTCGCAAAAGAGATAATAAAAGAGCTAAGCTCAGGGCAAATAGGAGAACACGACCCGTCTACCAGAAGACTCATATTCAGGTACAGGCAACTCAATCCTTAAATTTGTACTTAAGAGCAGGAAGATTTAGTTCAGCAGGCTTGCTTAACCTAACCTTATCTTCTAAGGTCTTTCCCTCCTGAAGCATCCTTTTATATGATCCAAGAGCCCAGAGTGGAAAGTACTTACTGTATCCATGATACCTCAGATAAAAGACCTTTGGAAATCCCGTGCCCGTATATTCCTCTTCATCCCACACACCGTCCTTATTTTGGGTTCTTATGAGAAACTCCACCCCTTTCTTGACATGCTCGCTTTTAGCCTCTCCTGCAGCTATGAGAGCCAGTATTGCCCACGAAGTCTGTGAAGAGGTGGTCTTGCCCTTTCCTGCAAGTCTGGGCTCATTATATGTGTAACATGTCTCTCCCCATCCGTGATCCGGATTCTGACATCTTTTAATCCACAAAGCCGCCTTTTTTACCCAACCATTTCTTGACTCGCCTAACTGAGCAAGACCCATCAGAACAGACCAGGTTCCATATATGTAGTTTACTCCCCACCTTCCATACCATCCTCCAAACCTCTCCTGCTCTTTTCTTAAAAACCGAAGCGCCTTTTTTATGGGAGGAAAGTCGTGTCTATACCCCAACAGAGAAAGCAGCTCTATACACCTGCCCGTAAGATCTGATGTGCTCGGATCCAATAGAGCGCCATGATCTGCAAAGGGGATGTTATTTAG
>CAYMUI010000067.1:0-12751 GCA_964393645.1 uncultured Desulfobacterales bacterium | reverse complement strand
ATACTCCGCTAAACCCTTCTTCGATAAGTGCTTCGTTATCGCCGCCGTCAGCGTCGTCTTCCCATGATCTATGTGCCCTATCGTCCCTACATTTACATGCGGCTTCTTCCTCTCAAATTTCTTCTTTGCCATGCTTGAACCTCCTTTTATTCACATAACAGCTTACCATCTATAATGGGCAAACGCCTTGTTTGCCTCTGCCATCCTGTGAGTATCCTCTTTCTTCTTGATTGCACCGCCTCTATTGTTGTATGCATCCAACAGTTCGGCTGCCAGCTTTTCTGCCATACTCTTACCTGATCTTGCTCTTGCATAGTTGATAAGCCATCGAATAGCTAAAGCTTGCGCTCGTTCAGGTCTTACTTCTATTGGTACCTGATAGGTAGCTCCACCTACTCTTCTGGACCTAACCTCCATAAGAGGCTTAGTATTTTCTAATGCTTTGTTAAATATCTCTAACGGATCTTTCTTTGTTTTGTTTGCAATAATATCAAGTGCTTCATAGAAGATAGACCTTGCTATACTTTTTTTACCATCCCTCATAAGACAGTTTATAAACTTAGCTACTACTTCACTGTTGTACTTGGGATCAGGGGCAATTTTTCTCTTTTCTACTCTGCCTTTTCTCGGCATAGCCTCTCCTTAGTAATATTTTTTATGTGCTTACACTTTTAGGTCTTTTTGTTCCGTATTTAGACCTGCTCTTTCTTCTGTCCTCAACCCCAGCAGCATCCAATGCGCCTCTTATCACATGGTATCTTACACCAGGCAAATCCTTTACTCTTCCACCTCTTATCAGCACAACCGAATGTTCCTGTAGGTTATGCCCAATACCTGGTATATAAGAGGTTACTTCTATACCATTGGTAAGCCTAACTCTTGCAACCTTTCTAAGAGCAGAATTAGGCTTTTTAGGAGTGGTGGTATATACCCTTACACACACCCCTCTTTTCTGAGGGCATCCCTGCAAAGCAGGAGATTTAGATTTACTTTTAGGCTTCTCTCTTCCGTACCTAACTAACTGATTTATAGTTGGCATATACCCTCCTTTTCAATACGAGCGATACTTATTATTCTGAATCGCAAAATTTGTCAAGACTTTTATTGATCTGTTACTCCCATCTGAACATCTCTGTATCTCTTTACCCCGGTTCCTGCAGGTATGAGCCTTCCCATTATAACATTTTCTTTCAATCCTTTTAAGTAGTCTATTTTACCAGCAATGCTTGCCTCAGAAAGAACCCTTGCTGTCTCCTGGAAAGAAGCAGCAGACAGAAAACTGTCTGTAGTAAGAGATACCTTCGTAATTCCCATCAAAAGAGGCTCAGCACTTGCTGGCTTTTTCCCTTCTTCTATAAGTTTCTTATTAATTTCTTCAAATTTGACTTTATCTATGTATTCTCCAATTAACAGATCTGAATCTCCTGGATCTGTAACTTTGACCTGTTTGAGCATTTGCCTTACGATCACCTCGATGTGTTTATCATTTATCCTAACACCCTGCAGTCTGTAAACTTTTTGGATCTCATTTACTAAGTATTTAGCCAACTCCTGAATCCCTTTTATCCTTAAAATATCGTGTGGATCTGCTGATCCGTCCATAAGTGGTTCACCAGCCCTTACATAATCTCCTTCCAATACGCTCACGTGTTTTCCTTTTGGTATATAGTAAGTTACCGGTTCCCCTACTTCAGGTGTTATGGTAATCTTTCTCCTTCCCTTGGTAAATTTTCCGAAGTGAACCACTCCATCTATATCACTTATGATTGCTACTTCCTTGGGTTTTCTTACCTCAAACAATTCCGCTACCCTTGGAAGTCCACCTGTAATGTCCTTTGTTTTGGTAGTTTCGCGAGGAATCTTTGCCAAAACAGTGCCCGCTGTTACCATATCACCTTCATTTACCACAATAATAGCACCAACAGGCAGATAATATCTTGCTTCTGCGTTCGGATTATCAGGAATTTTTGCCGTTTTTCCGGTCTCATCTTTTATAGAGATCCTAGGCCTTAAATCCACATCTCTTGCTTCCACAATAACCCTGCTGATCCTACCCGTAACAGGATCCCTTCTTTCCTGCATAGTTACACCTTCTATAATATCACCGAACTTAACTCTTCCTGACACTTCAGTTAAGATAGGTGTGGTGAAGGGATCCCATTCTACAAGGACTTGACCTGCTTTTACTTTTTCCCCTTCTTTTACCTTTAGTGTAGCACCGTATATAACAGGATACCTTTCTATTTCTCTTCCGCCTTTTCCTACAATCGCAATTTCACCGTTCCTATTCATTACTACAAGAGATCCGTCTTGTCTGACTACTGTCTTGAGATTGATAAATTTTACTTCTCCGTCATTTCTACAGCTAATAGTAGACTGCTCGACCTGTTTTTTAGCTGCACCACCTATATGAAAGGTCCTCATAGTAAGCTGTGTACCTGGTTCACCTATGGATTGAGCAGCAATAATCCCCACAGCCTCTCCTATATTTACCTCTCTTCCATGAGCTAAGTCTCTTCCATAACATTTCTTGCATATCCCGGTCTTTGATTCACAAGTAAGTACTGATCTTATCTTTACTTTATCAATTCCTGCACTTTCTATCTTTTTCACCTTTTCTTCATCAATCTCTTCATTTGCTTTTACAAGAACTTCTCCTGTAACAGGATCTACTATGTCCTCTACAGCAACTCTTCCGAATATCCTCTCCCCAGTCATCTGAAGAATTTCTCCGCCTTCTACAAGAGCATCTACTTCTATACCGTTCAGTGTACCACAATCATCCTCTGTAATAACTGAATCTTGAGCCACATCCACGAGTCTTCTGGTCAAATATCCAGAGTTTGCTGTTTTTAATGCTGTATCAGCAAGACCCTTTCTCGCACCGTGAGTAGAAATAAAGTACTGAAGCACTGTAAGACCTTCTCTAAAGTTAGAAGTTATTGGAGTTTCAATAATTTCACCAGACGGTTTCGCCATAAGACCTCTCATTCCTGCCAGCTGTCTCATCTGATCTTTACTGCCTCTTGCTCCAGAGTCTGCCATCATGTAAATCGAGTTAAAACTTGGGATTTTTACCTCGGTTCCATCTGGCAACTTTCTTTTCTCAACGGCAATCTCTTTCATCATCTCTTCTGTTATGTCTTCTGTAACTTTGGCCCATATGTCCACCACTTTGTTGTATCTTTCACCATTGGTTATAAGTCCTCTAAGATATTGATCTTCTACTTTCCTCACCTCTTCTTCTGCTTTTTCAATCAGTTCCTTCTTCTTGGGTGGAATCACCATATCGTCTATTGCTATGGATATGCCAGATACTGTGGCAAATTTATATCCTATATCCTTTAGTCTATCTGCCAACAAGACCGTATTTTTCATGCCTAAATTCTTATAGGCTTCGTATATGAGAGTTTTTAATCCTTTTTTATCAATCACTTTGTTTACAAGCTCAAACGGAAGCTCTTTTCCATCTTCTTTCGGTATTATTTCGTATATGAGAACTCTTCCTGTGGTTGTTTCGTAAAGATGATTATTAATCCTCACTTTAATTTTGGCATGAAGGTCTAAGACTCCTGCGTCTAAAGCCATATGAACTTCCTCAGGGTCAGAAAAGACCATCCCCTCTCCTTTTGCGCCTGGAACCTCTCTGGTCATGTAATAAACACCCAAGACAATATCCTGAGTAGGAATAATAATAGGATCACCATGTGCTGGGGAAAGGATGTTATTAGTAGACATCATCAATACTCTTGCTTCTACCTGAGCTTCAATAGAAAGGGGCACATGAACTGCCATCTGGTCTCCGTCAAAGTCTGCATTAAAAGCAGGACATACCAGTGGATGAAGCTGAATCGCCTTGTCTTCTATCAAAACAGGCTCAAATGCCTGGATTCCTAATCTATGAAGTGTTGGTGCTCTGTTCAGTAATATACAGTACTCTTTTACTACCTCATCTAATGCATCAAATACTTCAGGAGTTTCTCTCTCCACAAGCTTCTTTGCAGCTTTTACAGTAGTAACAATCCCTTTATCTAAAAGTCTGTTGTAAATAAAAGGCTTAAACAGTTCCAATGCCATCTGCTTGGGAAGGCCACATTGGTGCAGTCTAAGCTCAGGACCTACCACAATTACTGATCTGCCAGAATAGTCCACACGTTTACCTAAAAGGTTCTGTCTGAATCTTCCCTGTTTTCCTTTAAGGGTGTCTGCCAAGGATTTTAAAGGCCTTCCGTTTGATCCAGTAACAGGCTTTCCGCTTCTTTCATTATCAAATAACACATCTACAGCTTCTTGAAGCATTCTCTTCTCATTACGTACGATTATCTCTGGTGCATCAAGTTCATAAAGCCTTTTGAGTCTGTTGTTTCTGTTGATTACCCTTCTATACAAGTCATTTAAATCAGAAGTAGCAAATCTGCCACCATCCAATGGAACAAGAGGTCTTAAATCAGGAGGAAGCACAGGAATCACTTCCAGCACCATCCACTCAGGTCTGTTTGGAGAATTTCTAAAAGCATCTATTATCTTTATTCTCTTTCCCAGCTTCTTACGCCTTGCTTCGGATGTAGTTTCTAACATCTCTGCCCTAAGGTTTTTTGAAAGAAGGTCAAGATCCAGTTCTTTTAGCAACTTCTGAATAGCTTCAGCTCCCATTCCTACTTCAAAACTATCTCCATATTCTGCTCTTAACTGATAGAGTTGCTCTTCTGTAAGAAGCATACCCTTTTCTAAGGGGGTGTCCTTTGGATCAGTTACTATAAAGGTTTCAAAGTAAAGAACCTGCTCCAGCTTTTTCTGGGTTATATCTAAAAGATTTCCGATCTTAGAGGGTAAGCATTTTACAAACCATATATGAGCTACAGGACATGCCAGTTCTATGTGTCCCATTCTTTCTCTTCTTACTTTGCTATGTATAACCTCTACTCCGCATTTTTCACATACTATGCCCCTGTGTTTCATCCTTTTGTATTTTCCACAATTACACTCATAATCTTTTACAGGCCCAAATATCCTTGCACAAAAAAGCCCGTCCCTTTCAGGCTTAAAGGTTCTGTAATTTATTGTTTCTGGCTTTTTTACTTCTCCATAAGACCATTCTCTTATCTTTTCAGGAGAAGCCAATGAAATCCTAACAGCTTTAAAACTGTTAGGATCTTTTGGTTTTGCAAAGAAACTGTATAGATCCTCCACCACTTTTCCCTCTCCTTTAAAGGGTTTTTTATATTTTATTATTGTACTTTTGTGTCTTCAAAAAGTTCAATATCTAATGCGAGACTTTGAAGTTCTTTTACGAGCACCTTAAAAGACTCTGGAAGTCCGGGTTCCAAGATATTATTTCCTTTCACTATCCTCTCATACATTCTGGTTCTTCCAGCCACATCATCTGATTTAACAGTAAGAAACTCCTGTAACGAATAAGCAGCACCATACGCTTCTATTGCCCATACCTCCATTTCTCCAAGTCTTTGGCCTCCAAACTGAGCTTTTCCTCCCAGTGGCTGTTGTGTAATAAGGGAATACGGGCCAATAGAACGAGCATGAATCTTATCATCTACCAAGTGATGCAGTTTCATCACATACATGATTCCGACAGTAATCTTTTGATCAAAAGGTTCCCCTGTCTTTCCATCATAAAGAGTGGTTTTTCCGATCACAGGAAGACCTGCCTTTTTCAAAAGCTCTTTTATTTCGTCCTCCTTAGCTCCATCAAATACAGGAGATGCCATTGGTATACCATCTTTCCACATACTAACAGCTTCGATGATTTCGTCCTCAGACATACCACCAAACATTTCATTATAATCTTCTTCACCAAGTATATCTATAAGTTTCTCTTTCAACTCCTCAAAGCTTCTCATCTTTTCCAGAGTTTCAGCTATCTGTTTGCCGAGCTCCTTAGACGCCCATCCGAGATGAGTTTCCAAAACCTGACCGACATTCATACGAGAAGGAACACCAAGAGGATTCAGCACCATATCTACCGGGGTTCCATCTTCAAAGTAGGGCATATCTTCAATAGGAACGATCTTAGAAAGAACTCCTTTATTTCCATGTCTTCCAGCCATCTTATCTCCAACAGAAAGCTTCCTTTTAACCGCCAGATATACCTTAACCATCTTTATCACACCAGGAGGCAGATCATCACCAGCCTGAATTCTCTCTATTTTTTCTTTTACTTCTTTCTCTTTTTTATCCAACTTAGAGACACATCTTTTTACAATCTCTTCCACCTTTTCTATCACTTCCATGGGCGCTTTTATATCGGCTGCAAACCATGCATTCAGAGGAATTCTGTCTACATCTTCAGGGGATATAGGTTTTCCTGCCTTAAGCAGGAGCTGTTTTGTCTTTTTATCGTACAAATCTGTTTTAAGGCTCTTACCCACTAAGAGTTCTTTTAGTCTTTGCTTTACCACGCCAGTTATTATCCTTTTTTCATCCTCCAGATCTTTTTCTAAGGCTTCTATCTGCTTTTTTTCAATCTCCAATGTTCTCTTATCCTTTTCCACTCCTTTTCTTGTAAATATCTTTACATCTATTACCACTCCTCTTGTGCCTGGAGGAACTCTTAAAGAGGTATCTTTCACATCACTTGCCTTATCTCCAAATATAGCTCTCAAAAGCTTTTCTTCTGGAGTCAACTGGGTTTCACCCTTTGGAGTAACCTTACCTACAAGTATGTCTCCTGGCTTTACTTCAGCACCTATCTTTGCTATTCCACATTCGTCCAAATGCCTAAGCGCTTCTTCGCTCACATTAGGAATATCTCTGGTTATCTCTTCCTTTCCAAGCTTTGTATCTCTTGCTATCAGTTCAAACTCTTCTATGTGAATAGAGGTATATACATCATCCCTGACGAGTCTTTCGCTAATAAGGATAGAATCTTCGTAGTTATATCCTCTCCAAGACATAAAGGCCACCAAAACATTCTGACCTAACGCAAGTTCTCCCTTGTCAGAAGAAGGACCGTCAGCGATTATCTGGCCCTTTTTCACAAAATCGCCTTTCTTCACAATAGGCTTCTGGTTGTAACATGTATCCTGATTTGATCTTTTGAACTTCTCTAATCTATATATTTCAACCTCAGGTTCATCTCCATCTCCTACTGTTCTGATCACTATTCGAGTAGCATCCACATCTTCCACAATTCCATCTCTTTTAGCAACAACTGCATTTCCGGAATCCTTGATCACCACCTTTTCCATACCTGTTCCTATAAGAGGAGCGCTGGTCTTCATCAAAGGTACAGCTTGTCTCATCATGTTAGAGCCCATAAGAGCTCTATTTGCGTCGTCATGCTCTAAGAAGGGGATCAAGGAAGAAGAAACACTAACTATTTGTTTTGGAGCCACATCCATGTATTTTATCTCTTCAGGTGATGCTTTGCTTGCCTCACCAGCTCTTCTTACCGCAATTTCTTCTTTTAAAAATCTTCCCTGCTCATCTATTGGTGCATTGGCTTGAGCAATAGGATAGTCCTTTTCATCAAGTGCTGTCAGATATTCTATCTTCTTTGTAACAATACCATTCTCAACCTTCCTGTAAGGAGTTTCTATGAATCCAAGATCATTGACCTTGGCATAAGTGCATAAGGACACTATAAGCCCAATGTTTGGGCCTTCAGGGGTCTCTATAGGACAAATTCTACCATAATGGGTTGGATGTACATCTCTTACCTCAAACCCTGCTCTTTCTCTCGTAAGCCCACCTGGTCCTAATGCACTCAGCCTTCTTTTGTGAGTAATCTCGGAGAGAGGATTCGTTTGATCCATGAATTGAGATAACTGACTCGTTCCAAAAAATTCGTTTACAACAGCCGATACAGGTTTGGAGTTAATAAGATCGTAGGGCATAAGAGTCTCTATTTCGTGAAGAGCCATTCTTTCCTTTATAGCTCTTTCCATCCTGATAAGACCAACTCTATATTCATTTTCCAAAAGTTCACCCACAGCTCTTACTCTTCTGTTACCCAAGCTATCAATATCATCCACCGCTGATTCGGTCTCTTTTAACCTTATTAACTCCTTAACAGTCGCCATTATGTCTTGAGCAGTCAGTGTTCTGTGATCCGCAGGTATGTCCAGATTGAGACGATAGTTAATTTTAAGCCTTCCCACTCTGGAAAGATCATAAGTTCTCTTGTTAAAGAAAAGACTCTCAAAGTAAGCTTCTGCAACTTCTCTGGTAGGAGGACTGCTGGGACGCATTTTTCTGTATATATCTAAAAGTGCCTCCTCCTGGGTCGTTACCTTGTCTAAGAGCATTGTTTCTCTGATGGTCTTGCTCACTCCCTGTGCGTCAAGTACATAGCACTTTATCTGTTTTATTCCTTTTTCTTTAAACTTTTCTATTAACTCGGAAGTGATACTTTGATTTACTTCAGCCAGAACCTCACCTGTATCAGGATCTACCACATCTTCTGCTAAAACCCTTTCTTCCAAGTCTTCAAAACTTATAGGTATTTTATTAATTCCTTTACTTACAAGTATCCTGTGAAGGCGTTTTGTATATTTTTCACCTATAGTGGCTATTACTTCTCCAGTATCAGGATCAATTATGTCCTCAGAAATCCTTTTCTGATGCAGATTATCAATATTGGCCTCTACCCAACACTTATCTGCCTCTATCCATATGGTTTCCGTATTATAGAATTCATCCATTATTTGCTTTGGAGTATATCCAAGTGCTTTGAGCAAAATCGTTACCGGAAACTTTCTTCTTCTATCTATCCTTACATAAAGGATATCCTTGTGATCAAATTCGAAGTCTAACCAAGAACCACGAGCAGGAATGATACGAGCAGAATACAAAATTTTTCCACTGGAGTGGGTCTTTCCTTTGTCATGATCAAAGAAAACACCAGGCGATCTGTGAAGCTGACTTACTACAACTCTTTCTGTACCATTTATAATAAAAGTCCCTCTTTCTGTCATCATGGGAAGGGTGCCAAAATAGATATCCTGCTCTTTTATGTCTCTAATGCTCTTGTTTCCTTCTTCAGAATCATTATCAAATACAATAAGTCTAACCGTAATCTTAACTGGCGCTTCATATGTTAATCCCTTGTCCTTACATTCTTCCACATCGCACTTTATATCTTCAAAGCTGTATTTCACAAACTCTAATTGAGCGGTTCCGGTAAAATCTTTTATAGGAAATACACTTTTAAAAACTTCCTGCAGTCCTATCTCTTGCCTGTCTTCAGGCATAACATCCTTCTGCAGAAAGTTACTATAAGATTTTTTTTGCATTTCAATAAGATAGGGAAGATCCAAGATCTTCTCTATCTTTCCAAAATCTTTTCTTATTCTTTCAACAACTCTGCCTTTCGGCATTTTACCCCCTCTTATTTATTGAAAGTTTTTTTATTTTATTTCTACTGTAGCTCCTGCCTCTTCTAATTTCTTTTTAATTTCCTCTGCCTCTTCTTTTGATACCCCCTCTTTTACTGGGGCAGGCAGATTATCCACCAGTGCTTTAGCTTCTTTTAATCCTAAGTTAGTTATAGCTCTAACCTCTTTTATCACTTGAATCTTTTTGTCCCCAACACTGGTTAATATCACATCAAATTCGGTTTTCTCTGGTGCTTCCTCCTTCGCCTCTCCAGCAGACGGCATAGCAGCTACTGAAACAGGTGCTGCTGCAGATACACCAAACTTTTCTTCTAATTCCTTTATAAACTCTGATAACTCCAACACACTCATGTTAGCTATAAACTCAATCACATCTTCCTTGGTAATATTTGTTGCTGCCATGATAAATTATCCCTCCTTTTTTTGTTCTTCTATTGCTTTTAATACATACAAGAATTTTACAATTATACCATTCAGCACCCTCACAAAAGATGCCGGCACTGCCATCATTACTGACAAAGTTTGAGCCAATAACTGCTCCCGACTCGGGAGTTCAGCCAACTGTTTTATTTTTTCAAGGTCTATAACCTTGCCCGTTATCTGAGCTTTTTTTATCTTTAAGTTTTCATTTTCTTTGGAAAAATTTACCAAAATCTTTGCTGGAGCTACTACATCGTCATAGCTAATAACAATAGCTGATGGTCCTCTCATCACATCCTGAATAGATTCGGTATCAGTGCCTTTACTTGCCAACTTCAAAAGCCTATTTTTTACCACCTTTAATTCGGTATTAACCTCTCTCAACTGCCGTCTGAGAGTGCTCATAGACTTAACATCAAGACCTTTATAATCCACCAAAAAAGCCGCTTTTGCTGACTTTAACTTCTCGTGCAATTCAGAAACCAACTTTATTTTTTCCTGCCTATTCATTCTCATTGTATGTGCCTCCACTATTGCTTAGAATTGCGACATTCTCTGAGCCAGAAGATCTTTTACTGATGATGGGTCTATCTTAATTCCAGGCCCCATAGTGGTAGAAATGGCAATGCTTCTTAGATATGCTCCCTTACTGGAAGCAGGTTTAGCTTTAAGTAAGGTATCCATAAATACAGCAATGTTATCTAACAGTTTATCAGGCCCAAAAGACACTTTACCCATTGGAGCATGAACAATACCGGCCTTTTCTACTCGGAATTCTATTCTTCCTGATTTTAGTTCCTTTACAGCTTTTGCAACATCAAAAGTAACAGTACCTGACTTCGCATTTGGCATAAGTCCTCTTGGCCCTAAGATACGACCCAGTTTCCCTACCAAACTCATCATATCAGGAGTCGCTATTGCTTTATCAAATTCAAGCCAGCCTTCTTTTTGGATCTTCTCAACAAGATCTTCTGCTCCTACATAATCAGCACCTGCTTCCAGTGCTTCTTTCTCTTTTTCTCCTTTTGCAAAGACTAATACCACAACTTTCTTTCCTACCCCATGAGGAAGCACTACTGTGCCTCTTACCATCTGATCTGCTTTACGAGGATCAACTCCTAAGCGAACAGCGATATCAAGGGTTTCATCAAAGTTGGCATAGGCACAATCTAATGCCAACTTCACTCCTTCATCAAAAGAATATCTTTTTGTTCTATCCACTTTTTTTAAGGCTTCTAAATACTTTTTTCCCCTTTTTGCCATACCTGTTCCCCTTTCTCGCTATTTGTCCACTATTACAATTCCCATACTCTTAGCTGTTCCCTCGATAATTTTCATAGCTGTTTCAATATCATAACAATTCAAGTCAGGTAATTTTAACCTTGCAATCTCTTCTATTTGTTTTCTTGTTACTTCTCCTACTTTCTCCCTGTTAGGTTCACTGGAACCTTTTGCTATTTTTGCCGCCTGTTTTAATAGTACAGATGCAGGAGGAGTCTTTGTTATAAAGGAAAAAGACCTATCCGCATAAATTGTAACCACAACAGGTATTATCACGCCTTTTTGATCTTTTGTTCTGGCATTAAATTGTTTACAAAATTCAGCTATGTTTACTCCATGTTGCCCTAATGCAGGGCCTACAGGAGGAGATGGATTTGCTTCTCCGCCTTTTATTTGAAGCCTTACAGTTGCTATAACTTTCTTTGCCATCTCAATTCTCCTAAATCTTTGTCACCTGAATAAAATCAAGCCATACAGGTGTGGGCCTGCCAAATATAGTGATAGAAACCTTCAACCTCTCTTTCTCTGGATTTACCTCTTCTACCACTCCCTGAAAGTTGGTAAAAGGTCCGTCAATTACCCTTACCTCATCTCCTTCTTCAAAGTTGTACTTAGAGCGTGGTCTTATCTCACTTTCCTTCATTTGCTGAATAATCTTTTGAACCTCTTCCTCAGGCACAGGTTTAGGATTCATTCCTCCCACAAATCCGGTTACCTTGGGAGTATATCTCACAGTATGCCATGTATCTTCATTTAACACCATTTGCACCAATATATAACCTGGGAAAAACCTTCTGGAAGATGTTTTTCTCTCCCCTTTTTTTAATTCTATTACTTGCTCTGTAGGAACAAGAATCTCCCCAAAAAACTTCTCTTGACCTTTTGCTTTTATTCTTTCTTCTAAATTTTTTTTAACCCTTTTTTCAAACCCAGAATAAGTGTGTACAATATACCACTTTTTTTCCATGGCTTTCTCATTTTATGATTAGTTTTAGTATCTTAACAATACCTATGTCTACTATTCCTAAAAAGAAGGCAAATACCAAACATATTATTATAACGGCAATTGTAGAAGCTATCAACTCTTTTTGTGTAGGCCATTTGACTTTGGTAAGTTCTGTTTTTGCTTCTTTAAAGAATCTCTCAATCTTAACTAATATGCCTTCTTTTGTATCTTTAAGAGCTCTATTTTTAACAGGTAATTTTGTTACCTTAGCGGATTTATTTCGAGAATTTTGTTGTTCCTTTATCTTTTTTGCCTTTTTCTTCATATGATCAACTCAATCACATAAAAATAACAGGCCAGGAGGGATTTGAACCCCCACCCCCCGGATTTGGAGTCCGGTGCTCTATCCGTTAGAGCTACTGGCCTGTATTTAATCTAAACATAAAGTTTTATTTTACTTCCTTGTGAAACTTATGTCTTCTACAATAAGGACAATATTTTTTTAAGCGTAATTTATCAGGAGTTCTTCTTTTATTCTTTGTAGTAGTGTAATTTCTATTTTTGCACTCTTCACACGCCAATATCACTATTTCTCTCATAATTACCTCTTTTTATTCCAATATCTTACTGATCACACCTGCACCTACTGTTCTACCACCTTCTCTTATAGCAAACCTCAACCCCTCCTCTAAGGCCACAGGTGTTATCAGTGATACCTCTAAGGTGACATTGTCCCCAGGCATCACCATCT
>CAYMUI010000066.1:0-1614 GCA_964393645.1 uncultured Desulfobacterales bacterium | reverse complement strand
TCATCTGAAAGTAAATCTCAGTTATTAGGGGAAAACTCTTTATCTTTTTTATTATCTTCATGTACTATCATCTCCCTTCTATTTTCTTCGTATGTGGGCAAACCCAAACATTCTGCCACATAAGAATTTATCTTAAACCTTTCATCTGGACACACAGTCACAGGAGTCATCACGGTGCCTTTCAAGATCTTTTTAGCCAAGATTCCTGCCTGAACACCCATGCTAAAAGGTTCAGAGTATATTGCCATAAGTGCGCCCAGCTTAAGGTATTTTTCGGAAAATGTGACAACTGGTATGGATTTTTTTAAAAAGAACAGACTCATAAAGCTTAAAGTCTCAGGAGAAATTACGGTAACATCAGGAAGCATGAAAAACAAATCTATGTTTTGAGAAATCTTCTTTATAGCATCTATCACCTGCT
Source organism: uncultured Desulfobacterales bacterium (assembly GCA_964393645.1). GTDB lineage: Bacteria > Desulfobacterota > DSM-4660 > Desulfatiglandales > JALVZP01 > JALVZP01. Next base: position 1,193 of record CAYMUI010000066.1, on the reverse strand, counting down.
GAGAAGAAAACACCTTTTTTGCTACTATTGACACCTTAAAATCCTTAGCAGCATCCAATAGTTCTTTGTACAAGTAATACGAATGACCTGGATTGTATATCACTCCGATCCTTTTTGTCTTGGGAAGGTATTTTTTTATGTACTCAAGCTTTTTCCGGGCAGACACAAGCATAGAAACCCCTGAAATATTTTTATGACCAGACAGGTAAGGATTAGGATTTAACACCATAGTGTAAATTATGGGGATATCCTTAATAGAAGAGACTTCAGAAAGCGCCCATTCTCCAATGGTAAATATAACAAAAGGTTTCTTTTCTTTGATATATCTTTTTAAATCTCCTTTAAAACCGCAAAGGACAACTCTTTTTAAGTCGTTTCCATAAGACTTCTTTATTCCTTTAAATACTTGATTATAAGGCTCTATACTGATTCCCTGAACCACTACGGCAAAAAAAGAGGCAAAACTATTGTCATAAAATGCAAAAAATATTAGAAAACAAAAGACATACTTTCTTATATGAAGTTTATGTTGCATTTTTCATTGACAAACCTTTTTCATATAGTTAGGTTGTTTATAAAAAAAAATCAATCAAAAAATGTGTAAAAACGCCATATTGACAGGAAGTAGATGGATATTTTTGATGTTACTTCTGATATGCAGAAGCAGTATCGCAGGAGACCAGCTACAAAGAGAAATGGAAATCTTAAAACTGTTTTACCCGGACAAAGAACTGGTAATCACCAGCACCAGGCAGCCAAAACTTGTATCAAAGGTGGCAAAAAACATGGATATCATTACGTATAAAGACATAGAACTGATGAATGCACACAATGTCGCAGACATATTACACAGGTTAGCCGGCATATTTCTGGACATGTACGCTCAGGACATGGGATCTCCTTCTTTTATAAAGATTTATGGATCTGAACAAAGGCATGTGCTTATCATGATAGACGGAATGCCTATAAACCTTCACTCAGAAGGATATGGAGAACTAAACTCCGTGCCAGTGGACATAATAAAAAAGATAGAGATCATAAAAGGTCCTGCTTCTTCTGCCTGGGGTTCATCCATAGGAGGGGTGATAAACATAATCACAAAAGAGCCTGTTAACTCCAAGATACCAAAGGGATATGTAAAGTTTTCCTATGGAGAAAGATATACCTACGATACAGGAATGCAGATCTCTGGC
>CAYMUI010000065.1:0-1543 GCA_964393645.1 uncultured Desulfobacterales bacterium | reverse complement strand
AGTAAGAGGAGAGATTCGAACCACGGAGGAAAGGCTCAGAGGAGAGATTCGGTCTACAGAGGAGAGGCTGAGGACTGAGATACACAGGTGGAGGGCAGACACAATCAAGTGGATGTTCATATTCTGGATAGGGCAGCTTGTGGCATTTGTGGGGATACTGAAGTTTATGTTTAAATAAGAAAAAAAATAAAATATACTTCCATTAGGCCGCACGAATAATATAGAATAGCTTACTTACAAAGTATCTTAAAAGGTATCCTAAAAAGTAAATAAAAAGCAAAATAATGAGGAGTGAATTAACCATTCAGTTTAAAAACAAAAACTTCTACATAATGGTAATAGGAGACATATGCCTCTTCTCTCCCTCTCTAATTGGGGCATATCTTATAAGATTTGATTTTACCTTTTCAGACTCCAATCTTTCTCAATGCCTAAGACTTCTTCCCTTTGTAATTTTGTGCAAAAGCATCATTTTCTTCTTATTCGGGCTGTATCGTGGAATGTGGCGTTACTCAAGCCTGTCTGATATGTGGAAGCTGTTTGTGGCAACATTCTTTTCAAGTCTTATTATAGTTTCTTCCATACTTTATCACTCGCATTTTCAAGGATATTCAAGAGGAGTTTTTCTTATAGACGGTCTGCTTACCTTCTTTTTTACTGGAGGATTCAGACTATCTATCCGTCTACTTTACTCTAAGGGGATCATATTTAAGGAAAAAGCACAACAACCTTCCTTTCAGAAGAAATCCGCTATCATAGTAGGAGCTGGCGACGCAGGAGAGATGGTGTTAAGGGAAATCCGTAACAACCCTTTTAGCAGATATGAGATAGAAGGCTTTGTTGATGATAACCCCGCAAAAGTGGGAAGGACAATCCATGGGATAAAAGTCTTAGGCAAGATAGAAGAACTTCCAGAGCTTGTAAAAGGACTGAATATAGAAGAAATACTTATTGCTATTCCCAGTGCAACAGGGGCCCAGATGAAAAGAATAATAAGTATATGTGAAAAGTGTGGAATTCCATTTAAGACACTTCCTGGACTAAGTGAACTTGTAGATGGCAAAGCTACGGTAAAGCATTTTCGTGAAGTGTCATATGAAGATCTTTTAAGAAGAAGGCCGGTAAAGCTTGATGTAAAGACGATTGCGAATTACGTAAAAGATAAAACCATCTTGGTTACAGGAGCAGGTGGGTCAATCGGATCAGAGCTTTGCAGACAACTTGTGCGCTTTGCACCATCCCGGCTCATCCTTTTAGATGCTTCAGAAGCAAACTTATACGAGATTCAAACAGAACTTATGTACAGATTTGAGTTTAAAAATATATGTCCTGTGCTTGGAAATGTTCAATACAGACCAGTTATAGAAGGTGTTGTAGATAAATACAGACCTGATATAGTGATTCACGCAGCAGCCTATAAGCATGTGCCAATGATAGAAATACATCCTTGGGAGGCAGTATTTAACAACATCATTGGATCCAGAAATGTAATGAATGCTGCGGTTAAGTTTAAAGTGGACAGATTTATCATGGTATCCACTGA
>CAYMUI010000064.1:0-12423 GCA_964393645.1 uncultured Desulfobacterales bacterium | reverse complement strand
TCATTATTACATGCAAATACAAGGGCTTCCACAAAAGCTGTGCCCAAGTTCTTTCCGCTTTCATCACACGCATACACAGCACCACATTTACATCTTCCAAGCACTATGTCTGGATCATCCCCAGATATTCCCGGCCTTTCTATCTCTTGCCCACAGAAAGGGCAAACAGGAATTTGGATTAGCTCTTTTGTCACTTGAGTTTTACCTCTCTGGATTCTGGATCATATTCAAAATCTATAATCTCAAATCCGTCTCCTTTGGACCTAAAAATGATATTCCAATCCTTGTATTTTTCTCCTGCAAAAATACAATTTAACACTCCTGTTCTTCCGAGCATTTTCATCATAGGATTTGAAGCTATCTCTTTTTCAAATTTTTCTATTATGACAGCCTTATCTTCTTCTGTAAGCTCTTTTTTGCACATAGCTAATCTCTTGTTGGGCCTGGCAAATCCAGACTGTAGCATGAACCTCCAGCACACGATCTTTGCGTTAACTTTGGTTTTTTTGCATTGTTGGGCAGTCCCATAATATAGTTTGTTCTGCTTACGACCCTCTCCACTGTTTCAAAACCACAATGTGGGCAGCTTAAATCTATATTTTCTTCCTTAGACATAAATAACTTTTCAAAGACCATTCCACATTTTAGGCATCTAAACTCATATATAGGCATCTGTGACCTCCTTTCGAGTATTTTTTACATATATCATTTTGATCATATGGAATCAAATTATTCTTTTGTTTTTGCTTGAAAATGAAAGCCGTTTAAATTAATAAGGAAAAAAGCTAAAAAGGAGGGATAAATATGCCATCTTACTTGGTTACGGGAGTGGCTGGCTTTATTGGTTCAAAGGTAGCAGAGTTTTTACTGTCTGATGGACACAATGTTTTGGGTGTAGACAACATGAATCAGGCATATGATGTAAGGTTAAAAAGATGGCGACTTGAACATTTGCTACAGAACAGATCTTTTAAATTTTATGAAATGGACATAGCTGATAAAGAAAAAATCGAGTCCCTTTTTAAAGAAAGCAGCAAGATTGAAGCGGTCATAAATCTGGCAGCCAGAGCAGGTGTAAGACAATCTGTTGAAGATCCCTGGGTATATTTTGACACAAATGTGATCGGAACCATTAATTTACTGGAGATGTGTAGAAAATACGAAGTTGGAAAGTTTGTGCTGGCATCGAGTTCATCTGTGTATGGGAAGAGCAGCAGTATGCCATACAAAGAGGACACTAACACTGATGAGCCTCTTTCTCCTTATGCTTCTTCCAAGAAATCTGCTGAAACCTTGTGTTATACTTATCATTATCTCTACAACTTAGATATTACGGTATTTCGTTATTTTACTGTTTATGGCCCAGCAGGAAGACCTGATATGAGTCTTTTTAGATTTGTTCAGTGGATAATGGAGGACAGGCCTATTGTTGTGTTTGGTGATGGAAGTCAGTCCAGGGATTTTACTTACATAGACGATATAGCAAGAGGCACTATACTTGGCTTAAGACCCTTAGGTTACCAAATTATAAACTTAGGCTCTGATGAGCCTGTAGTTCTTATGGACGCCATAAAACTTATAGAAAGATTTACTGGCAAAAAAGCGCGGATAAAGTATCTGCCGAAACATCCTGCTGATGTTCCTGCTACTTGGGCAGATATAAGCAAGGCATCTAAGTTTTTAGGTTGGAGACCTGAGACACGCTTTGAGGACGGAGTGAAAAAGTTGGTTTCTTGGTATAAAGAGAACAGACAATGGGCAAAGGAGATTAATACAGAGATTTGATTTTGCTTTTGTTACTCGATTATAAATTTTCTCTTGACACATGGTCTTTCTTTTTTTATAGAGCATTCTCAAATCGAGCATGAAGTACATAGGCGATGAGTCTGAATAAGGCACTAAAAGAAAAGGAAGAAAGAATAATAAAAAGATGGGAAAACAAATTAATAGAAAGTTATCCAGAAGATACTCAGCGTTTTCTCAAAACCGAGAAAGATCAATTTGCTAATCCGGTCGGCTACACAATAAGAAATGAGATAAGAAATCTGTATGATGGCTTTGTAAATCAGGATAAAAGTAAGATCAATTCTTCTTTAAGTCAGATAATAAAAATAAGAGCGGTTCAAGATTTTTCTCCTTCAGCAGCACTTTACTTTATTTTGGAATTGAAAAATATCATTAAAGAAGAAACCGAGTGGGGTTCATATAACAATGAAGAAAGAGAAGAACTGGATGAAAGAATAAGCTCTTTACTTTTAGAAGCATTTGATATATACGAGCAGTGTCGTTATAAGCTTTATGAACTAAGAGTAAATGAAATAAAGAATCAAGTAAGCGGACTTCTAAGGATGGCAAATTTGGTTTACGAAATCCCTGAAATAACATCAAAATAAAAAAAGGGGTGTTATTCTTATGAATTTCCTTATAGGAATACTGAGCTCAGCAATAGCAGCAACAGTTGTACTACTTATTCCTTGGGTTGGCGTAGGGGTATTGCATCTTTATACCCTATTTGGAGTTGTAATTCCTTATTTGGCTATTCTCATATTCTTGGTAGGAATGATATTAAGAGTGTTGGATTGGGGAAGGTCTCCGGTTCCGTTTCGTATCCCCACTACTGCAGGACAACAGTGGTCTTCACTTCCGATGGTAAAGCATAGCTGGATAGAAAATCCTAAGGACACAAAAGGTGTCATTGTAAGAATGGCCTTAGAAGTTCTTTGTTTTAGATCGCTTTTTAGAAATGTTAGGCTTGAATACAGAAGAATAGAAAATCTTCCGAAGATTGCCTTTGAATGGGAAAAATGGCTGTGGATGGCAGCTATTGTGTTCCATTATTCATTTTTGATCATTTTTCTGCGCCATTTTAGATTTTTTACTAACCCGATTCCATGTTTTGTTAAGCTTCTTGAAAGATTAGACGGTTTCTTTCAAGCAGGAGTTCTTCCTATTCCAGGCCTTACGATCCCCGAGGTATACATAACAGACCTGTTGTTGTTGTTATCTGTAACCTATTTGCTTGTCAGGCGTTTGTATATTCCTCAAGTAAGATATGTTTCTCTTCCATCTGATTATTTTCCGCTATTCCTTATACTCGGAATCGGCACCAGCGGTGTCTTAATGAGATACTTCATTAGAGTAGATATAACCAAGGTAAAGGAATTAGCATTTGGCCTATTTAAATTTCATCCTCATGTACCAGATGGAATCGGGACTATATTTTTTATCCATCTTTTCTTTGTGTGCACATTAATCGCATACATACCCTTTAGTAAGATATGCCATATGGCAGGCATATTTTTGAGTCCTACAAGAAATCTTTCTAACAACACTAGGTTTAAGAGACATGTCAATCCTTGGGATAATAAACCGGCGTGGGAATATCCAGGAATGGTACACACTTATGAAGAATATGAGGAAGAGTTTAGAGACCTTATGATAGAAGCTGGAATACCTGTGGAAAAGATGCCCGAAAAGAAAGGAGAAGAAAAAACAGAACAAACAGAAGAGTAAGGAGATGTAAAGATGGCCAGACCCAAAGATTTGCCTGCACCAGAGGAATTATCAAAGATTGATCACAAACCCCCGCTTTTCGAAAGCTGGATGGATAAGAAACCAGAGTTTAAACCGGGTTTCTACTGCTACGGGGCAAAGGGAAAGAATCTGGCAGTAGTTGGAATGCCTAATGCGAGAGACTGGAGTCCTACTGATGAGGATTGGAAGTTGCCTGAAAATTGGAAAGAGATTTTTATAGAAGGAATGAAGGAAAGGCTTGAAAAATATCGTGCTTTTAAACTCTTTATGGATATTTGTGTAAGATGTGGTGCATGTGCTGATAAGTGTCATTATTTCATAGGCTCTGGTGATCCAAAAAATATGCCCGTCCTAAGAGCAGAGCTTATCCGCTCCGTTTACAGAAAGTATTTTACCACAGGAGGCAAGCTATTCGGAAAACTGGCTGGAGCACGAGAGCTTACTTATGATGTCTTAAAAGAGATATGGTATTACCTCTATCAGTGTTCTGAATGCAGAAGGTGTTCTGTTTTTTGTCCGTATGGTATAGATACCGCAGAAATTACCATTATGGGCAGAGAACTGACCAATCTACTTGGTCTGAATACAGACTGGATTTCAGCTCCTGTTGCAAATTGCTATATCACAGGAAACCACTTAGGATTACAACCTCACACTTATAAAGACATGATAGAGTTTTTGTGTGACGAATGTGAAGAAGTGGTCGGAGTAAGACCGCAGCCCACTTTTAACAGAAAAGGGGCTGAGATATTATTTGTTACTCCTTCTGGTGATGTTTTTGCTGATCCAGGAACTTATACCTGTATGGGATATCTATTGCTATTTCATTATCTCGAACAAGAATATGGATTTGATATAACCTGGAGCACATATGCATCAGAAGGAGGAAATTTCGGATATTTTACTTCTCATGAAATGGCGAAAAGGTTGCATGCAAAGATATATATGGAAGCAAAGAGACTCGGAGTAAAATGGATCTTGGGCGGAGAATGCGGCCATATGTGGCGCTTGCTTAATCAATACATTGATACTTTTAATGGTCCTCCAGATTACTTAGAAGAGCCAGTGTCCCCTATTACAGGAACCAAATTTGAACACGCAAAGGGGCACAAGATAGTGCACATTGTAGAGTTTACCGCAGATCTTATAAGAAATAATAAACTGAAGTTAGATCCAAAAAGGAATGATCATCTCGTGGTAACTTTCCATGACTCTTGTAATCCTGCAAGAGGGATGGGCTTCTTTGATGAACCGAGGTATGTAATAAAAAGCGTGTGTAGAAACTTTTATGAAATGCCACCCAACACTATAAAAGAGCAAACTTTCTGCTGTGGCAGTGGTGCTGGTTTGAATGCGGGAGAAAATATGGAACTAAGGATGAGAGGCGGTTTGCCTCGTGCAAATGCAGTAAAATATGTACATGAAAAGTATGGTGTGAATATGATGGCATGTATATGTGCAATAGACAGAGCCGCTCTTCCTACACTTATGCAGTACTGGGTGCCTGAGGTGGATATTACTGGCGTGCATGAGTTAGTGGGTAATGCGTTAGTTTTTAAAGATGAGAAGAAAAGGACTACAGACCTACGGGGAAATCCCCTCGTAGGTGTAGAGGAGGAACAAGAGGATGCTGTATGATGGAGCAAAGATATTAGCGGGTCTGATTATTGGTGTCGCTTTTTTTATCTCTCCTTTTATCTATGATGCAGGAAAGCCTTACAAAAAACCAGAGCCCCAGCTTACAGAAAAGGCAAAGAAGGCGGGTGAGTGTGTAGCTTCTAAACAGTTTATGAGAGACTGGCATATGCAACTTTTAGATGAGTGGAGAAATGAGGTGGTAAGACAGGGAGACAGATATTACAGACCAAGAGAACTTGCCAGAGAAATGAGGTTAGATAAGAGATTACTGGATCAGTGGAGACACTTTATAAGTGACGGTACGCGTCACTACATACCAAAGACAGACAAAGTGTACTATAAAAGTTTGCAAAATACCTGTTTAGATTGTCACTCTAATAAGACCAAATTCTGTGACGAATGTCATAACTACTTAGGGGTTCATCCCTACTGTTGGAATTGCCATATTGCTCCGGAGGAAAAATGATGAGTATCAATAGAAGAGAGTTTCTAAAGATAGCTGGTCTGACTACCTTATTTAGTATTGGTGCAAAATCAGTATTTGAACTTTTAGCGCCGGGACAGTTAGAAGCGTCACTTCCTCCACTGCAAAAAGAGAAAAAGATCCAATGGGCTATGGCAATTGACATGAAGAAAGTAGATGACAAGCTCTTAAAAGAAGTAATAAAGGCTTGTCACAGATATCACAATGTTCCCAAAATCCCGGGTCCAAAAGAATTAAAGTGGATTTGGGAAGAAGATTTTGAGCATTCTTTTCCTGACCAAGCAGAAGGAGCATACATAACTGAAGAAGTAGAGAAGATGCGTTTTCCACTTTTGTGTAATCATTGTGATAATCCCCCGTGTTGTAGGGTATGTCCTACCAGAGCCACTTTTAAAAGAAAAGACGGAATCGTGATGATGGACTGGCACAGATGTATAGGTTGTAGATTTTGTATGGCAGCCTGTCCTTATGGTTCGAGAAGCTTTAACTGGGGAGATCCGAGAATGGTTATGAAAGATGAAAGGCTGAAAAAGTTAAATCCAGACTTTCCTACTAACAGAGAATTTCCTACAAGGACAAAGGGTGTGGTAGAAAAGTGCACATTCTGTTACGACAGAATAGATAAAGGGGAATATCCGATTTGCGTGGAAACTGCTAACAAAATGAAGAAAGGCAGTTTTATATTTGGAAATATTTTGGATTCAGACTCTGAAGTTAGAGAGGTACTTAAAAAAAGATTTTCTTTAAGACGCAAACCTGAGTTAGGCACAGGACCAAACATATTTTATCTAATATAGGGTGAGAGGGAGCCATGATACAAACAATATTTACAGGTACAAGGAGATACGCTTATTGGATCTTATTTCTTTTGGCTGTAATAGGTGTGGCTTTTGGATGTTATTTGTATCAGTTTAAAAACGGACTCATTATTACTGGAATGAACAGAGATGTTTCGTGGGGATTCTACATTGCCCAGTTTACCTACTTGGTTGGTATTGCAGCGTCGGGTGTGATGGTGGTTTTGCCGTGCTATTTGCATGATTATAAGGCCTTTGCGAGGATTACGGTTTTTGGAGAATTTCTGGCCATAGCGGCTGTCATAATGTGCTTGCTTTTCATTTTTGTTGATATAGGAAAACCTGTAAGGATGTTAAATGTTCTTTTCTATCCAACTCCTCATTCAATACTGTTCTGGGATATGGTTGTCTTAAATGGTTATCTGCTCTTAAACATCCTTATCGGTTGGAATGTCCTAAGTGCTGAAAGAAAAGGGGTTCATTATCCAGATTGGGTTAAGGTGCTAATATACATATCTATTCCGTGGGCGTTTAGTATTCATACTGTAACTGCTTTTATATACGCAGGGTTGCCTGGCAGACCCTATTGGCTTACAGCAATTATGGCTGCAAGATTCCTCTCTTCTGCTTTTTGCTCTGGTCCTGCTCTTTTAGTAATTTTGTGTCTTATAGTTAGAAAGGTGAGTAACTTTGATCCGGGAAAAGAGCAGATAAGAACGCTGGGAGGAATAATTGCTTATGCCATGATATTAAATGTGTTCTTTTTCCTGTTAGAATTGTTTACTGCTTTTTATAGCCAAATTCCAGAACACATGAATCCTATTATATTCCTATTTAAAGGCTTACACGGACATGGAAGACTTGCCCCATGGATGTGGACAGCAGCAGTGTTTGCTTTTATTTCATTGTTGTTATTGATAATCCCACATACTCGTAGAAATGAAGATACACTTCTTATTGCGTGTATTTCCGTTATCATAGCAACCTGGATAGATAAAGGATTAGGCCTTGTAATAGGCGGTTTTACTCCAAATCCATTTGGTAGGATTACTGATTATTGGCCAACAAAACCTGAAGTAATGATAAGCATAGGTGTCTATGCAGTAGGATTTTTGGTATTGACACTGCTTTATAAGATGGCTGTTTCTGTAAAAGAGGAGGTGGGGGCTTAAAGACACCTATGTAGCTTTGTCTTAAATAAAACTTACAGGAGGAGAAGCGATGGCCTATCAACCAACAGTAGATCCCGAAAAATGTCAGGGTTGCGGTGAATGTGTTGAGGTTTGCCCAGTAGATGTTTATGAGTTGCAAGATGGAAAGTCAGTACCAGTAAATGCAGAAGAATGCTTAGGATGTGAAAGCTGTGTAGAAGTGTGTGAATACGAAGCTATCACTGTAACAGAAGTTTAGTTTTATTTTAAAAGATTCAGATAAAAAACCCCTCTCACTTTGAGAGGGGTTTTTTATTTAAACCTTCCTTATTCCACCTGCCTTTGTTCTGCGAACAATTTTTTTTATCTGTTCGATAATATGTAAAACTAAAGATGGGATGGAGGCAAAAATGGAGAATATTAGTTTGAGAAAAGCGCTTGGACTACTGTTAGTTTTCCTTTTCTTTCTTCAACTAATAGCTGCAATAGTGGTTTTTTACATCTTTTCTTATCAAAAAGGTCTTTCTGTGGCTTTAAATATATCTGGGAGACAGAGAATGCTGACCCAAAAGATGACAAAAGAGACCTTCATATATGCCAAAAATCCAACAAAGGAAAATTTAGAAAAGATATTAAACACAGCAGCTCTCTTCAATAAAAGTCTCTATGCCTTAAAAGATGGTTCCAAGCAGATGATGCTTCAAAAACTCAAGGATCAAAAAGCCTTGAGTAAATGGAAAGAGTGCGCTGTTAAGTGGAATGAATTTTACAAACACATCTTAGCACTGAAAGATACTTCTCCAGGTTCTCCAGAATTTGAGAGACATCTTTCTTACATTAGAGATAACAATTTGCGTATGCTTAAGCTCGCCCATCAATTTGTGCTTTCGTTACAGGATTTGTCTTTAAAAAAAGTGAGACAGACTCAGATACTGTTAGTGTTATCCGTGCTTTTGAATCTTATGGCTGTAATAGGAGGGTTTTTGCTTATAAAAAAGAGGATAATTTTACCATTAGACAGTATTATCATGTCTTTCAAAGAAATCTCGACTGGAAATCTGAATGTTTCCATCCAAGAAAGTGGCGTTTATGAAATCAAGGAGTTGGCACGAGTAGCAAAGGCTATGACCAGGTTTATAGGTAGTTCTATGAAGGTAATAAAATCTCAAGAAGTGTTACAGCGGGATACCCAGGAGGTAATCTCCAATAATACTCAGGAAGTAATGGATGGTGCAAAAGAGGTGGGAAATCTGGTGGATAGGGTAAATAAGATCGCATTGACCACTAAGGAGACCATAGAGGCTGTTAATCATTCAACAAGTGAGTTGTCTCAGGCTATTAACGAGATTTCTGAAAGTATAACCCGGATTGCCAGTGCTACAAATGAGGTCAGAAATAAGGCAGAAAACGCTAACGCAGTAATGACACGATTTGGAACCCATGCCCAAGAAATAGGTAAGATTGTAGAGGCAATTCAAAAGATTTCTGAAGAAACCAATCTACTTGCTCTTAATGCTACTATAGAAGCGGCAAGGGCTGGAGAGGCAGGTAAGAGCTTTGCTGTGGTAGCAAATGAGATAAAAGAACTTGCACAAGAAACTTCGAAGTCTGCTAAAGAGATTTCAGAGATGATCGATTCTATAAGAGAAGATGTGGAAGTGGCTGTTTCTTCAATGAATGAGATCGTAAAGGCGGTAGTGGAGCTGAGTGAATATACAAGCACCATAGCGAGTGCGGCTGAAGAGCAAACCGTTGTAGTTAAAGACATTTCGGATCGGATAAACCTGGGTTATCAAGATGTTGATCACTTAAACAAGGAATCAAATGAACTGAAAAAGATAAGTGATAGGTTTTTGCATATAGCCTCTCAGTTAGAGACCCCTGTAGAGTCTCTTAAAGAAGTGATTGGAGAAATGGCACATGTTGTGCGGCTGTTTAATGTTTCAGATAAACGCTCTTCAATAGAGGAACTAAAAGGACTGAACACTTCGGTGGTGTTAGAAGAGGTTTACTTGGATCATCTGTTATGGCGTTCTAAAACCGTTCAGTCCATATTAAAGGGAAATACTCCTGATGAGATCGACGGAAATAACTGCTTGTTAGGTAAATTACTGAGCAACGGCAATGTATTGAGCAATGGTCACATAGATCCGGACTTGCGAAGGATAAGCGATCCTCATGATAAAGTTCATCAACTGGTTAAAGAATATGGAAGGTCTATAGCTGGACAAGTTCCGAGTATGAAAGAGCGGATTTCATTTTTAAACGATAGATTAAGACCTTTATTCGAAAATATTATTGCCACCCTATTTAACGCCTTGAATAAATCTAAATCCCTCTATCTGAACTAAAGGAGGTTTCTCATGGGTAAGGTGATTCATTTTTTGCTGATCACCTTGGGATACTGTTTTGCTCTGATGTGTAATTCAGTTGCTCTTGGCTATTCCGTAAATAAAGGAAAGTGTACATTTAGGTTTGATCTTAAACAGGAGCTGAGATTTGAATATTGGGATACATTTGATAAAAAAGGTTATCAAGATGGTTATGACTATAACAGAACTTACGATTTTGTATCAAACAAATTAAGGCTTGGAATAGGAATGTCTTATTCATTAATTGATACTTATGTCCAGTTAAATTGGACGCAATTTGGTGGCCTGCCAGACGATGCTGAATTTGGATTGGGCGCTCTTTATTATAAGTTTAACGGACATTTTGGTGGGCCTGTCACACATCCTTCTAAATCTACTGATCCCGGCTATGTTGCCTTATCTCAGTTGTGGATTCGGGTTAGATCCCCGTTTTTGAATGGATTCTGGTTTAAGTTCGGAAGATTTCTTTATTTATCAGGTCTTGAAGCAGGTCTGCCTAAGAACAAAAACTTAAGGTGGCTGAAAAAACTAAGGGTTTCGCAGCGTATGATAGGGCCATTTGACTGGTCAAGAGTGGGAAGAGGTTTTGACGGGTTTGAGGTCTCGTATGATTCCCGGTTTTGGAATATTACTGCATCGTATATGCATCCTACTCCAGGTGGTTTTTACCTCAAAAGGGATGATTGGACCAAAAACGGAAAGTCAACTCACCGAATAAGCATAGCAACAGTAACTTTTAGCATAAAAGAAAACAACCCTTGCCTGCCTGATACAGATGCTCAGCTTTTCTATTATTACTACAACGATAAAAGAAGACTGCCTTTTAATATCAAGATAATAAATGGACACAACTATACCGCCGAGTTAAGTGGACTCGGAGACTGTGAAATCCACATGGCAGGAGCCCATCTAATACATGTGCACAAAGTGGGTCCTGAAATGTTAGATTTTCTGATCTGGGGCGGTTACCAGTGGGGAAACTGGGGAAGAGGTATAGGAGGAAATGATCATGTATTAGATCATAATGCTTGGGCAATTTCCTTGGAGGCTGGATGTAACTTTAAAAATTTTCCCTGGAATCCTTGGATCAGAGGCGGTTACTTCTATGGCACAGGAGATGGTGATCCTGATGATAGGAAGCATCACACCTTTTTTATGATGATTCCGACTTTACGCATATACTCTTTAACTCCTTCGTATACCTTTATGAACACGAACTACTTTATGACCCAAGTTATACTTACTCCTTGTAGAAAGGTGTTAGTACGCTCAGATGTTCACTTTGTTCGGCTTACTGAAGGAGCTGATTTTTGGTATCTGGGCTCTGGTATGATGCGCCCAGACAAAGGCAGCTATGGTTACATTTCTTCTCACATCAGCACTAAGGATAAAGATCTTTTAAGAATGTGGGATCTTTCTGTTTTTCTCAAGAACATTTACAACCTTTCTGGAATAAAGGTAGACATTGACATCTATGTAAGCCACATATGGGGAGGCGAGGTTGTGAAAAAGGCTTTTCAAGCGAAACACAACCTCACCTTTTTTTACACAGAAGTGCGACTTAGCTTTTAGGAAGTTTTTTTAGCGTGACAGGTATTACATCTTCTTAGTTTCTTAAACTCTGATTGGCTTATTTTTCCTTCTTTTGCCAATCTCTTGTGGCACCCCATACAGTTTTTGTGATATGCATGCATAAGGTCCATCGGTTTCTGCCCTTTTTTCCTCACAGGATTATGACATTCTGCACACTTTTTTACAGGATCTCCCTCTTTCCAAACATTTTTTCCATTCTTATAAACATGATGGCATTCATTACATGCTATCTGGTGTTCTTTTACATGTCTCTCGTGAGAGAATTTTACAGGGCCTTTTTTGTCCTTCACATATCCTGTGTTATTGATTACTATTTCTGCTGGCGGGGAATTGTCATTTGCATTTACCCAAAGACCACCCAAGAAGACGACCAAACTTAAAACCAAAAGAGTAATTAGAAACCTTTTCTCTTTCATAACCGCTCCCCCCTTCAATCTAAAGTCAGGCTTATAATAAACATGTATTCCAGATTATGTCAACAATTAACTGAAGAGACAATTTATAAATAAAGTCTAATAGGATTCGTATCTAAATTCTTCTCCCCATGTATCAAATGGAAAATTATAAAAAACAACATTGAATCCGTTATAATCGAGGGCCCTTAGATCATCTTCTTGTTTAATGTCATTCATGATTACTTGAAAATGATTTCCATATTTCTTCTCACAAAATCTTTTATCCGAGAATCTTTCATAGGTGGTAAGGATTAGAATTTTTTTGCTCTAATACTATAGAAAAATCAAAGCCACATCTATAGGATAGACACCCTATTTTGGTAGGGAAAATGCCTACAAAGAAATTATTTTTTCCAAAGGTCTATGTCTATTAACCCCAATTTTACAGCATACCTTATA
>CAYMUI010000063.1:0-12164 GCA_964393645.1 uncultured Desulfobacterales bacterium | reverse complement strand
CTGTAAAGCCAGCTATTCCGATGGTACTATTTATCACAAATCTTGTTAATTCTATACCGGTATTTTTTAATTTTAACTGTAGTAAGTTGTTTACAAATCTAATAGGGAATCCCAGATTTTTAAAACATCTGTCTATGCTTAGCCTTACGGTTTCTGGCACTATTTTCGCGTAGCCTTTTGCAACCGGTTTGAGAGCATAGAAGTATGCTCTGTCGTTAAAGGTTGTAATTGCTCGGTTATAAGGTTGAAGAGGATCTTTAACTATTACCTTTTCGGGTAGCCCAAATTCTTCTTCTAAGGAATCGTCTTTTTGTTTATCTGAAGCAATACATACCCAGGGCATAATGATAAGAAAAAGAAATACAAAAAAGATCACATTTTTCTTTTTCATGAGTTTTCCCTCCTTTTTGGGAACAGATCTGATTTTTCTATATAAAATAAAGAGCTGAGCTGTCAACTTATCTTTTCCTTTACTTCATCTGATTTTTTAGTCAAAATTATTACTCAAAAATAGGGAGGGTAGGTTTTAAATGGCGAAGTTAAATCCATTTAACCGTTATGATGAAAATCCAATAATACAGAGGAACGATATACCCTATCCGTGTAATACGGTTTTTAATGCTGCTGCCTGTAAATTCAATGATGAGTACATACTGCTTCTGCGGATAGAAGATTTGCGAGGATACAGTCATCTGACAATAGCGAGATCAAAAGATGGATATAGATTTAAGGTAGATGAGAATCCATGGGTGTGTCCTTCTGAAGATCCGGCGTTTCATCCATTTGAAGTTTATGGAGTGGAAGACCCAAGGATCACTTTTATAGAGCAAGAGGATACTTATTACATTACCTACACAGCATTTGGCATATATGGGCCCAGGGTTGGAATAGGTAAAACAAAAGATTTTGTAGAATTTGAACGAATAGCTATCATTGGCCCCCCAGACAATAAAGATGCTGTCTTGTTTCCCGAAAAGATAAACGGACAATATGTGCTTCTGGACAGACCTGGTGGAGTGGCGGGGGCACATCCAGCAATCTGGATTAACTACTCTTATGATCTTATTTACTGGAAAAAATCAGGTGTCATACTCGCTCCCGAGCCCGGGTGGGGTCATTCTAAATTGGGCATGTGCACTCCTCCTATTAAAACAGATGAAGGTTGGCTCTGCCTTTATCATGGGGTAAGAGTAACCCCTGCCGGAAGAATATACAGGATAGGTGCCATGCTTTTGGACTTAGAACATCCAGAGAAAGTGCTTGGCTATACCTCTCACTTTATATTTGGGCCAGAGGCAGAGTATGAGAGAATGGGAGATGTTCCTAATGTGGTTTTTCCGTGTGGAGCAATAGTTGACGAAGACGGAATATTGAGGATGTACTACGGCGCTGCTGACACATGTATCGCGGTAGCAGAAGCTAACATAAAAGACATAATAGAGCTTTGTATAAAAGAAAATCACAAGCTCTGTTAATTATTTTTATAAACTGGTGCTCTTTTTTCTACAAACGACAAAATCCCCTCCTTTCCATCTGGTTGCTGGGAGGCATATGCTATTGCCTCCCTTTCTTTTTCCAGTTGGAGTTCCAACGGATTTCTGAATGATTCGTGTATAAGATTTTTGCAGATCCCATAGGAATGAAGGGGCACTCTTTTAACTATATCTTTTATGAGTTCTACAGCCCTTTTCACAGATTCCCCTTTTGGTACGACTTCTGTTACAAGCCCCATATTCAAGGCTTCTTGTGCCGAAATAGGTTTGTCAAGTGCTATTATTTCGAGAGCCTTTGCGATTCCCACTATTCTGGGTAAAGTGTAAGTTCCTCCTCCATCTATAGCAAGACCTCTGGAAGTATAGGCAAGAATCAGTTGAGCATGGGATTCCATGATCCTAAAGTCACAAGACAGAGCTAAGGAAAATCCGCCGCCTGCAGCCATTCCATTTATTGCTGCAACAACCGGCTTTTTCATGTTTTTTATTTCCATTATGGCTCTGTGAAATTGTCCTACTATTGTATAAAATGTTTTATGGTAATCCTCTCCTTGACTGAGGATCCACTTTAGATCTCCACCTGCACAAAATGCTTTCCCACTTCCTGTTATTACAATTCCCCAAACACCTTTATCTTCAGATAGCTGGATTAAAGTGTCTGACAACTCTTTTGCCAGTTCAATGTTGATGGCATTATAAACCGAAGGTCTTTTAAGTCGTATTATTGCTATCCTATTAGAGACCTCTGTTTCTATTGTTTTCATATCAGATCTCCTTTTTTTGCTTTTCTATATAAAACAGTAAAAGTTTTTGCAAGAAAGTGCCTGCTTGATTAGTAACATTCACCTTGCAGGGATTTGTCTATTTCAGTAAGTTATAAAAAACCATATCTTATAAGGAGGTGGAATAATGAGGAAATTTTGGGTCTTAGTGTCTGTTTTCTTTATTTTTCCAGTAATATGTGTTGCTCAACCATTTGGTATACAAAAAAGAAACCTGTCTCAGACAAATAATGTGCTTTCAAGTTACAATGGTCGTTATGTGTTTGGGCAGATTTCAGATTCAGAAAAAGACCAGTATATGCTGGATACATGGACCGGAAGACTTTGGCGTATCTCTGAAAATGGTGAGGTAGGTAAGTTCCTGCTACCGATTCCGTATCAGATATCTGAGGGTAAGTATTCGTATCTACCCCCGGATACTAAGAAAGAAAAAAAAGCAGACACTGTTAATACGCGTTAGAATTTTACGCTCTTTATAATTTCCTCATAGTCTTTTATTTCTTCTTCTGTGAGTCTTTTTCTAAAAAGATCTTTTCTAACCAATATAGGAATGCCTCTGTTCAATGCTAACGCGACGCTATCACTTGGTCTACTGTCCACTCTATGTTCTACCCCTTCTATTTCAAATACCACATTGGCATAAAAGGTATCTTCTTTTAGATCATTGATTTCTACTCTTAGGAACTTTACATTAGATTTTTCTAATATGCTTATGTAAAGATCGTGAGTAAGAGGTCTTTTAGGTCTTATAAGATTTTTCTCCTTTGCAATTGCTGCAAATTCTGCATCACCTACAAACATTAGGAAGTAACGTTCTGCATCTGGATGCTCTTTTAATATTACCATGTTCCCTCTTTCGGGATCACTTTCCAAAATGACCTCTTTTATAAGAACGAATTCCATCTCTTGTGTGTTCATTCTTCTTCCCCTCCTTCTTCCTCTTCTTCCTCTTTACCAAATTCGCTAACGATACGCGCAAACTCTTTGAGCCTGTCGTCCACCTTTCTGAACAAAGTCCCTTCAGGATATGTGCCATCTGGTTGTAGCTCCCCGGCTTTCATTCCCGTAAGTATCTCAATGCCTTCTTCTACCTTGGATATGGGCCATATGTGGAACTTGCCTTCCTTAACACTATCGATAATCTCTTTTTTTAGCATAAGATGTTTTACATTTTTTTCTGGTATAATCACTCCTTGTTTTCCATTCAAGCCCTTTCTTTTACATATATCGTAAAAAGCCTCAATTTTTTTCGTTACCCCTCCAACAGGCTGGATTTCTCCTTTTTGACTTACAGATCCCGTTACTGCAATACCCTGATAGATGGGAACCCCAGCCAGTGCACTAAGCAGTGCAAATAATTCCGCACTGGAAGCACTGTCTCCTTCTATAAGGCCATAGCTTTGTTCGAAACACAAAGTAGCTGTCAAGGAAAGCGGTTTGTTATGCGCAAATCTTTCTCTGATAAAGCTGGAAAGAATCATAACTCCTTTTGTGTGGATTTTTCCGCTCAAGCGAGATTCTCTTTCAATAGCAATTACCCCTTCTCTTCCTACAGAAACAGTTGCTGTGATCCTGTTTGGTCTTCCAAATTCGTGATCTCCTGTCATAAGTAAAGACAAGCCATTTACTTGCCCTACTTTTTGGGTATCTGTTTCTACCCAAAAGATATTCTTTTCTATAAGCTCTTTTATCTTTTCTTCTATAAGATTTGCTCTGTATATTCTTTTTTCAATTGCCTTTTCTACATGCTGTGCGTTTATAAGATTTGCATTTTCAAGTCCCGCATAGTAGTTTGCTTCTATCAAAAGATCTTTTATGTCTCCTAATTCTAATGATATCTTTTCCTGATCTTCTGTTTGCTCCATACTGTACTCTACAAGCCTTGCAACTCCTGTTTTGTCCACATGTCTTATGTTATTTTCTCTGCAGAATCTCGCCACCATTTGGGCAAATTTAAGCAGTACCTCATCCTTTCTGTCTAAGCTGTCGTCCATGTGAGCCTTTATCTTGAATAACTTTGGAAAACGGTCGTCAAATAAGTGCAGAAGTTCAAAGAGATAAGGATCTCCTGTAAGTACAATCTTTATATTCAAAGGAATAGGTTCCGGCTTTATAGTTCTTGTGCTGAATATTCCATATAATTCTCCGAGATCCTCTATCTTTATTTCTTTATCCCTTAAAGCACGTTTTAAAGCTTCCCACGAGATGTACCATCTCAGAAGATCCAATGCTTTCATTATGAGATATCCACCGTTTGCTTTGTGAAGAGAACCCGGTTTTATCATGGTAAAGTCTGTAAAAAGGGCTCCTAACATGGCTTGTCTTTCGATTGTGCCGAACAGGTTAGGATATGCCGGATTGGATTCAATTATTACTGGAGCACCTTTTAGTTCAGAATTGTCTACAATCACATTTACATCATATCTTCTGCGAAGAGATTCTTTGGTCAGGGAGGGGATAGGAATGTGAGTCTGTCCAGAAGAAGGTTCTGTTTTTTTAACAAAATCGTCGATGTTTTCTATTATATCCTCCTGCACCGATTTTAGATATTCTATTACCTCTTTTTCATCCGCATATTTTTCAAAATACGGTTCCATATGTTGGGATACAATAAAAAGAGCTGTATCTTTTTTTAGTTTGTCCCTGCTTTTTTTTAACTCAGCTTCTTGCTCTCTTATCTTTTTAACCGCTTCTTTCATCTTTTTGTGTAACTGATCACTTTTGTGTTTCAGTCGTTCCTTTTCTTCTTTGGGTAATTCCGCTAATTCTTCTTGAGTGATAGGGGTACCGTCTTTACCAGCCGGAACGATTAACATACCCATATGTGAGACCTGTAGCAAGAATCCCTCTTGTTCCACTTCCTTGGATAAGGATTCAATAATACTTGCTCTTTTTCTTTCGAACTCCCTTTTCAGTTTTTCTTCACTTGTTTTATAATCTTCACTTTCAAATACCTGAGGAATCTTATTTTCTAAGGTTTCGATGAGTTCTTGCATGTCTTTCTTTAACTCTTTACCTCTGCCTGCACTTATCTTGAGGCTTTTTGGTTTGTCTGGTTCCTTAAAATTATTTACATAGCACCAATCAGGTGGTACTGGTTCTTTCTTTGCCTGTTCTTCTAAATAGACTTTTGCTATGTATGTAAGTCCTGCTTTAGGAGGACCAGCTATGTAGATGTGATAATCGCTTGCTTTTATACCTATACCGAATTTTATCGCGTCTTTTGCTCTTTCTTGCCCAAGTACAGGTTCTTCGGGTAGAGGCAGCTCTTCTGTACTGTTGAAGGAAAGACTATCCGGATCAATTGTTGCTCTCAATTTTTCTATGGGAACCTCTGGAAATTCTGCCATGCTCCCCTCCTTTACCTTTTTCTTTGTCCATTTTGAAGTAACATATCATAATTTCTTAGTAAAGGTATAGCGATTTTGTGTTTTGACTTTTTAAGATCTCTGTTTTATGGTTAAAGTGACTTTTACCATAGAAGGAGGTAAAGATGAGCCCCTTCAAATGGATCTATGCGGTGATACTTATCTTGTCTTTGAGTTGTGCTGTAAATCCTGTGACCAAAAAGAGGCAATTGATGTTGGTTTCAGAAGAAGAAGAATTCAGAATGGGAAGAAGGGCTGCAAAACAAGTGGAAGAAGAAATGGGTATTTACCTTGAACTTCCAAAGTTAAGAGCCCTTGTAAAAAGGGTAGAGGACAATATTGGAAAGCATAGTGATAGACCAAATTTGATTTACAGGGCTGAAATAGTAGATACTCCGGATTTTAATGCCTTTGCACTTCCGGGCGGTTTTATATTCGTACACAGAGGGCTTTTAGCAAGAATAAACTCTGTTGATGAACTGGCCGCTGTTCTCGGACATGAAACTACCCATGTGGCTGCACGCCACTCTGCTGCTCAGATATCTAAGGAAAAACTCGTAAATCTTCTATTGTTTGGCGTCAACATTGCTACGGGTGGAGTGGTTCAAAACTATGGTCAATTTGTAAACCTTGGTCTTGTATTGGCTTTTAACAAGTTTTCAAGAGATTGCGAAAGACAGGCTGATCATTACGGACTTATATACATGGTAAGAGCAGGTTATAATCCACTGGCGTTTTTAAGTGTCTTAAAGCAAATAAAAAGGTTAGAGGCAAGAGAACCATCTATGTTTGAGGTATGGTTTATGACTCATCCCCCCACTGATGAAAGGATAAAACTTGCAAAAGAAGAGCTTAAAGAACTTAGGCGCACATGTCCTAAGTGTTTTGAAAGGCACATAAGGAGAAATGAGTATATTGCTCTTCTGGATGGACTTGCTATGGGAGAAAGAACCAACAATGAATTAGTATTAAAGGATAGATACTATAACAAGCAGTATTGTTTTAGTATAAAGATTCCTTACGGTTGGTTTGTAAGATTGAGAAGTAAGTATGCCACTGCTATCTTTTTAAATTCCAAAAAACAGTTTTCTGCTTTTGTGGAT
Organism: uncultured Desulfobacterales bacterium; assembly: GCA_964393645.1. GTDB lineage: Bacteria > Desulfobacterota > DSM-4660 > Desulfatiglandales > JALVZP01 > JALVZP01. The sequence continues at coordinate 5,418 of CAYMUI010000063.1, read as the reverse complement.
GTTGATCCTCTTATGAAAAGAATCAGCGCAGAAGACTATCATAGAAAAAATAAAAAGCAGATGTTAAAACACGGACTCATTAAACTGCAGGATTTAAAAGAAAAGATGCCGTATGGTGCCATGGCAACTATATTCAAAGGGTTTGATAGAAGTAGAGGGGAAATAACGGCAGAGCTTATCTCGTTTGTCAGAGGAGAAAATGGATATAGGCTGATAGGTTCAAGCAAGAAGAAGGATTTTCCGGAACTGCAGAAAGCACTTATGGAAATGATAAGAGGATGGGAGTTTTTGAAACCTGAAGAAGCTATGAAGCTTCAACCTCTTCGTTTAAAGGTTCACAAGGTACGCAAAGGAGAGACATGGAAATCAATCACCATAAAATACTATGGTTCTGATATAGGCTCTGCAAAATTGGCAGAATTTAACGGTTTTGATAAGGGAGAAGAACCTCCTCCTGGTATACTTGTAAAAATTCCTCCCACCCTGCGTTTTTATTGATGTTTGTGTTTAGTTTTGAGGTGATTCAACTACTTGTCTAAGCTTTTTTATAAGAGTTACAGGGACAGGCCCTGATTTTACATACAAATCCAGCAGCTGTTTTGGAACTTCTATCTTTTTTTCTACTTCAGACCAGTTTAACCCTTTTTCTTCAACCTGTTTCATAAGAGCAGCAAGTTCTTCTGTATTCATGGATCTCCTCCTTGTATCTTATATGAAATCATAGTCATCTAATTGGGGATGATATGTTATATGTTTGTCTAAGAATTCACACAATTCGTCAGACATATTTTCTTTTAACAGCTCTTTTGCCATTCTGCCTGCTGTGTCATATAGGTTTAGACCTTTGTCTATAAAATCTTCGGGTTCATCTTTGTTTATTTCTACAAATAGTGCTTTTAATATAGCAATTCTTTGGGCAATGGCTATTTCTTGAGCTTCTGGCACATCATATTCGTCAGCAGGTACAGGAGGAACTCCCATAAGTATGTAACATACCAGTCTGCTTAATTCTGGTAAGACCCCTTTCTTATTGGGATCTATGTTTTTCTTTACTTCGTTGTAGGCTTTTATAAATATCTTATAATCTCTCATTAATACACAACAAAAGGAAGGAGTGCCATAATTCTTGCTTTTTTTATTTCCCTGGCCAGTTTTCTCTGATGCTTAGAACATGTACCCGAAATCCTTGAAGGAATTATCTTTCCTCTTTCTGTAATAAAATTTTTTAATATGTCCGGTCTCTTGTAATCTATAACCAAGCTTTTATCCGCACAAAATTTGCATATCTTCTTTCTATAATAGGGTCTTACTGGAGTAGTTTGTACTTTATTTGCTTCCATTCTCTGCTTTTACCTCCTTTTCTTTTGCATCTTCGTCAGAGATATCTTGCTTTAATTCTTCTGGATTTACTCGATCTTTTAGTTTTATCACTATAAACTTTAACACTCTTTCATCCAGTCTAAAGTCTCTCTGCAGTTTTTCTGGAAGATCAGCATCTCCACAGAATCTCACTAATACATAGAATCCATCTTTAAACTTCTCCACTTCATAAGCCAGTTCTTTCTTTCCCCATTCTTCTACTTCTGTGATTACACCCTTATTTTCCTCTATTATCTTGTTATATTTTTCCACCACAGACTTGTATGTTTCAGGATCAAGATCAGGTCTTATAAGATAAAGCGTTTCATAATACCTCATGTATTTCATACACCTAACCCCTTTCTGATTTGCAGAAAGAGTATCATCGTATTTTTATATTGTCAAGAAATGATGCGGCAGCTATTATAAAAAAATCAAACTTAGGAGAGTTACATGTTGGAGAAGCAATATTTAATAGATTCCATTTCAATAAATGACACATGGCGACTTTTTAAGATCTTGGCGGAATTTGTAGATGGATTTGAAGAGCTACACGACATATACCCGTGCGTTTCTATATTTGGATCTGCCAGGGTAAAGCCGGGAGATGATATTTACGAAAAGACCGTAATAATAGCGAGAAAATTGGCTCAGAATGGTTATCATATCATTACCGGAGGTGGTCCCGGAGTGATGGAAGCAGGGAATAAAGGAGCAAAGGAAGGGGGAGGAAAGTCAATTGGACTCAATATAAAACTTCCTATGGAAGAGAAACCAAATCCTTACATAGATATAAAACTGGATTTTAGATATTTTTTTGTAAGAAAAGTGATGTTTTTGAAATATGCTCAAGCGTATATAGGAATGCCAGGAGGATTCGGTACATTAGATGAGATATTTGAAGCTGTTACTCTCATTCAAACAAAGAGGATGAAGCCTTTTCCACTTGTACTTGTTGGATCTGATTATTGGGGTCCCCTTATGGACTGGATAAATGAGCATCTTTTGAAAAGAGGGTACATTTCAAGTGAAGACATGGAACTTTTGACTGTTATGGATGATCCAGATGATGTGGTAAAATTTATAAAAAAGACGGTTATTGTATGATATGTTAGAATATCTTAAGCCCACCAAGTTTATAGAATCAGATGCACCTTCTATAAAAAAGACAGCACAGATTATCGCATCCGGTAAAAGAGATGTATCTGAAATAGCAAAGGCTTTGTTCTATTTTGTAAGAGATAAGATAAAGTATACGATATATATTTCAAAATTACGCGAAAAAGATAACAGGGCAACCGAAATTTTATCCAGAAAGAAAGGTTATTGCGTACAGAAAGCGGTTTTGCTTGTAGCATTAGCTCGGGCTTCTGGTATCCCTGCAAGACTTAGATTTGCAGACATAGTTAACTTCAAACTTCCAGAGCACATACTTAAGGTAAGAAAAGGTGATAGGTTATTTGTATATCATGGTTATGCTGAACTTTTTATTAATGGAAAGTGGGTAAAGGTAGCACCCGTATTTAATTTAGATGTGTGCGAAAGGCACGGGATTTTACCCGTAGAATTTGATGGCAAAAATGATGCGATACTTCCTGAAAAAGATGTGTATGGCAGACCTCACATAAAGTATGTAAGAGATAGAGGAGCGTACATAGATCTACCATTGGACGATATTATATCTGAAAGAAAAAGGCTTCAGAAAGTGGCAGATTTTTATGAAGAAATAATGAAAGAAAAGGAGGGTTGCTATGGCACCTAAGAAATATGTTTACACTTTTGAAGAAGGAGATGGAAAAAACAAAAAGCTTTTAGGAGGAAAAGGAGCAAATCTGTGTGAAATGACCCAGATAGGCATTCCCGTGCCTCCAGGATTTGTTATTACTACAGAGGCATGTGTAGAGTTTCTGGAAAAAAGAAAACAACAACTCTGGCCAGAGTTAGTGGAACAGATAAAGGAAGGGATGAAGTATCTGGAAAAAAAGACCGGAAAAGGATTTGGAAATCCCCAGAATCCATTACTGGTTTCTGTTAGATCGGGGGCTGCTATATCTATGCCAGGTATGATGGATACTATCTTAAATCTCGGAATGAATAATGAGATAACAGAGGGACTTGCAAGACTTACAAATAATGAAAGATTTGCTTATGACTCTTATAGGCGTTTTATCCAGCTTTTTGGAAGTGTGGGACTAAAAGTAGAAGAAGAAAAGTTCAGCAGGGCATTTGAAGAAATAAAGAAAAAATATGGAGCAAAATTAGATACAGACTTAAATGTAGATGCTCTGAAAGAAGCATGTCGCAGATTTCTTGAGATTGTAAAACAGAGTACCGGTAGAGAATTTCCTTTTGATCCATATGAACAGCTTTATATTGCAGTAAAAGCAGTCTTTAATTCTTGGATGGGTAAAAGAGCAGTAGATTACAGAAGAGAGTTTAATATTACTCCTGATATGGCTAACGGAACAGCGGTGAATATATGCACCATGGTTTTTGGTAACATGGGAGAAGACAGTGCCACAGGGGTTGCTTTTACCAGGAATCCCGTAACAGGTGAAAACAGGCTTTTTGGAGAATATCTTACAAATGCTCAAGGAGAAGATGTGGTAGCAGGTATAAGGACGCCTAAGCCCATAAAAGAGCTTAGAAAAGAGATGCCCACCGTGTATAAAGAACTGGAAAAATTAAGGCACACTCTTGAGAGGCACTTTAGAGAAGTTCAAGATTTTGAATTTACCATAGAAAAAGGAAAACTATATTGCCTTCAAACCAGAAACGCAAAAATGAACGCATCTGCTTTTATAAAAACTTCCATAGACATGGTAAATGAAGGTCTTATTACAGAGGAAGAGGCAATACTTAGAGTTGAACCAGAGATGTTGGTTCAGCTTTTACATCCTCAACTTGATCCTAAGTACATTAAAGAGCCTTTAGCAAAAGGACTTCCCGCCTCTCCTGGTGCAGCTTCAGGTAAGATCGTGTTTGATGCAGACAGAGCTGAAACAAAAGCAAAACTTGGAGAAAAAGTAATTCTTGTAAGAGAGGAGACGAAGCCAGAAGATATCCATGGATTTTTTGCATCTCAAGGGGTGCTTACAAGTAGAGGAGGGAAGACCTCTCACGCAGCTGTTGTGGCAAGGAGTATGGGAAAACCGTGTGTATGTGGATGTGAAGCCTTAAAAATAGACTATGAAAAGAAGGAAGCTTATGTTGGAGATGTAGTTTTAAGAGAAGGGGATCTCATAACAATAGACGGTAGTACCGGTAATGTTTACTTGGGAGTTATTCCTACCATAGAACCAGAGTTTATGGAAGATCTTCTGGTACTTTTGGAGTGGGCTGATGAGATAAGTGAGCTTACTGTAAGAGCTAACGCCGATACTCCAGATGCTGCGTTAAAGGCAAAGAAGTACGGAGCAGTTGGTATAGGTCTCTGTAGAACAGAAAGAATGTTTAACCAACAGGACAGACTTCCTATTGTTCAGGAGATGATCCTTGCAGACACCAAAGAACAGAGAGAAAAAGCACTGGAAAAGCTACTCCCGTTTCAAAAAGAAGATTTTAAAGAGATATTCAGGATAATGGAAGGGTTGCCCGTTTCTATAAGGCTCTTGGATCCTCCTATTCATGAATTTTTGCCCTCTGAAGATGAGCTCATACACGAAATAAATAGACTAAAAAGATTAAAAGAAATGGTAGAGGCAATAGAAGACCTGCCAGAGACATTAAAACTGCTTGATCCCGAACTTTACAAAAGATATGCCGCGAATTTAGAAAGTATAGGCCATGCCTTAGAGGAGCTGAAAGACAAACACTTAGCAGAGTCTCTTATCAAGGAGAAAGAAGCTCTATTGCAGAAAGTCAGAGCACTTTCCGAGATAAATCCCATGCTTGGTCATAGAGGGGTAAGACTTGGTATTACATATCCAGAGATATACAAAACTCAAATAAGAGCAATATTAGAGGCTGCTGCTGAAATAATGAAAGAAGGGCTTCCGGTAAATCCAGAGATACTTGTGCCTCAGGTCTGCACTTTACAGGAATTAAAATGGGTGTATG
>CAYMUI010000062.1:0-4974 GCA_964393645.1 uncultured Desulfobacterales bacterium | reverse complement strand
CATCCGCATGATTCTCTCCTGCTAAGAGCATCATCAATAACAAGCTGAGCAAATTCAAAGTAATCCACAAGTCTCATTGCCTTTTCAAGACTCTGATTGATAGTATTCCCACTTCCTGGAACAATTCCATCTTTCCAAAATTCCTCTTGTAATTCATAAATCATCTGTTTTGCTTGTCTCATCTTTTCATCTTCTCTTTCTATTCCACAATAATCCCACATGATTCTGCCAAGTTCTCTATGGAACTGATCCACTGTCTTTCTTCCTTTTTTCAAAGAAAGCAACTTTTTTATAAGCTCCTCTGCTTGAAGCTTTGCATCTCTAAAGGCAGGATGTGTTTCTGTTACTTCTGAAAAGCTCTCCCCTGCCAAATAACCTCCTAAGGTATAGGGTATAATAAAGTAACCATCAGCGAGTCCTTGCATAAGTGCACTTGCACCCAGTCTGTTTGCCCCATGATCAGAGAAATTGGCTTCACCAAGTGCAAAAAGCCCTGGGATTGTGGTCATAAGGGTATAATCTACCCAAAGACCGCCCATTGTGTAATGAACCGCTGGATATATCATCATAGGAACTTCATAAGGACTTTGTCCGGTGATCTTTTCGTACATATCAAACAGATTTCCATACTTTCTCTCTATTACCTCTCTTCCATATTTCTTTATGGCATCTGTAAGATCCAGATAAACTGCCTGCCCAGTTGGACCAACTCCTTTTCCTTCGTCACAGATCCTCTTTATTGCTCTTGAAGCCACATCTCTTGGCACAAGATTCCCATAAGTAGGATACAATCTCTCCAAAAAATAATCCCTCTTTGATACGGGAATCTCATTGGGGGGTTTGTCTTTATCCTTTGGGTCCTTCGGTACCCACACTCTTCCGTCATTTCTGAGACTTTCACTCATAAGAGTTAATTTAGATTGATACTCTCCAGAAACAGGGATGCAGGTGGGATGTGCCTGCACAAAACAAGGATTAGCAAAAAAGGCTCCTCTTTTGTGTGCCTTCCATATAGCACTGACATTAGAATTTCTACCATTTGTAGAGAGACAGTAAAGATTTCCATACCCTCCTGTAGCAAGTATTACCGCATGAGCTGAATAAGATTCGATTTCTCCTGTAATAAGATTTCTTGCGATTATACCCCTTGCCTTTCCATCAATTACAACGAGATCCATCATTTCTCTTTTTGGAAAAAGTTGGATCTGCCCCTCCGCCACCCACCTCATCATCTGGGAATAGGCTCCCAAAAGGAGCTGTTGTCCGGTTTGTCCTTTTGCGTAAAAGGTCCTTGAAACAAGAACTCCTCCAAAAGATCTATTTGCAAGAAGCCCCCCGTATTCTCTTGCAAAAGGAACTCCCTGAGCAACGCAATGGTCTATTATCTTTACACTTAACTCGGCAAGTCTATAAACATTCGCTTCTCTTGCTCTAAAATCTCCCCCTTTTATAGTGTCATAAAAAAGTCGCCAAACACTGTCACCATCACACTGATAGTTTTTTGCCGCATTTATTCCGCCCTGAGCAGCAATACTATGTGCACGTCTTGGGCTGTCTTGCAGGCAAAAGGTCTTTACATTATAACCTAACTGTGCGAGTGTAGCTGAAGCAGAGGCACCGGCCAGTCCGGTTCCAACAACAATTATGTCAAATTTTCTTTTGTTTGCTGGACTAACCAGTTTTACTTCAGAACAAAACCTTTCCCATTTTGTATCAAGCGGTCCGGAAGGTATTTTTGAATCAAGTTTCATATCATCCCCCGATTAGATCAAAAATAAAAATAAACCGGCACAGATCCCATACTTATAGCTATAACTACAGCCAAAATAACACTTAATCTTTGAATAAAAGGCATGTATTTTGGATGATTAAATCCTAATGTTTGAAAAGCGCTCCAAAAACCATGCCTTATGTGTAAGGCCACAACTACCATGCTAAAAGTATAGAACGCTACATACAAAGGATCAGAAAAAGCAGCTTTCATCATACTGTAAATAGTCTTTCCTTCTTCAAGTGCAAACCTGAAGTTAATTAAATGAACAACAATAAATACTAATATATAAAGTCCGGTATAAGGCATAAGAGAAGAGCTTATTGTCCTGCCACCTGCCCACTTTTTAACGCTATATCTTACTGGTCTTGCCTTCCAGTTTTGGTAAAAAAGAAAAAGCCCAAAACTTACATGAAGAAGAGCAAAGAATATAAGAACTATTTCTATAACACTTATTAGCAGAGGAAATGAATGAAGAGACTTTACATACATGTTAAATGCTGTTTCACCTCTATATACCATCATATTGTCAATCACATGTAATAGAAGAAAAAGGCAAAAAAACAATCCTGTTATGGCCATAACAAGCTTCTTTCCTATAGAAGAAGAAAACACTCTTATGAACCAGTTGTTACTAATCCTTAACATCTCTCAGCTTAACATCTCTCAGCAAGCATTGCCATTCCCATTCCACCACCTATGCACAAACTAAAAAGACCAGTGTTGTATCCTTTTCTTTTCATCTGATACATTCCTGTTACTACTATCCTTGCACCTGTGCATCCAATAGGATGACCAAGAGAAATGCCACTGCCTAATTCGTTTATTCTTTCTTTGTCTATACCCAACTCTCTTAAGCACGCAATCGTCTGTGCAGCAAATGCTTCATTTAGCTCTATTAAATCTATGTCTGAAAGTTCCATCTTTTCCTTTTTTAATAACTTTCTAATTGCACTGACAGGTCCTAAGCCCATAAAGGCCGGATCTCCAGCAGTAGAAGTAAATCCCTTTATCTTTAAAATTGGTTCAATTCCTAATTCCTTTGCCTTATCTAAGCTCATAAGAAGAACAGCAGCCGCACCATCATTTATTCCAGATGCATTACCCGCTGTAACGGTACCATCTTTTTTAAAAACCGAAGGAAGTTTTGCCAACTTTTCCAAGGATGTCTCTCTTGGTCTTTCATCAGTGTCAAAAACCCTTTCACCACCCTTTTCTTTTATAACAACGGGAACGATCTCTTCCTTGAAAAAACCCTCTTTTATAGCCCTTAATGCTTTCATGTGGCTGAAAAGAGCTAATTCGTCCTGCTCTTCTCTTGAAATATTATATAAAGACGCTATATTTTCTGCAGTAACTCCCATATGACAACCATAAAAAATTTCGTAAAGTCCATCCCACACCATAAGGTCCAAAAGTTTCTCCTTTCCATCAATTGCCATCTTGTAACCCCACCTTGCTCCCATAAGAGCAAATGGAGCTTGACTCATATTCTCAAATCCACCCGCAATCACCACATCTGCCATACCGCTCATTATTGCCATAGCTCCAAGAGTAATGGCTTTAAGTCCAGAGGCACAAACCTTATTTATGGTCATTGCTGGAACTTCTTTGGGTATCCCAGCTCTTATAGAGGCTTGTCTTGCGGGATTTTGACCGTGAGATGCCTGAAGCACATTTCCCATTATTACTTCGTCCACAGGAACAGGAATTGCCGAATCATCCCAATCCATATTCATCTTTTCAAGCTCGATGGTCCCCTGGTCTTTCAGCTTATCAGGATAAACTTCTTTCATTTCATCACTTGGAACAGGTCTGAGATTAACTTTTTTTAACACATTTTTTATAACCAATGCTCCAAGTTCGACCAGTGGAACATCTTTCAAAGAACCTCCAAATACTCCGATAGCTGTTCTACAACCACTTACTATTACTACATCTCTCATTTTTGACCTCCTTTTTGCTTTTCCATTTTGGATACCATCCAATAAATGATCCTATTTGATGCAGAAAGTGCAACAAACAGTATCATCAAAACCACAAATACTCCTACATACCTAAGCAACAAAGTACCTAATATCCATGTCCAGCTATCTTTTTTTATAATAACCCTTACCCCATTTTGGCCTGCTACCTTAGATATATCTATTGAATGCCATTTCCTATTGCCGTCGTCTTCTATGTATGTAGAGTTTTTCCATTCTCTGATTCTTATATCTTTAACCCCTTTTAATGCTTCCTTATAAAACCTGAGAACTTGATCGTGAGACATATTTACGACAAATTCGAGCCTTTTATTATCTACCTTTTTTATCACCTTTGCTCCCGGCACAATAGGAACACCTAAAAAATCTTCCGCAAAACTAAGACCTAATGAAGACGCCAAAAAGACAATTAAATAACAAATACATTCTGCAAGCTTCATAATAACCTCCCTATTTAACTAAACATCGCAATAAACATGCCTGCTGCTGCAGCAGATCCTATAACCCCGGCCAAGTTTGGTCCCATAGCATGCATAAGCAGATGATTCCTCGGATCTGCTTTAAGTCCTTCTAACTCAGACACCCTTGCGGACATAGGAACTGCTGAAACTCCAGCAGACCCTATTAGGGGATTGATCTTTTCTTTTAAAAACAAATTCATAATCTTTACTGTAAAGATTCCTCCCGCAGTACATACAGCAAAATCCAACAATCCCAGTGCAAATATAAAAAGCGGTTTCCAGCTTAAAAACTTATCTGCACTCATAGTAGCACCAACAGATATCCCTAAAAATATAGTGCAGATATTCATCAGAGATCCTTGAGCAGTCTCCACCAATCTATTAACTACCCCGCTTTCTTTCATAAGATTCCCCAACATAAACATACCCATTAAAGGAATCACAGAAGGAACAAGAAGAGCTATAATGCCAGCCGTTACAAGCGGAAATAGAATCTTTTCTTTTTTAGAAACAGGTCTAAGCTGTCTCATCCTTATTCGTCTTTCTTCCTCACTCGTAAGCAGTCTCATTATAGGAGGTTGTATTATAGGAACCATCGCCATGTAGGAATAAGCAGCTAATGCGTTTGCACCAAGCAACTGAGGAGCGAGAAGTTGGGTCAAATAAACGGTTGTGGGCCCATCTGCACCTCCAATAATACCAACTGATGCTGCTTCTTTTAATGTAAAACCAGCCAGTACTGTCCCTGTAAAAGTAA
>CAYMUI010000061.1:0-20124 GCA_964393645.1 uncultured Desulfobacterales bacterium | reverse complement strand
CAATTCTCTTTTTCATCTTAAAACTCCTTTCCGGGAGGATTTTATCTATTCGCCGATCACTCTTTTTTCAAGTCTGGAAAGCCTCGTTATTATATCCTCTGTAATCTTTTGCTCTCTCTTTATCCTTTCCATCTCTTGCGCCACTTTTCCTACCTGAAAGGTGAGCTGATCGATTCTTTTGTTTGTCTCGTCAATTCTTTTAATCAGGTCAGCCTGGATCGAATCGATTCTTTTGTTTGTTTCATCAATCCTTTTGTTTGTCTCGTCGATTCTTTTGTTTGTTTCGTCTATACGTCTGCTTTGATCAGCAAGATGAAGGTTTAGGTTTATGTCATCAAGTCTTTTGTTTATCAGCTCAAGTTTTAGTTTTATCTCTTTGTTTTCTTCCTTTACTTCTACAAGTTCCGGAATAACGAATTCTTGCATTGCTTTTTTTACTGCTTCCCATATCTCCATGACACACTTACTCCCTGTTGTTCTTTTATATTTTTGATAACATATACTGCTTTAAAATAAAAGCATCATTCTTTCGGATCAACACTTTGATCCTGCCAGAATTAATTTGAAAGAATAGTTGCTTTTCTTGATCAAAAGAAGTAAAAAAATTGAAAACTTAAGTTACCGGGGGTATAAAAGTGTTTAAACCAGAAGAAGAAATGCTTAGCTTTGTGCTGGATGTATCCCAGATAGGAATATATGTTATGCAAGATAAAAGATTCAGGCTTGTAAACCCTGAAATGAGCAGAATCACCGGATACAGTCAGGATGAACTTCTGGAAATGGATCCAATGCAACTGGTTCATCCTGAAGACAGAGCCATGGTGAGACAGAATGCGATAAAGTTGCTGAAAGGAGAGAGAAAGTCTGCTTATGAATTCAGAGCCGTTACAAAGGACGGAAAGATAAGGTGGATCATGGAAAAAGTGGCTCCGATCCAGCTTCACGGAAGACCAGCTATAATCGGAAATTTTATGGACATAACTCGCAGAAAAAAAGCCGAGCAGGAGCTCAGAGAGACAAAAGAAACCTTAGAAAAGATCTTGGATGTGTCCCCAGTAGGAATAGTATTAGCAGAAGACAGGATCGTAAAATGGGCAAACAAAGAAATGGTCAGGCTTTTTGGATATGAAAGGGTTGAGGACTTCATAGATCTTCCTGCAAAAAAGTTTTATGCATGTGAAGAAGAATATCAAAAGGTAGGAGATCTGCTGTACGAAGCTATAAAGACAGGAGAAACTGCCCAGACAGAAGCACAGTTTAAAAGAAAAGACGGCTCTCTCTTTTGGGGTTTGATAAGGATTGCAGCGTTTGATCCCGCTCACCCAAAGAAAAGAGTCATTGCTACTATAACGGATATTACTGAAAAAAAGAGACTCTTAGGAGAGCTCTTTCAAGACAAAGAGCTTCTCCATGTAACTCTCATGTCAATAGGGGATGGGGTGATATGTACCGATCCACAGGGAAGAATTACTCTCATGAACAATACTGCCGAAGAGCTTACAGGCTGGAAAAAAGAAGAGGCCTTGGGAAGGCCTCTTTCAGAGGTTTTTTACATTGTAAATGAACTTACGAAACAAAGATGTGACGATCCTGTGAAAAAGGTGCTTGAAACAGGAAGGGTCGTAGGTCTTGCCAATCATACTGTCTTGATTTCCAAGGATGGTAAAGAAAGAGTGCTTGCTGACAGTGGCGCGCCTATAAGAGATAGAGAAGGAAATATTATTGGAGTTGTACTTGTCTTTAGAGACATCACAGAACAAAGGATATTGGAAAGGGAGATGCAAAGACTGGAAAGGTTAGAAGCAATAGGAGTGCTTGCAGGTGGTATTGCTCATGACTTTAACAATCTTCTTATGGGCATGTTGGGAAACATAAGTCTCATAAAAACCCAGATGGAACCAGAAAACGGAGCATATAAGTACATAGAAGAGCTGGAAAAGGTGGTTATTCAGGCCAGATCTCTTACTCAACAGCTTCTGACCTTTTCAAAAGGAGGAAGTCCTGTAAGGAAGGCAACCAATCTAAAAGACCTTATTCAAAAGACCACCCGTTTTGTGCTAAGCGGTTCTAATATAAAGACCGAGTTTCACATTCCGGATGAGCTTCTGCCCGCAAATGTAGACGAAGCTCAGATTGCACAGGTTATAACTAACATAGTAATAAACGCGAGACAGGCTATGCCTACTGGAGGAAAACTTGTGATAAAGGCAGAAAATGTACGGATTGAGGAACAACAGCTTCTTTTTTTAAAGCCAGGTCATTATGTTAAACTTATCATCCAAGATACCGGAATAGGAATACCAAAGGAACATATAAACAGGATATTTGATCCATACTTTACAACTAAGCAAAAAGGAAGTGGCTTAGGACTTACCGTGGTGTATTCTATAATCAAAAACCACGAAGGTTACATAACGGCAGATTCTGAACTGGGAAAGGGAACTACATTTGAAATTTACCTTCCTGCAATCCCAAAAAAAGAGAAGAAAAAGGCCTTAGAACATGGTAAACTCAAGATTCTGGTTATGGATGATGAAGAAATCGTATTAGAAGTAATAAAAGAGATGCTCAGGATATTAGGACATGAGGTAAAGGGTGTAAAGGACGGAAAAGAAGCAATAGAAGTATACAAAGAGGCTAAACAAAAGGGAAGCCCGTTTGATGTGGTTATACTGGATCTTACGGTTCCCACCGGCATGGGAGGAGAAGAAGCTGTGAAGGAATTGCTTAAAATCGATCCAGAAGTAAAAGCCATAGTTTCAAGCGGTTATTCTAATGATCCCATAATGAGCGAATACGAAAAGTACGGATTTAAGGCGGTTGTTCCGAAACCCTACGGAATAGAAGAACTTAAAGAAGCTCTAAGAAAGGCTCTTTCTTCATGAAAAGGCGCTTAAAAACAAAGATCATTGCCACAATAGGCCCTGCCTCCATAAAAAAGACCACTCTGAGAAGGATGATTCTTGCAGGAATGGATATGGCCAGGATAAATATGTCCCATGGAGATCATGCCCAACACCGAGAGATCATAAAAAACATAAGGGAATTGTCTGCAGAATTAAAAAAGCCGGTGGGGATAATACTGGACTTAAGAGGGCCAAAAATAAGAACAGGAAGGCTAAAAGGTGGAAGAGCTGTTTATCTCAAAAAGAACAGCAAAATCAGGATTACTGTTAGAGAGATAGAAGGCGATGAAAATGTCATAAGCACAACTTACAAGGGACTTGTAAAAGATGTGAAAATAGGAGACAGAATCCTTCTGGATAACGGGCTTATAGAACTTAAAGTGGTGGACAAAGAAGAAGATGCCGTAATATGCAAGGTACTTAACAGTGGACTGTTGGGTGAGAACAAAGGGATAAACCTGCCGGGAGTAAAGATTTCTGTTCCTACTCTCACCGAAAAGGACAAAAAGGATGTAGAGTTTGGAGTAAATAACGATATAGATTATTTCGCCCTTTCTTTTGTAAGAACAGCAGAAAACATAAAGGAGTTAAAAAGCTTAATAAGTTCTTACGGGAAAGAAATCCCAGTGATTGCAAAGATAGAAAAGCCAGAAGCAGTAAAAAACATAGACCACATCCTTGAAGTTGCAGACGCTGTTATGGTGGCAAGAGGAGACTTAGGAGTAGAGATAAGGCCAGAGCAAGTCCCGGGCGTCCAAAAAAGTATTATATACAAATCCATACTGGCGAACAGGCCTGTAATTACTGCTACCCAGATGCTTGAAAGCATGACAGAAAATCCTTTACCCACAAGAGCTGAGGCATCTGACGTTGCAAATGCCATATACGATGGAAGTGATGCTGTTATGCTTTCAGAGGAGACAGCAGCAGGAAGGTATCCTGTAAGATCTGTTCAGATGATGGCAAGGATTGCTTTTAGGGCGGAGAAAAGCCCGTTTATGAAGTACAATATACAACCTGAAAAAGAGCCAGAAGATATTGTCTATGCAGTGGCAAGGTCTGCGGTAAACATATCCGAGGATGTGGATTCAAAGGCAATAATGGTATTTTCTGTATCTGGCAGAACCGCCAAACTTATTTCCAGATACAGACCGGCAAGACCTATTTTTTCATTTTCACCCGAAGTGAAGGTTTATAATCGTTTGTCTCTTGTATGGGGTATAAATCCCTTAATCGTACCTGCTATTCAAGATGCAAAAAGGCTTTTGGAAGAAGGAGAAAAGATAATGCTTCAAAGTGGGCTTCTTAAAAAGGGAGATCTCGTCATAGTAGTTACGGGTCTTGCGCTGAAGGCTGGTTCTACCAATCTTATCAAGATCCACAGGATAGGATATGAAGACTAAAGGAAATCTTTATGTTACAGGTACAGAGCCCAGGTGTGGCAAGTCGGTCATATGCTTGGGAATAACAGAGCTTTTGCTTCGAAGCATTCCCTTAGACAGGATCGCCTTTTTTAGACCACTTGTAAAAATAGACTCAGAGGCAGGGAAAGATTCGGATATTCAGCTTATAAAAGAGTGTTTTGGTCTAAAATTTAGCTACAAAGACTCTTATGCCTTTACCGTAAAGGATGCTGACAGGATGATAGCAAATGGCCTGTATGACGAGCTTATGGACGGAATAATGGAAAGATACAGAAACTTAGAGAAAGATTACGATTTTGTTCTCTGCGAGGGTACTGATTTTGATACCTCCTCTGCTTTTGAGTTTGACATAAATGCAGAGATTGCCAAGAACTTGGGCGCACCTGTTTTGTTAGTCTCTTGCGCTAAGAATAAAAGTATCGATCAAGTAATAGCTTCTGTGGAACAAGCAAAAGGGTCTATCATAGAAAAGGGATGCCATTTAATATCCGTGATCGTAAACAGGGTCTCTCGTGATCAAAAAGAGATCTTACTTAAGAAGATAAAGAAGATTCAGGACAAAGAGCTGATATTTCTCATTCCGGATGTTCCATTTCTTGGTAGCCCCAGAATGAAAGACATAATGAAGCACATGAACGCAAAACTTCTTTATGGAGAGGCGCTTTTAAAAAGGCATGTAAAAAGTTTTGTAGTGGCTGCTATGCTTCTTCCGAACTTTTTGGAAAGAATCGAGGATGACTGTCTTATCATAACCCCTGGAGACAGATCAGATGTAATAGTTGCCTGTCTGTCCGTTTTGACTTCTGCCTCCATGCCCAATATATCCGGGATCATGCTTACAGGAGGTCTTTTACCAGAGCCACCCATAAGGAAGCTTATAGAAGGATATGCGGACATGATTCCTGTACTTTCTGTAAAGGAGAACACTTTTCCTGCTGCTGTAAAAGTAAACAGCATCCATCCTGTCATATCACCAGATGATACAGAAAAGGTGGAGCTGGCTCTGGATGTGTTTGAAGACAATGTGGACATAAAGAAATTAAGCGATCTTATATTGAAAAAGAGACCCGATATAGTAACTCCGAAGAGGTTTGAATACAGTCTCATAGAATGGGCAAAAAGGGACACAAAGACCATAGTGCTTCCAGAAGGAGAAGACGAAAGAATCATCAGAGCAGCAGAGATCATTAAGAGAAAAGGGATTGCCAGACTGATAATGCTGGGCAATAAAGAGAGTATACTTCAAAAAGCGGGTATAATGGGCGTTGATCTAAGGGATATCGAAATCCTTATGCCAGAGGAGTCAAAAAGAGTACGAGAATATGCAGAGATTTATTATGAATTAAGAAAGCATAAAAGAATTACTATGGAATTTGCATATGATTTGATGCTGAATGACAGAAACTTTTTTGGCACGATGATGGTTTATACAGAGGATGCGGACGGAATGGTTTCAGGTGCTGTTCACACTACTGCAGATACCATAAGGCCTGCGTTTCAAATAATAAAGACAAAACCGGGATTTTCCATAGTCTCCAGCATATTTTTTATGTGCCTTAAAGACAGGGTTTTGGTTTACGGAGACTGTGCAGTAAATCCAGATCCTAATGCTCAGCAACTGGCAGAGATTGCTGTAGCCTCTGCTCAAACAGCTAAACAATTTGGAATCGAACCAAGAGTCGCCATGATATCCTATTCTACTGGAGAGTCAGGGAAAGGAAAGGATGTGGAAAAGGTGAAACAGGCAACAATACTGGCAAAGAAGATGATTGCGGAGATGGGGCTTAAGGTAGAAATAGACGGTCCTATGCAGTATGATGCAGCAGTAGATCCAGAAGTAGCAAGAATAAAGATGCCAGAAAGCAAGGTAGCAGGAAGAGCCACTGTATTTGTTTTTCCTGATTTGGACACGGGTAACACCACATACAAGGCTGTTCAAAGATCCACTGGTGCGATTGCTATAGGACCTATACTTCAGGGTTTGAGAAAACCGGTAAATGATTTGAGCAGAGGATGTACTGTAAAGGATATCGTAAATACCGTGGCTATTACCGCGATTCAGGCGCAAGAACAGTAAGATGAAGATATTGGTGATTAACACTGGAAGCTCTTCCGTAAAGTATCAACTATTTAATATGCAGGATGAATCTGTGCTATGCTTTGGACGGGTTGAAAAGATAGGAGAAGAAAAAGGTCTTTTTGTTTATGGAACAAAAAGAGAAGAATTTAATTTTGAAAAAAGGTTTCCTGATCACAGAGCCGCATTTTCTGAAATAAAGAAGTACTTAACAGAAGAAAACTTATCTGCTGTTGGACACAGGGTCGTTCACGGAGGAGAGTTTTTCAGCGGTTCTGTCCTTATAGACGATCGGGTAATAGATGCCATCAGAAAAAACATACCGCTTGCACCTCTTCATAATCCTTCTAACTTAGAGGGCATTTGTGTTGCGATGGAGCTTTTTCCTGATGTGCCACATGTGGCTGTGTTCGATACCGCATTTCATCAGAGCATTCCAGAAGAGGCTTTTCTTTACGCAATTCCCTATGAGTTTTATGAAAAATACAAGATAAGAAGGTACGGGTTTCACGGCACATCTCACGAATATGTGGCAGAGGTGGTTTCGGAATACATGGGAATACCACTTAGTAAGCTGAACCTCATCACGGTTCATCTGGGAAATGGCGCAAGTATTACGGCGATAAAAAACGGAAGATCCTTTGATACAAGTATGGGAATGACCCCTCTGGAAGGGCTTATTATGGGCACAAGGTCAGGAGACATTGACCCTGCGATCCCCTTTTTTTTAATGGACTACCTTAAAGCCTCTGCAAGTCAGGTTTACGAAATCCTGAACCACCAAAGCGGTCTTAAAGGAATATGTGGAAAAAATGACATGAGAGAAGTCCTTGCTTTAAGGGAGAAAGGAGACAAAAAGGCTGATCTTGCGGTCAGAATGTACGCATACAGGGTTAAAAAGTACATCGGAGCTTACATGGCCGTTTTAGAAAAGGTGGATGCAATAGTGTTTACTGCTGGAGTAGGAGAAAATTCTGCTTACATAAGAGAACTTTGTCTCTTAGGTCTTGACTCTTTTGGAATAAGGTTAGATAAAGAAAAAAATCAGAAAAATTTAAGAGAAATAAGCACCAAGGATTCAACGGTGAGGGTGTTTGTTATTCCTACAAACGAGGAGCTAAAGATAGCAAGAGAAACAAAGAAGGTGGTTAAGGGGGTTCTTTATGAAAAGAAGAAGTGACTTTGTCTTAAAAGGCCCTGAAAGAGCGCCGCACAGATCTCTTTTTAAGGCAAACGGTTTTGCTGAATGGGAACTGGAAAGGCCAATAATAGGTATTGCAAACTCTTTCAATGAGATAATTCCCGGACACATACACTTAGACAAGATTGTAGAAGCTGTAAAGTCTGGCATATATGCAGCAGGAGGAACTCCGGTTGAGTTCAACACTATTGGTGTGTGTGACGGAATTGCCATGAATCACGAAGGAATGAAATATTCTCTTCCAAGCAGAGAGCTTATTGCGGACTCCATAGAAATCATGGCAATGGCACACGGATTTGATGGTCTTGTTCTGCTTTCTTCCTGTGATAAGATCATTCCGGGAATGCTTATTGCTGCAGTAAGACTTAACATCCCTTCCATATTTGTCTCAGGAGGCCCGATGCTTCCCGGAAGGCTGAGGGGTAGAGAGATAGGTCTTGACAAGGTCTTTGAAGCAGTAGGAAGACTTAACATAGGCGAAATTGATGAAAAGGAGTTGAAAGAAATAGAAAGCAGTGCTTGTCCTGGCGCAGGTTCTTGTTCAGGTCTCTTTACCGCAAACACTATGAGTAACCTGGCAGAGGCGCTGGGGATTGCTCTTCCTTATAACGGAAGCATACCCGCTGTTTTTTCTGAAAGGATTGTTCTTGCAAAAGAGGCAGGAAGAAGAATTGTTGAGCTTGTAAAAAAGGGGATAAGACCGAGGGACATAATGACAAAAGAGGCGTTTTACAATGCAATTGCCTTAGATATGGCTCTTGGTGGCTCCACAAACACGGCCCTTCACTTACCCGCTATTGCTTACTATGCAGGCATAGATCTTACATTAAGAGATTTTTCTTTATTTACGGAAACGATCCCACATCTTGCATCCCTTGTGCCATCTGGCCCTTATCACATGAGCGATTTTTATTATGCGGGTGGAAGCCCTGCGGTACTGGCAGAGTTGAGAAAAGCCCGTCTTATAGACGACAGCCAGATGACAGTGGCTGGAATTTCTCTTGGACAGCTTTTAGAAAAGATAAAAGCGGGAATAAAGGACACGAAAGTGATACACAGCATTGAAAAACCTATCCACGAGAAAGGTGGTCTTGCTATCCTTACGGGGAATCTGGCACCTGATGGCTCTATCGTAAAGCAATCGGCAGTTGCTCCTGAAATGATGAAAAGAGATGGCCCTGCGAGGGTGTTTCATTCTGAAGAGGAAGCAGTTTCTGCGATGCTGCAAAAGAAGATTAAAAAAGGAGAAATAGTAGTAATCAGATACGAAGGGCCAAAAGGGGGACCGGGGATGAGGGAAATGCTTTCTCCTACCTCCGTGCTTGTAGGGATGGGATTGGATAAGGATGTGGCTCTTATTACTGATGGTAGATTTTCTGGAGCTACCAGAGGTGCGTGTATCGGGCATGTCTCTCCTGAGGCTGCTTCAAAAGGGCCGATAGCAGCTGTTCAGGACGGAGACATAATAGAAATAGACATTCCTGCCAAAAAGATAGAGCTCAAGATATCGGAACAGGAGCTTCAGAAAAGGTTGAATAACTTGCCAGAGTTTCAACCAAAGGTAAGGCACGGGTATCTGGCAAGATACGCCATGTTTGTTTCAAGTGCTGATAGAGGTGCTGTTTTTCCGAGATAAATTTTCAAAAAGGGGGCATATCTTATGCAAATGTTATTTACGCCGTTTAAGGCAAAGAATCTCGCATTCAAAAACAGACTCGTAATGCCAGCCCTTGCCTCTTTTCTTTTTGATGATGACGGACACATAACCGATGCCATTTTAGAACACTACAGGAGAAGAGCAGCAAGCGGGGTGTCCATGGTAATTGTTGAAGCATGTGCTGTTTCTCCAGAAGGGATTGTCTCGAGACATCAGGGAAGAATATTTGATGACCGTTTTATTGATGGATTTTCCAAGCTTGCCAAGGTGATAAAGGAAGAAGGTGCAATTGCTGGAATACAGATTCATCATGCGGGCAGGCAAACTTCACCCAGAGTAATAGGACGAGACCCTGTAGCTCCTTCTCCTCTTCCGTGTCCTACTATAAGAAGTAATGTTCAGCCACTTACCAAAGAACAGATAAGAGAAATAGTAAAGAAATTTGGTGATGCGGCCGAAAGAGCTGTAAAAGCTGGCTTTGATCTTATAGAGATACACGGTGCGCACGGATATCTTATAAACCAGTTTCTTTCGAGGTTTTCCAATATAAGACAAGATGAATATGGAGGAAGTATTGAAGGAAGGACTCGCTTTGCAAAAGAGATCATAGAAGAGATAAGGAGCAGAATAGGGGATGACTTTCCTCTATCTTTTAAGATAAGTGCTCAAGAATTCGTTCCAAACGGTCTTACGGTGGAAGAAAGTATAGAGATCATAAAGATTCTCATCAGCGCAGGAATAGACCTGGTACAGGTATCAGCAGGGTGTGATGCCACCCCTGAATGGATATGTCAGCCCATGTACATGAAAAAAGCGTGTCTTGCTGATTCTGCTGCAAGAATAAAAAAAGCGATAAACATTCCTGTCATGAGTGTTGGCCGAATAAATGATCCCACGATAGCGGACGAAATACTCTCTAAGGGTTGGGCTGATCTTATATGTATGGGAAGAGCAATTCTCGCAGATCCAGAGCTTCCAAAAAAGGCAAAAAGAGGGGTGTTAAACGAGATAAACATGTGCATAGCGTGTAACAACTGTATGGAGTCTATATTCAGGAGAGGAAGAATAGAGTGTCTTGTAAATCCCTTCTTGGGCAGGGAAAAGGAGCTGATATTTGAGCCTGCTCAGAAGACAAAAAGGATTATGGTGGTCGGGGGAGGCCCTGCCGGAATGAATATCGCTTGGATTGCTGCAAAGAGAGGTCATAAGGTAAAGTTATTTGAAAAGAATTCTTTTCTGGGCGGGCAGCTTGTGCTTGGAAGTGCCACCACCTATAAAAAAGAGATCAAAAACATAATAAACTACCATCAGAGTCAGTTAAAAAAATATAAAGTAGAGTGTGTCTTGAATACAGAGGTAACTGCTGAGCTTGTAAAAAGAGAAGATCCCGATGTGGTTGTACTTGCTACTGGTTCTTATCCTATTGTTCCGGACATTCCGGGAGTGGATAAAGATATCGTGGTTCCTGTTTCAGAGATCCTTTTTCAGGAAGGTCCTTTACCAAAAGAAAGCGTCGTGGTGGGAGGAGGACCAACAGGATGTGAGGTGGCTTTACACTTAGCAGAATCCGGGTCTAAGGTCATAATTGTAGAAATGCTCTCTAAAATAGGAAATGGGCTTGAAAGTATAACCAGAAAGGTGCTCTTGAACAAACTTATAGAGCACAATGTAAGATTTTTGACAGACTCTGTTTTGGAGAGAATAGAAGATAACGGTGTTTGGGTAAAGAGTAAAGGAAAGGAGGAGTTCATACCTGCAGAGAGGGTGATCATAAGTATTGGCAACAGACCTGATACCAGACTTTATGAACAGATAAAGGACATGAAGTACGAGATATACCAGATAGGAGATTGTTTGGAACCCAGAAGCGCAAAGACCGCTATATACGAAGGCACAGTCTTGGGGCTTAGTATCTAATCAGGGCACTTCCCCATGTGAGTCCTCCACCAAAGACCGGTAAACAGACCAGTTGCCCTTTCTTTATGCTTCCGTCTCTAACGGCTTCGTCTAAGGCTATAGCGCAGGATGCAGAAGATATGTTTCCGTACTTGTGTATGGTCAGATAAAACCGCTCCATTGGTATGTTGAGACTTTTGGATATTGCTTGAAACATCCTTAAGTTTGCCTGGTGAGGGATAAACCAATCTATGTCATGGATACTTATGTTGTTCTTTTCTGCTGCCTCTTTTATAGAGTCAATAAACCTTCTTACCGCTACTTTAAAGCTCATGTTTGCCTCGATCATTTTTAGTGTGTGAAGTTTTTTGTCCACACTTTCATGAGAAATAGGGGTGGTTTTAGATCCACCACCGGGAAGCAAAAGATCTTGCCCGTTTTTTCCGTCTGTATGGATATGTGTCGAAATAAGCTCTGCTCCCTCATCTCCTAAGGTAAGTACTGCAGCTCCTGCTCCGTCTCCCCACAGGATACATGAGCTTCTGTCTGTCCAGTCCAAGGTTCGGCTCATTACCTCCGCAGCAGCAACCAAGATATACTTGCAAGCGCCAGTTTTTAGATACTTTTCTGCCACATTTAAAGCAAATACAAAACCAGAGCAAGCAGCTGTGATGTCAAACGATACGGCATCGTTTGCTTCTAATTTTGCTTCCAGCCAGTTTGCACCAGAAGGACAGCAGGTGTCAGGAGTTATGGTGGCGAGGATGATCAAGTCTATGTCTTTTGGGTCAAGACCTGCTGCTTCAAGTGCGTTTTTGCTTGCTTCATAAGCAAGATCCGAGGTACACACATCGGGATCAGCTATTCTTCTTTCTTTTATCCCCGTTCTCTGGACAATCCATTCGTCAGAGGTATCAAGTCCCATTTTTTGAAGATCAAAGTTTGTGAGTACTCTTGGAGGAACATAAGATCCTGTCCCTATAATTCTGACAGAAGCCATAGTCTTTCTCCTTTATACGGAAGATTCTATTATTCCTCCTCCTAATACCATATCTTCTTTGTAAAATACAGCAGACTGTCCAGGTGTAATAGCCATTTGAGGCTCATCAAAGATCACTTTTATACCGTCTGAAACAGGATAAAGAGAGGCGCAAGCCTCCTTGTGCTGCTGTCTTATCTTTACTTTTGCTCTAAAAGGAGAATCCATCCTGTCTGCTGATACAAGGTTTATGTCCTTTACTTTCATCTCCTTAGAATATGTATCTTCTTTGTAACCCACAATAATCTCGTTTTTTTGTGCGTTAATCTTTATAACATATAAAGGTCTTGAAGATGAAATGCCAAGTCCTTTTCTTTGCCCTACGGTATAGTGGATAATGCCTTTATGTTTTCCTAAGATTTTTCCCTCCTTGTTTAATATGTACCCTTTTTTTACTTCATCTTTTCTAAAAAGTACAGAATACGAGCCGTGTGAAATGAAATCCTGACTTTCTTCCCTTATCTCTATTCCATAAGTTTTTATCATTTCTTTCAATTCGCGTTTATAAAAATCACCAGCAGGAAATATTGTTCTGGAAAGCTGGCTCTGATTAAGCCTGTATAAAAAATAGCTTTGATCTTTGTTTTTGTCTTTTCCTTTTTTTAAGCAATACCTGTGCCCCTTTTTTTCTACCCTTGCGTGATGACCAGTGGCAAATAGGTCAAATTCTATCCCTTTCTGTTCAGCTTTTTGTATTAAGAATCCAAATTTTATTCTTTCATTACATATTACACAGGGATTAGGAGTCCTTCCGGACAGATATTCTTTTCTGAAGTATTGAAGTACTATGTCTTCAAACTCTTTTCTTAAGTCGATGATGTAGAATGGGATCTCGAGTTTTTTACACAAAAGTTTTGTACGCTCTATTCTTTCTTCTTCCACAGGGCCAAAACACGCCTTTATGTCCTTAGGAAGCCGAAAGGATTTATTTTGAATCTGCATCAAAAGTCCCACAATACTGTAACCTCTTTGCTTTAATATAAGTGCGGAAGCAGTAGAGTCTATTCCACCACTTAATGCGATAGCTACCTTATACTTTTCCCTCTTGCACGAGTCTTGCAAAGTGTTCGAAAGACCTGTCATAGGTAGCCTCTGCATCTTTCGGAAAACAGCATCCGGGAAGCTGTCTGTTTTTTAAATGGTATCTTATACATTCACAGCATATGCCTTTCCTGTTACACGGTTCATAAGTGCAGGTGCAGTTTTGAAGATTCTTTTCTTTTTGGCACTCCATTGTTAATCTCCTCCTTCTAATTAGTGTTTTACTGGCTTTCATTAGCTTTTGATAGCTTTTACATCACATACACCAAACCTTTCGGTCTCCAAAGGAGTCTGGACTTGGTATAGCCAACAACGAAATTGTCTGAAAACTTGGTTCGCAAAGCTAAACCTCTTTTTTTCAAACTCCTTACACAGCCAATTACTTTTCCTTTTGTTTTGTGATAAGCAATTACAAGATCAAAATGTCTGAAACCTCTATATTCATCGTGTTTCATGGTTGGATTGTTTATTTCTGGTCTTTTCCTTCGCGGGATAATAAGATAAACAGGAGAAACTATCTTGTTGCAGTTAAGTATCGCACAGGCATCTGTGTGGTGGTCTTTTGGAAGTTGAAGTTCTTCTCTCTTCTTTTCTGTCAGATGTCCAAAAGTTATTTGCACTTTATCAAACTGCTCTTTTAGCTTCCTATACAGCCACCACTTCCCCTGCTGAACGATTGCTGCATGCCTGAAAGGTAGTAGATTGGCAGTTAACCTTATCTTTCCCTCATGAACGGCTTTATGACACTCCTTGCAGAGAGTAATCCCGTTTTCCACAATGTTGGTACCACCCCTGCTCTTAGGAATTATGTGGTGTGCTTCAAGGTTCTCCCTGCTACCGCAAATCTGGCAGGTGTAGCCATCTCTTTTGAGAACTTTTTCCCTGAAGTTTTTACCTTCATGGATTTTCTGCTGGTATTCTTTTCCTGTAAGCTTTCTGCCTGCAACCATTGACGAAATGTCAAAAGTGACCTGCTCAATAAGTACTTTTGTAATGTTGAGAAACTTCCTGAGGTCGTTAAGGACTCTCAAGACAACTTCCTTTCTGTACCTGATGGAAGGTGGCAGCCACCTTTCCCTTTTCCTGTTTAAAAACCTGGCAGGCCTGTATCTCAACCTGTTTCTTCTATTTCGGCGGTACATTGCTCTTTCCTTTACTCTCCTGCTTACATCCTGTCTCAGCTTCACATTGACAGCAAAGACTACTTCGTCCCTGCCCTTGACAGCAATTCCTATCCACTTGGCCCCATCATCAATAGCAACACTAAACTCACCAGCAGGATTGCTAACAACTCTGTTTAGCTGGACTGTAAAAGGAATCATCCTGTAAAGCTTTGCCTTGTTTCTCTTCAGCAGCAGTCTCGCTCTTGCTGGAGTAGTAGGCAAAAGAGGCTTACCTTTTGCATCTACCACAAAAACTTTTATCTGATCTGGCATTTAAGCCGTCTCCTGTAAAGGGTTATACCGCACCTCGGCAATGTCCCGTGGTCTCTTATAGTGGTGGAAATGTTCACCAACACCATCTCAGGCTGGGTTTCGTTTTCCACCACTGACAGAGCCTGGAGCTGGTGCTCCACCCCAGGGTGTCTGCCCTCATGGGCAACCACGAAACATAGGTGGCAGAAGAGATCCTCAAATCCCTTCACTTCACCTCTTACCTTCCTGTTCGGTAAGTTCAGCTTATCCATCATCGGACCACCTTTGCCTCAGACCCGCTAAAACTGTACAGTTTCAGAAGGTCCTTTCCACACCTGTTCTTTTGCAAAGTCTCTCAAAGAGAACTTTTTGGATTCTTCAAAAAGTCTTATCCATCTGTTCACCCTTTCTGTGCCATACGCTTCTTTAAATGCGTTTAGTATCTCTTGTAGAGGAAGATCTGCATATGTGCCTCTAAAACGGACATATTCCATAAACTTTTTCTTTTCCAAGTTAAAGGCCTGAAAAATGGCGTCTTCCTTTCCGTTAAATTCAAGTGGTGGCACCTTGTGTATTTGACAAAGTTCCGCATTAAAAGCAGGGGTTGCCTTTACCCATTTTCCGTTTAGATAAAATTCCGTTACTCCGTGGAATACAAAAAGGTCTGTGCCAAAGTATTCAAAAAGCTGTTTTGTAATAAGATGATTTCTTACATCAAAAAACGCAAGCCTTGACGGGATTCCCAAGGATCTTCCAAGCGCGCATAAAAGCACGGCTTTTGGAATGCAAAATCCTCTTTTTCTTTTCAATACTTCACTTGCTCTATAGTGTTCTGGCCGATAAAAAGGAGTGTACGGGTCATACCATATTTCATCTCTTACAGCATAGAATATCCTCACAGCCTTTTCCACAGGATCTTTACTGTTTCCTACAACTTTGCGGGCAAACTTTATTATTTCCGGGTTGTTACTATCTATAATGTTTGTCGGTTTTGTGTAGCTGTCCACACTCATAAAGGTGTTTCTTCCCCTTTCTGGATGGCTAAAACATAGCAAAATATTGTCAAAAATCAAGTGTCTCCTGCTACTCCAGTTCTACAATAAGCCTGTTTTGAGAAGAGCTTTTTATAAGCCTTGCAAACTCTTGAATAGGTTTGGAAGCACTTTTTATCTTTGTCTTATCTCCAAAAGGGATGTCTTCTATTACGCCTGCCAGCAGCTCGATAGCCTGATAAAGACTCAAAGAGTGAGGATCAAATGCAGGATGAAATGCGGGTTCTTGGTCTTTTTCTTCTCTGTTTACCGTCCGGATCAAGCGGCTTTTTAATAGCAGATCCAAGATCTTAACAGCTACAGATCTGGGAATTTTTAAGACCTTACATATCTCCGATTCTGTTAAGGGAGATTTTCCTTCACAGAAGTTTTTTGCTATTTCCTTCATTGCCGCTATTGCTATAAGGGCATGTCCATAAGGTGTCATGTTTTTAACATCCGGTTCTAATTCAAAAAGGTCTATGTTTTGATAGGCATAGGAAAATTCTGCCCCAAGCAGTACTATTATCCAGCTTATCTGGAGCCACATAAGAAATAAAGGAAGTGCTGCCAGACTTCCATATATCGCGTTGTATCTGGCAACCCCTATCTGGAAAGTAAGGTATGCCCATTGTGCAAGCTGATATATAGTGCCAGCAATTATTCCCGCAAACAATCCTGCGGACAATTTTACCTTGGTGTTAGGGATAAACATGTACAAAAATGTAAAAAGCCCCCACAGTACAAACAAAGGAAAAAACTTCAAGGAGAAAAATATCATCGGGCTGAAGTATCCAAGAAGAGCAAATTTTGCCATTATATGGGCAAGCTGGGTCTTAATAAATACTGTGATGCTGCTCGATACAATCAACAGCACAGGACATATTAACATGGCAGAGAGATAATCGCTAAACTTTCTTCCAAACGATCTTTGCTTTTTTATTCCCCATATCTCGTTAAAAGCCAGCTCTATGTTTCCGATAACCCTTATGATAGTCCAGAAGAGCGCAACAAGTCCTATTCCTGCGATCATGCCACCTTTTGTGCTCATAAGCAGATTGTTGGCAGATGTGATGATCTTATTAATCACCTCAGGAGACACCACACCAAAGAGCCTATTTTTTATTTCTCTTTCCAGTATCTTTTCAAAACCAAATCCTTTGGCTATACCAAAGGCCATTGCAAAGATGGGAACGATGGAAAGAAGTGCGTAAAATGTAAGCGCGCTGGCCCTGAGATATACTTTTTCTTCCCAAAATTTTCTCATGGTGATTAAAAAGATTTTTGCGCACCTAAGAGCGTAAGAATAAAAAAATGGAAGTTCTTGCTCCTTTATTCTCCATATTTCGGTGGTCAGAAATCTTTTCAACCGGAGGATAAGATCTTTCATCTATCGACCGAAGATTCCTCTTAATAGCTCTTTTCCCATTTCTTCTATGGGACTTTCTTTTTCTTCTTTTTCGGCCTTTTTCTTGAAGAGCTTTTTGAATATCATCTCTTTTGCTATCCCTCTCAGATCAGGAGCAAACCTGGGAGAGGAAAATGTGCCAGAGACAATTACTGGGACGGTAATGCTTCTTTCAGGATTTTTTATGTATTCCGGATTTATACGGAAGTTCAAAGTCTTGTTTTTTAGGTTTGCTTTTCCAATAGAGCTGACTTTAAGATGAGGAGAAATAAGATGTGTTTCTTTTGTACGGAACACTCCATTCTTTATAACAAATTTTGACTTTATAACCGAAAATACGGTCTTTCTTTTTAACTTTCTTGCTTGAGCAAGGCCAAAAGCAGCTTTTATGTTTTGAATCATGCCACTTAAGTCTAATCCGATAATAGAGCCGTCTTTAATCAAAAGATCACCAGAGCCGTTTAAGGTAGATATTATTTGCTCCGGGGTGTCTCCCTTCATATTAAGGGACAGTTTCATGTCAAAGGTTCCCGTTAATATGTCCTTCTTTAGCATGTCTTTGATGAGCTGACCTATAAGCAGGTGACTTATGCTTAGCGCTAACCTGGTCACAGGGGTTTTGTTTTTGACATTTACTATAGCATTCAAAAGCATCTTGCCTTTACATATGTCCATGCTCATGGGCTTTATTTGAAGCAGGCCATTCTTTGCGGTAAGTTTCACATATATATTCTGCAAGGCAACCTTCTTTACTATAAGCTTTTTGATTTTTATCTTTCCGTCCATCTCCAACTTTCTCAATGGAGTGTAATCTATGGAAGGGCTCTTTTTTCCAAGCTTGGGCGCTGGAGCCTTTTTCCCAGCAGTGACTACTTTTTTCGGTTTTTTTGTCTTGTAAGCAACAGGAATGTAACGATCTACATTAATACTATCCAAGTTGATCTCAAATGCGATATTTGGCTTTTCAAATTCCTTTGCGTTCAGGAAAAAGTTCATCTTAGATTGATCTAACACAAGTATTCCTTTCTTTATGCTAACCTGTTTTGCTGTTCCCGTTATGTAAGCAGAAAGGCTGATTTTCTGGAGCACCTTTGGATCGGAAAACTTAAAAGGCACTTCTCCAAATCTGGACATCAGTCTTCTCAGTGAAAAAGGTTTTAGGTTCAATGCAAGTTCATAAGATGGATTCTTAGAAGAGAGATCCTTTACCTTTCCCTTTACATTTAGATTTAGCTCTTTAAATGCGTTTAAATTCAAACATATAGGCATGATCCCTTTTCCTGGTGTTTTTCCGATAGGGCCTATTTGACCGTCTATTTTTACAGGATTTCCTTCTATCTTGGCCGTAAGCTCAAAGCCTATAGGTTTTGTAAAAGAAATGTTTTTTAGCCTAAGATTTATCCCCGTAATTCCTGTTTTTTTGCCAGTAACCTGATCGATCCAGAGTATCGCCGCATTTGTTATGGCAAATTCATCTACTGAGAGCTTTTTAAGTGGAAGTTCAGACGAGAGGCTTGAGCCTTTCTTTAATTCCACATCTTTTTCTTTAAGTTCTATTCTTTCGGGAGAGGAAGTTGAAGGTTTAAATTGCCAGTTTACCTTGCCGTTTTTTGCCTTTATTAAAACCACCTTTGGTTCTTTCATGACGAATCTTTTGACTTGAAGATCTTTTGAAAACAGCAGTGGAAGTAGTTTTATCTGGACATCAAATGATTTAAGAGAAACAAAGTCCTTTTCCTTAAATCCTTCTGGGTTGCCTATGTGTAAGTCTGAAAAGCTGACCTTGGTTACAGGAAAAAGCCTTAATTTCAGAGATCCGTTTATAGAAAATGGTCTTCCAATGGCCTTTGCCACCTTTTTTTCTATTACGGGCTTATACTTATCTATGTCGATAAAGTTGGGTGCTAAAATAAGCCCGATTATAATGACCAGAACGATAATACATAAAATCAATACTGCCCATTTAACAAATCTTTTCATTTTTTCCCTCCACTACCAGTGATCTTTACAGTTAAGATAATCCTCCCTGTAAAAAATTGCAACGCTAAATAAGAGTGTTTGTTTTACAGAAAAGCAAAATAGGTGTGAATTAGTAACCAAACTCTTCCAAGGTGCTAATATACTCTTTTTGAAAAACCAGTTCCGGATATCTTTTTAGTTCTTTTTTTAATCTTTTGGCTACGGAAGAGATATCTATTCCATATATGTTTTTTCCTTTTTGCTCCATCTTTTGGATAACCAACACAGAGTAGTAAAAGAAAAGTATCCTTACAGGATCAGGTCTTCTGAACAGGTACGCTCTTCCACCTATGGTGTTTAAGAAAAAGCACGCATACCTGTAAGCAACATCTAAGCTGGGCAGTAGTCCGTAGGGATCAGGGCATCTGTCTTGGTTTATAAGCCATACATAAGCCCACTTCATCACATATTCTATTTGGTCTGATTCTTTCTGGAGAATCTCTTTAAGTAGCCGTATTTCATTCGAAGAGAGGGTTCTAAAGAAAAAGTATATATTTTTTAACATAACTTCTGAGTTTACACCTTCTCCTTGCGATACGGGAGGATTTTTAGAGAGTTTTCTTACGATCTCTGAGATGACAACTCTGATATCTCTATCTTTACAGTACTTGCTGATGTATTTTTTACGGCTTAGATAGGATAAAAAGTCCATAATATTGTTTTTGGCTTCTTCGCATGAAATAATATGTTTTTGTGGTTTGAGTTGCGTCTCTTTTTTCTTCTCTGGCCTTTGAACACCCGGTTTTACAACCTTTTTTTCTTCTTTTGCTAAAAAAAGCTTCTCTTTCTCTTTTTTAGCCTGCTTTGTTTTTACTTCTACGGTTGCGGCTTTTTTTAAAGCATCTTTGTAGCCAAATTTATAGCCCAGGTACATGGAAGAAGGTAAGAGGATAAGAAGAGTGATTATCCAAAAGATAAGGTGTTTTTCGGCGTTTCTCATCTTAGGATCATGTATTTCCTTTGTCCTTCCATGTAAAGATCATTTCCATATATGTCGTTTACCACAAATG
>CAYMUI010000060.1:0-13499 GCA_964393645.1 uncultured Desulfobacterales bacterium | reverse complement strand
CATCCACCACAGTTTGCTCCAGGAAGAAGTTCTTCCACCGCTTCAACCCTTGGATCCACATATACATAGAAGACCTTTGAAGCGATAGCAAGACCCAATCCCAGTACTGCACCAAGTCCTCCCATAACCAATAGGCCTTCTATCATCTTTTCCCTCCTTAATGGATCATCCCTTTAAAACCAAAAAATGCCAAAGAAAGCATCCCTGCTGTAACCAGTCCGATTGATGTATCCTGAAGAGGCCTTGGGACCCTTGCCAAAAGTATTCTTTCTCTTATTGCAGCAAAAAGCACGAGTGCCAACCCAAACCCTGCTGCATAACTAAAGGAAGAAACAAGAGTGTGCAGAAAGTCATATTCTTCTTTCATGTTTATAAGACAAACACCCAAGACAGCACAATTGGTAGTAATAAGGGGCAGGTATATACCCAGACCAGCATAAAGAGCTGGTACATTCTTTCTGAGAAACATCTCTACCAGTTGAACAAGAGATGCGATTACCAAAATAAACGATAAAGTCCGCAAGTATTCTAAATCATACGGCTTGAGTATATAGTAATTTACAACCCATGTTACAGCTCCCGCCATAACAAGCACAAATATAACGGCCATTGCCATGCCAACAGCAGTTTCCATCTTTTTTGAAACACCAAGAAATGGACAATTCCCTAAGTACTGCATTAAAAGGATGTTATTTATAAATATGCAGCTTATTACTAAAACTATGTAACTCTCCATGACCCCTTACTCCTGTTACTTTTTCTTAAACATGTTCATGATACAGAGCATAAGTCCTAAGCAAACAAACGCACCGGGGGCTTTTACCATAAATGAGAAAGGCTTAAAAGAAGGACCAAATACAGGGATATGATAAAAAGTCCCGTAACCAAAAATCTCTCTTACAGAAGCAAGAGCAGTTAAAGACAAGGTATACCCTATCCCTATTCCTAAGCCATCCGCAAGAGAATAAATTATGCCGTTTTTGTAAGCAAACGCCTCTGCACGACCCAATAAGATGCAGTTGACCACAATCAGTGGGATGAAAATTCCAAGCTTTAAGTAGAGTGGATATGTAAAGGCCTGCATCACGAGTTCAACTATGGTTACAAAGGTAGCAATAACCACTATAAAACAAGCAATCCTTACTTGTTTTGGAATGAAATTTCTTACAGCAGAAACGATTACATTCGAACATGTAAGCACAAATATAACCGCCATTCCCATTCCTAAGGCATTTTCCACTGTTTTTGTTACTGCCAATGTAGGACAAAGCCCTAACACTAATCTAAAAGGAGGGATCTCTTCCCATAACCCTTTTATAAATTCGTTAAATGCCCTTTTTAACATGGCACACCCTCTTTAGGAGCTTAGTTTCTTGCTTTTGAAGTTCTTGAGCTTCTTTAAAATTGCGGGTTTTAATCTTTTATACAAAGCCAGCGCATTGTTTACGGCATTACACACTCCTCTGGAAGATATGGTAGCTCCTGTAACGGCGTCTATCTGTCCTCCATCAGCCTTTACTTTAACCGTTTCGTTTACTGGAATACCTTTAAACTGGGACCTAAAACTGAGATCTGTTTTTACTCTGGAGCCGACCCCAGGGGTTTCGCTATGAGTGGTGATACCTATGCCTATGATCTTATCTGTAGTAATGTCTATCCCTACCATAACCCCTATATCACCGTGGAAACCTTTCCCGAATGCCTCTAAGGCTATCGCTTTTGGTCTGCCTTCAAATATGCCCACAAATATGGTTTTTTCCTTTTTCCCACACCGCAATTTAAACCTGTCTACTATTGGGTCGTTTTGGCACCCTTTCATTATTTCCTTTAAGGTTGGACCTTTTACAAATTTAAGCTGTTGATACTCTATTCTTGCTTGAGTACTGCTTCTTACAAGTGAAAGAAGCCCCCCTGACACTGCACTAAATATAGTCACAGCTAAAAATAGTTTTAGGATATCACGCATTTTTAACCCCCTGCCAATACCCTGGGCCTTATCTTGTCAAACATAGGATTTGCCACATTCATTATGAGTATGGCAAATACGGTCCCATCTACAAATGAACCAATATTTCTTATCAGTATAATAAGAATCCCGGCACCGGCTCCATATATAATTTTCGGGATTAAATTGACTGGAGATGAGGAATCTTCAGGAGCCAAAAAAAACGCTCCAAGCAGAGTATATCCAGTTACAAGGTGAAAAAGAGGCCCTGCATATTTTTCAGGATCGTGTATATGAAACAGATACGCTGCCACATACAGACCTAATAGAAAAGACAGACTTATCTCCCACTTGATGTATCCTCTAAGGATAAGATAGACTCCTCCGATAAGAAGGCCAAGCCCAAATACTGCACCTATTCCTCCTGCCTGTTTTCCCATAAATAAGGAATGCAAGTTATAATTGGAAACTGCTGAAGCACCAAATGCCTTTACTGCTGATAATGGATAAAACATATTGAATCCAAAATCGTAATTCACAAGAGCAGCATTAAAATCAAGCACATCTCTCCAAGACAGTAAAAGCATAGCCATTGCTACAAGAGCAGGATTAAAAGGATTACAACCTATTCCCCCATATATCTGTTTTGCTACAACTATAGCAATAAAGGTGCCCACAAGTATAATCCAGAAAGGCGCTGTTGCTGGAAGCATCATACCAAAAACAAGTCCTGTAAAAGCAGCGCTTGCATCTCCCAAAGAGACGGGTCTCTTCATTATCAGATTCATTATTAATTCCCAAAACATAGAACAGCCCACACACAAAGCCAACACTCTAAACGCGGGCATTCCATAAAGCCATATACCATAAATCACCGCAGGAAGTGCTGCAATGATCAGATTCAGATTTTTCTTTGCTATACTGTCCCCATTATGCCAGAAGGGGGCATGAGCACCTATAAGTAGTTTTTGTTCGGCCATATTACTCCCCCATCTTAGATAGCTCGTACTTTCCGAGCATGATATAATGAAAAACAGGAATTCTTGCTATACACACATAGCTACACAAACCACATTCTACACATGAAAGTAGCCCGTATTCTTCTTTAGCTTCTTCAAAAAGCCCGTTCTCAAGTAACCTGACCAACATATTTACCGGTATGTTTACAGGACACACCTTCACACATTCTCCACAATTTATACAGTGGGTATCAGAGCAAGAGATAATCTCTGCTTTGTCTTGAACCAGAATGGCATCTGTTTCCCAGTCTATGGGTGTGTCAAGGGAATGAATACTTTTCCCTCTCATTGGACCACCAAATACGATTCTGTCTCCTTGCTCTATCTCAACACCAAGCTGACTTAGAACATGAGATACGGGAGTACCTACTCTTACCTTTATGTGAGTTACGGAATGGTCTTTGTTTATAAAAGTGACCAGCTTGTCAAAAGACCACTTTCCGTTATAAAAAGTGCCCATATTTGCCACTGCTTCAGCGTTTAAAAAAGCAACTCCCACATCTTCTGGTTCTTTTCCAGAAGGAATGGGCATTCTCAAAATATTTCTGACTATCAGTTTGGGTAACAGGTTGGGATATACAGGTTTTAAGACATGATACTTACAGTTGAGTTCTTCAGCGTAAGAAAGAAGTTCCGGAAACAGTATAAGAGTCAGATTTCCTATTTTTGCCTTCTGGGTTATAAAATCCAGACCTTTTTTTATGTCCTCCACCCTGCTTTTAAAACAAATCTGATTCGTCGTAATCAGCAGGTCAGAGTCTGCAGCCATGATAACAACATGATTTATAGGAGGATTAAAATTAAACAACATTCGCAGGTTCTTGATCCCAGGCAGTGAACAAGGAACATAATCTACTGGAGGATTTTCTACTTCGTCCTCTTCTACCTGAACATAAATAGCATAATAGCTAATGTTTAAGTACCCTGTATAATGCGAGACTTTAAGCACAACGCCTGTAACAGGAGAAATAAAATCGGTTTCTCGAAGCCTTATTATTTGTCCCGTTTTGATCCGCTTTCCAATATAGCCTTCCAACTCAGACAATCTGACATTGTCCTTTCTTAATAGAAGAGCCGCTTTGTCTGGAAGAGAAATCTCACTAATCACTACCTCGTCTTTTAAAGAAGCATACCTAAGTCTTGGTTTGGTCAGCTTAAAGAAAGGTCTTTTAAACATGTTTCTCCCCCTCTATCTTAGATGACAACCAGAGCACTCTGTAGGACCCATCCCTTGGTCTTCGTGACATCCTATGCACTGTTTGTGAAAAGCCACTGCTCTTTTAGGGGCTTCCTCACTTTCTTGGGGAAGATGACATTTACCACAGGATTCAGGTCTTTCTGTATTGTCAGATATGTCATGATGACAATCCACACACTCAGCACCATAGTCGGTAAAATGGGCTTTATGATCGAAAAATACATTCCCTGCTGTAGTCATAAGCATTATTCTGATCGGCTTTTCAGGCCTTTTGATAGGAAATGCCGCATAACCTATAATTCCAATAACAATACAAACTCCCATAATTACTAACGCTATTATATCTCCCTTTTTCACGCCCATATCCCTTACCTCTTAACATGTCTGAGGGTTTTTATAATACAGAGCTGAGCTTTGTCAAGAATTATGTAAACTATTTGTTCGTTTCAGTAGTTAAGTTATCGAAAATAAAAGGACTTTTTCATAATCAAATTAAGTTGACCATCTATTTGATTAAAGATAAGATTAGCTAAGCATGAAATGGAAGGTTTATCACTTAGCAAAAGACCAGCTATCAGTAAAGGAAGAGGAATTAGTAGAAGAAGCTCCTTTATATCTGAAGATAAACGGGTCTATCCAAAAAGAGCTCCTGAGAACACCTACTTCTCTTCAAGAAGATAAGGCACTTATAGTTGGATTTTGTTTTACCGAAGGAATTATAGAGAACAAAGGTGATATAGTATTCTTACATGTAAGTTACGGGAATGCAGAAATAGAGACAAAAAAAGGTGGAAAAATGAAAAAAACGGCGGATCTAACCTTTCACAACAAAGATAAACGCGTAAGTGCTAAAGATCTACTGACTTGCATGAACATAATGGAATCTCGGCAACAGCTCAGACTAAGGACAAAAGCAAGTCATGCAGCAATGCTCTTTTCCTACGATTTGACCTCCATGTATATGTCAGAGGATGTAGGGAGACATAATGCATTAGACAAAGTAATAGGAAAGGCTTTAATAGACGACAATCTTCAGAGTATCTTTATGGCAACCTTATCTTCCAGGATAAGCTTTGAAATGGCCAAGAAAGCGGCAAAGGCAGGGATAAAAGTGCTTATGGGAATCTCAAGACCTACATCCATGGCAGTTTTGCTGGCAAACAAAATAGGAATGAGCATAGTTACTCTGGGTAAGAATGGTGAGTTGTTAATATTTTCTGCAAAAGAAAGAATAAAAGAATGTCAAAAAGAGAATCTTTTAGGTTAGAAGAGATAAAAAGGCAGTTAATTTATATATTAGGAAGAAGCCCGGATGAGTTCGGACTTCTTCCGGATTCAGAAGGATTTGTAAAAATAAAAGAAATAATCCAGGTCCTACATGAAGAAGGGCTCAGATTCGTAAGAAAAAGCCATATAGACGAGCTTGTGATGTGGGAAGGGAGAGAACTTTTTGAAACAGATGAAGAAGGCAAAAAGATAAAAGCAAAACAGTGGGATCCAAAAAGTTGTTTAATTAATCCGGTACAAAATGTGCCCAAAATTCTCTACGCCTGTGTAAGAAAAAGAGCCCACCCTGTGGTTATGGAAAAAGGATTGTTTAATCCCGACAATTCCTATGTTATCCTTTCCGATTCCAAAGAGATGGCCCTTAGAATAGGAAAGAGAAAAGACCCAGAGCCGGTACTCTTGGAGATAAGAACATATGAAGCAATGGAACAAGGAAGTTTGTTTTTCTCTTTTGGTATGCTTTATTTAAGTTACTGGATACCAGCTCAATGTATTTCGGGGCCACCTGTAGAACAAAGAAAAGAAAAGGCTGAGGATAAGAAAAAGAAAGAAAAGAGACAAAGGCAAAAAGAAAAAATAAAAGAAGCGTTTTCTGCCGGCACATTCTTTATAACGCAAGAAAAAGAAAGAAAGGGGAAAGGGAAAAAGAAGAAAGGCTGGAAAGAAGAGGCAAGAAAATTCAGGAAAAGAAAAGGGTATGAACCTTTTTAATGGGAATTAAAATCCTTTTCAGATATGTAATAAAAGAAATATATCCTATTTTTTTTGCTGCCCTTCTTGTTTCTCTTTTTATAGTCATCACTACAAAGATGCTCTCTCTAACAGAGATGGTGGTAAGCCATGGAGCAAGTATATCTCATGTAGCAAAGATATTACTTTTCGTAGTACCTGAAGTATTGCTTTTTTCACTTCCTGCAGCCACTCTCATTTCAGTGCTTGTGGCCTTTTTGAGACTTTCTTCTGATAATGAAATAATAGCATTAAAAGCATCTGGAATAAGTCTTTACCAAGTACTGCCACCTGTGATTAGCTTTTCCGTAGTGGCAGCGCTCTTTTCACTTTTTATCTCGATCTGTTTAGTGCCATGGGGAAATAGAAATTTGGAAAGGCTTTTATTTCAAATTGTAAAAGCAAAAGCAGATATAGGCATAAAAGAGAGAGTCTTTTGTGAACCCTTTAAAGGGATTCTTTTTTATGTAAATCACTTTTCTCCAAATCAAGGAATAATGAAAGGTGTATTTGTGGTGGACAAAAGGGATAAGAATGAAATAAGCACTATAGTGTCAGAACAAGCTGAAATAGTAAGCTGGCCAAAAAAAAATGCCCTTACTTTTCACTTTGTAAAAGGCACAGTATTTACTGTGGATAAAGATTATAACTGTTTGCGAACCATAGAGTTTCAAACCTACGATCTAAACTTAAGCCTGAACGATGTGGGAAAACCTTATTTGTTGAGAAAAAAACCAAAGGAGATGGGAATGAAAGAGCTTATCAAAGAAGCAAGAAAAAAAGATGTGCCCAAGATTAAGCACAACTTAGTGATTATAGAGCTTATGGAAAGACTCTCTATACCTGTAGCCGTCTTCTTAATGGGAATTATAGGAGCACCACTTGGTATGCAAATAAAAGCCAAAACCAGGTCCTTAGGTATAGGTATAGGGTTGCTGGTCTTTGTCATATATTATGTGTGCTTGGCTGGTGCAAAGAGTATATGTGAAACCGGGGTGATTGCCCCTTCTGTTGGGATGTGGATACCAGACATAATTTTGGCTCTGGCCTGCGCATACTTTATAAGATCGTCTGAAAAAGACAAACAAATAAGTTTTACATTCCTTAAGTTTAAGTTCTATGAAAGCAAAGATATTAGATAAATACATAGTTAAACAGATCTTGGCAAATACGGGGATATGCATACTGGTATTCACTGTAATATATCTGGTGATAGATTTTTTTGAAAAGATCGACGACTTTATGGAAGCAAAAGTTACGAGCACGATTATAGCAAAGTATTTCTTTTATAAGCTTGCTTTTATAATAAATCAGATGTTTCCTGTTGCGGTTCTTATAGCTGTAATTATAGTCTTTGGATTTATGAAAAAAAACAAAGAACTTATAGCTCTTCAAGCATCTGGTATAGGGATTAAAAGAACATATATACCTGCTCTGACACTTGGGCTTTTTTTTGTGATTCTATCTTTTCTTCTATCTGAACTGTTGGTACCACATGCCAGCTCTAAAGCTGAATCCCTGTGGATAAAGGAAGTGAGAAAGGGCAGATATAAAAGATTCTTCAGAAGAAGGCATATATGGTACAAAGGTAAGAACTGTATATTCTGGATAGAGAAATTTGACGGAAAAAGAAATCTTATGGAAAAAGCGGTATTTTACTTTCTAAACGAAAGATTCCAAGTTATAAAAAGGATTCAGGCAAAAGAAGTAATCTGGAAAAATGGATTTTGGTTAGCAAAAGATGTGATCTTGCAAACAAAGAAAAATAAAGGCAGAGGGTACAATCTAATCAGGTTACCCCAGATGCAGATAATTATTCCTGAAACCCCTGCCTCTTTTTTAAGACCCATAAGAAAACCTGAAGAAATGAATTACTGGCAGCTTAAAAGATTTGCTGAACAAATACAGAAGGAAGGCTATGATGCCAGAAGGTACTTTGTGGATAGTTATGTAAAGCTTTCTTTCCCTTTTATGAATCTTGTGGTAGTAATAATTGGGATACCTGCTGCATTAAGGATAAAGAAAGAAAGTATTCCCATTTCTATATCAATAGGAATACTGGTGTGCTTTATTTATATTCTATTGATGGGAATATTCAGGTCCTTAGGGATATCAGGAGTCCTACCGCCTATTATGGCGGCATGGATGGCAAATGTAATACTGTTTTTATACGGAACACACCTTATGCTTCATATTGATTAAAAAATGGATCCGAGAATAGTTTATCTATTTGCGTGCGCGTTTCTTACTTCCTTAATAACCATACCTCTGATAAAAAAAATAGCCATTTACTATAAAATAGTCTCTTTCCCCAAAAAAGACAGATGGCATAAGAAACCCACCCCTATCCTTGGGGGAGTAGGAATATTTGCGGCTTGCATAATTACAGCTTCTCTATTTTATGAAGTAGTAAATTGGAACTTATACAAAGAGTACCTTGTTATACCCGCCTGTGCCACGGCAGTATTTTTGATAGGACTTATGGATGATGTCTCTGAAATAAGACCTCAGCAAAAATTAGCAATAGAAGTAGTGGTTGCATCAATTGTTATATTTTTTGGATTTCGCCTTCATTGGACAGGTTCAGAACCTTTAAACATGCTTTTATCTTTTTTCTGGATAATCGGAATTACTAATGCCTTTAATCTCTTGGACAACATAGACGGGCTTTCCGCCGGTATAGCTATTATATCTGGTGCATTTATTTTGGCTGTAAATTATCTATCTATGGGAAAAGTAGAACCTTCCCATCCCTTAACCTTTATGAATCTCATCCTTTTAGGAGCAACTTCTGGTTTTCTGATATTTAATTTTAATCCTGCAAGTATATTTATGGGAGATGCAGGAAGTCTATTTATCGGTTTTCTATTGTCAATCTTTAGTATAAAGGAACCCTCTTTTTACAGAAATAGCTCGATCCATTTAATTTCAACTGTTGGAATACCTATACTTATAATGCTCATTCCCATACTGGACACCACATTTGTTACTTTGATGAGAAAACTGTTTGGAAAGCCTATTTATGTGGGTGGCAAAGATCATTCTTCGCACAGGATAGTAGCTATCGGTTTTTCAGAAAAGACAGCAGTGTTAATATTATATGCCTTTTCCATAATAGCTGGTGTTCTTGCCATACTTATCAATTACCTAAGCTTGTGGATATGGACTCTCCTGAGCTTTTTGTTTGTCCTGAGCATTCTCTTTTTCTGGATAAAACTTGCTACAGTGAAAGTATATGAAGAAGAAACAAGTTCTGCTCTTTCGACTCTGT
Source organism: uncultured Desulfobacterales bacterium (assembly GCA_964393645.1). Classification (GTDB taxonomy): domain Bacteria; phylum Desulfobacterota; class DSM-4660; order Desulfatiglandales; family JALVZP01; genus JALVZP01. The sequence goes on along the minus strand of CAYMUI010000060.1, from coordinate 4,050 downwards.
CGTCCTACAGAAAGGTGTTTGAACTTCTTTTAGACCTGATCCTTATAATAGTGGCATATTATATTGCCTATGTGCTTAGATTTGAGTCAAATGTTAAATATAAGATCCACACATTCATAAAATCTTTACCTGTAGTTGTAGCAACCCAGATGGTATTCTTGTATATCTTGGGGATACACAGAAGTATATGGGAAAAAATGAGTATAAGAGAACTGCACAGATACATGTGGGCAATAACTCTTGGTACATTCTCAGCTATGTTGATTTTGCTCTTTCTTTACAGATTTATAAGCTTTTCAAGAGCCTTGTTTGTGATATACTGGGGTATCACTTTGATATTACTTCCTTTGCCCAGACTTTTCTTTTACATGTTAGACACTCACTTATTAAAAAGAGAAGGTGCAGGAGAGCCGGTAGTTATATATGGTGCAGGAATTGGGGGACAAATAGCAGTAAAAGAGTTGGAAGCAAACAAAGACTAAATAATACCGTGTAAAAAAGGTGCTTATCTCGTTCAGAAAAAACGGGGAAGAGAAGAAAAAAGAGTTAACCTCTCAATTCTCAAAGATGCGCAAACAAATAGATGTGTATCAGATGAAGTTAATCATAGAATGACGCTAAGTCAAAGAATTCAAATACCTCTCCTTTATAGTTTCTGATGAGCCATCTATTGTTTTCTTTTTTTTCTACATATTCTGGAAAAAGAGGCACTTTTCCTCCACCTTTGTTTAGATCTATAGCAAAAAATGGAATACATAACCCCGACACCCATCCATACATACTTTTCATTATGTCCAGAGCCTTTTCCACAGAAATCCAAAAATGGGCTGTTCCTTTAACATAGTCTGGATAAAAAAGATAATAAGGCTTAACTCTTATTTTCAAAAGAGCTCTCATCAGACTTTTTATTGTATCAGCGTTATCATTAACCCCTTTCAGAAGAACCGTCTGGCAGAAAAGAGGAATCCCTGCATCTGCCAGGATACTACAGGCCATCGCTGACTGTGGAGTAACCTCTCTTGGATGGTTAAAGTGTGTGATTATGTATAAAGGATGAAACTGTCTGAGCATATTAGCAAGCCTTTTGGTTATTCTGTAAGGAAGAGTACATGGTACCCTGGTTCCTATTCTTATAATTTCTAAATGAGATATCTGTCTTAGTTCACTTAATATCTGAAAAAGAACCTTATCCTCTAAAAGCAGAGGGTCTCCTCCAGATATAAGAACCTCTTTTATCTGCTTGTTTCCTCTTATATAGCTAATCCCCTCTTTTATGAGCTTTTGATTTATCGGCTTTTCCTTTCCCACCTTTCTTTTTCTATTACAAAATCTACAATACATCGCACATTGATATGAGACCAAAAAAAGCACCCTGTCAGGGTACTTATGCACAACACCCGGTGCGACAGAAAGACGCTCTTCTGCTAAAGGGTCCTCGGTTCCTCTCGTATCCTGTATTTCTTTTATATCAGGGACTGACTGCAGATATATAGGATCTCCCTTCTCCTTTATCAAAGAAAAGTAATAAGGGTTTATGCGCATAGGATATTCTTTTGTAACCCTTTCTATTTCTTCTATCTCTGTGTCCTTTAAAAAATTGTTCAACTGTTTTGCTGTGGTTATGCTATTAGACAGCAATCTTTTCCAGGTCTTCATCTTATACTTTCTTTTCTATAATCTCGGCACTTTTTGGCCCACAGTTAAATAACAGGTCAAATATTGACAGATTTGGAATGAATTCTCCCCAAAGTTGGGGATATATGCAAGGATTCGGATCAAAAAAAACAGGTTCTATTCCCTCTTTTTTGAATAACTCCGCAGATAAATATTTTTGTGCGCTTTTCTGAGCTAAGAACTTGTCAGCGTTTAACTTTTTGCATATCGCTATTGTTAACTCAGGTTCCTTAGCTGAAATCCCAAGTTCTGAAAGAAGAACAACGCGAGTATTTATCTGCAAGTAATCCAAAACATACTTTATAAGAGCAAGATTTAATTCTAATAGCCTTCCGGGTTCTTTTTCCAAAATATCTTCCCAGACCAAGAATATCTCAGAGAAATAAGGAGCATTTTTATATGCCATTTTAAGGCCTTTTATTAACTTATCTTTCCAATTTCTTTCATAACATATCTCTACCTCGTTTATCCTTTGCAAGCCTCTACCTGTTTTCCAGACCGGAATCCTTATCCAGTAAGTTCCTTTGTCATTTTTTAACCTATTTCTGGTAAGCCAAGACCTTCCCAGAGGAAATTGAACAGAATCCATCACGACGAATACATCTGAGAGAATAATTTTTTTAAAAAAAACAGGATAAGGAGCAAAGTATGGCCGATGCGCAGAAACAATCATTGAAATAACCAGGGTGAGTTCTTCTTTAGTTCTCTGTACTTTGCCAAAAGAATCTTTTGCCCAAGCTTAGGATGAGAAAGATAATTGAGCAAATTTTTCTTTATGTTTTCTATAAACTGCTGAAATACAGAATCCTTTTCTTTCTGATCTACAAAATGTTTTTCTTGAACATAAGAATAACACACCTTCTCGCCATATCCTCTTTTTAACACGCTCAGGATATGTTCTGTATCTTTTACTCCATCAAGATATGAACTGCTGATGGGCACTTCTATTTTTGCTTCGACAGAAACAAGCCACCTGTCTCCTGCCAGTACTCTGCTATGATCTAAAATACGCAATTCTAATCCATTGTGAAGATCTATTTTTTTGACCACCTTTTCTTTAACTTTCATCTGTACCGATAATTGTTAAACTGACCTTTCTCTGTCTTGGATGAATATCATGATTTATCAAAACGATTTGTTGCCATGTGCCAAGTTGTAACTTTCCGTCTCTTATACTTATACTTTCAGATGGACCAAGAAGAGCGGACTGCACATGGCTGTGTCCATTGCCATCATGCCATGCCTTTTCATGTTCATAATACCGATCTGGAGGTGCAAGTTCATTAATAGCTCTTTTTAGATCCTCTATTGCCCCTGGCTCATATTCAATGGTCGTTACAGATCCTGTAGAACCAATAGAGGTTATATGGGCAACTCCATCCTTCACATTTGACTTTGCAACTGCTTCTGCAACAATGTCAGTGATGTCCACTATGTCAACACCTTTTTTCATCCTTACCGAAAAGTCAAATTTATACAACCTAAGCATTTTTCTCTCCTGCTTGACTACTTGAAATGATAAGTAATGCACACATTAAAATGCATGTCTTGATAATATGTGTCTGAATAACTAAATTCAGCAGCTGGCATTCCTTCAGGAAAATTGGCCGTGTGGTTTGTTCCTTTCCCCTCAAAGCAATAAACACAAGACAGGTTTAGTTCGTAATTCTTCCAGCATGTGCCCAGTCCAAAAGCAAGATTGTGGAAGTTACCCACCAAAGGAGACACCGAAAAATGAGACCCTTTTGGACTAATATCTGTAGAAAGAGAGTAGCCAAATCTCAAGGTAAGGAACCTCGAAAGCATATATTCAGTTCCTACAGAAAATATGTAAGTATCCCTGAACCTAAAAGGAAGTCTTAACTGAACAGAAGGTATCTTCATATCACTTAATTTTACAATAAGTTCGTTAAAAGCTCGAGAGTACTGTTGCCACTCAAGATCTATACCAACAAGCCATCTTTTATTTACACGATATGCCACACCTAATGCAAGCTTTCTTGGTACCCCAAAGTTTCTCATTTTTGTTCTGCAATGCATATACCCTGTATTGTATCCAAAGCCGTGCATCTTATCAGCATCTAAATATGCTGGTCCCATGGGAGAAGCGAGATAGTAGTTGATATAATAATAGTGAAACGCAAAACCAACCGACAATCCTAAATGAACTTGATAAGCAAGACCAAATATAGCTTTTGCAACCGCAAGCTTTGAATCACCGAGCATTTTATTCTTATTACCAAATATACCGAACCCAATTGCCATGGGCTTTTCTTTTAAATGAATTACGAAGCCTATTTCTGGAGAAGGATAATACTGGGTTCTGGTATGCCTTCTGATGTATCTGTTTTTAAAACGGACTTTTGGCCTGAATAC
>CAYMUI010000059.1:0-61615 GCA_964393645.1 uncultured Desulfobacterales bacterium | reverse complement strand
TTAATAGAGAAAGCCGCTCTGCTTTTTAATTTATCCCCCAAGGAAGAAGAATATCTCAGAATATTTTACGAACAAAATAAAGATAAAATCGCTTAAGAGCCTTATCTATGCCCTTCTTTGCGGAGGTTCTACAAAGCGCGGGTACTACAACCGCTCCAATTCTGATGATTCCTAAAAAGGCAACAACCCACTGTATACAGTTAGGTATGTACAGCATCACCTTATCACCTTTTTTTACTCCGAGCTGCTTGAGAGCTGAAGAAAATCTGAGTGAAAGATCTCTAAGTTGCCTGTAAGTAAACTTTTCCCCTAAATAGATTACCGCTGTATTTTCGGGCCAAAGTTCAACAGCTTTATCAAATTTGCTGAATATAAATCTCATCTTGCTTTTTTCGTGGTTTTTCCATTATAGGATTATTAGACAAAAAAGCAATTTCTTTAAAGATGAACGAATATACCATGGAAATAGGGCCTATGGGCCCGATAGGAGAACACGAATCCCTCATAATAAGAGCCACCCGGAATTGCCCTTGGAACAGATGCCTTTTCTGTTCTGTTTATAAGGGTAAGAAGTTTGGTTACAGAAGTGTGGCAGAAGTAAAAAAAGACATAGATGTTGTAAAAAGGTTAGAAGAGCTGGTGGATGAAGTGTCCTGGAAGATGGGATTTAAAGGAAAGGTTACGGAACAGGTTGTGTGGAAGATAATAAGGGATCACCCGGAAGTATACGGCAAAAATCTGGAAAATCAGAAGGCACTTGCCACATTAAGTAATGTGCTAAACTGGATTGTGTACGGAAAGAGAAGGTGTTTTTTACAGGATGCTAATTCTTTGATCATAAGACCAAAAGAGCTCGTGGAGTTGCTAAAGTACATAAAGAAGAGTTTCCCGACAGTTGACTTCATAAGCACTTATGCCAGATCAAAGACATGTGCGCAGAGATCTATTTCTCAACTAAAAGAGTTAAGAGAAGCGGGGCTTTCTTGGGTATATGTGGGAGTAGAGTCGGGTTCTGATGAGGTATTAAGATACATGAGAAAAGGAGTAAGTCAAAAAGAGCATATAGAAGGCGGCCAGAAGGTAATAGAAGCAGGAATAAATTATGCTGCATTCGTCATGCCGGGTTTAGGGGGAAAGAGACTTTCTGCTGTACATATTAGAGAAACAATAAAGGTGCTGAATGAAATAAGACCTACAGAGGTAAGGGTAAGATCTCTGGCTGTCTTAAAGGATTCTCCACTTTACGAAAGATGGGAAAAAGGCGAGTTTGAAGCTCCAACAGATGCTCAAATGGTAGAGGAGATAGAACAGTTAATTAACGGGATTAAATTTGACTGTATTTTTGAGACACTTCAGCTAACAAATGTCTTGTTTAACATAAGGGACAGACTTTCCAGAATTAAAACCGACCTCTTAAATAAGATATTGTGGTATAAGTCACTAACCCCTCTTCGCAGAGCCGAATGGGAGCTGAACAGATACTTATACAATGGATATGTTACATATCTAAAACAAAAGGGTAGATTTGATGAAGAATTGAAAAAGCTTATTCAGGAAGCAAAGAGAAGTATTAAAAATATGGAAAGCGATGTTCAGAAAAAGGTGGAGCTGGCTGTATTTGCTATAAAGTCAAGAGGAATCCCATGATGTTAAAAGCCTTCTTATACCCCAAAGTATGCGGATCTGGCATCGGGATTGTTCATTACATCTTCTGAATCTCCTTCAAGAACAATTGAACCATTTTCGATTATATACGCATAGTCTACTACTGGTAGCACCGGCCTTGCGTACTGCTCTGCTATAAGTATTGTTATGTCTCTTTCGTCTCTTATTTGGACTATTGTCTTTATAAGTCTTTTTTGTATCTTCGGGCTTAGTCCCAAAAGAGGTTCATCTAAAAGCAGAAGTTTTGGCTGTGCCATAAGAGCGCGCCCTATTGCGAGCATCTGTTGTTCGCCACCGCTTAGGAATCCGGCTGCTCTCTTTCTTATTTTCCAAAGCTCGGGGAATATCTGAAATACATATTCTAATGTCTCTTTTGCCTGTCTTTTATTAGCAAGATAACCTCCTATGAGAAGATTTTCCATAACAGAGCTTTCAGAGAATATTCTTCTCCTTTCAGGACAGAGGACAATTCCCAGCTCTGCCCTCTTGCTTGGGGGCAGATAGGTTATGTCTTCTCCTTTAAAATACACCTTTCCAAAGAGGCTTATCCTTTCTCCTCCTATCATCTCTTCCTTTTTCTTTATGTCCAGAATAATTCCCGAGATCGCATACATAAGAGAGGACTTTCCAGCACTGTTTGCACCAAAAACGCCGACTATATCTTTTTCTTTACACCTCAGGTTTACCCCATTTACTGCGATCATGTTTTCGTATTCTCCTAAATACGCATTCTTTCCTTTAAAACCAAGACATCTAAGAGCTTCCATTATTGCGAGACCAACAGCATAAGATGCTATTATTTCAGAAGTGGGCATACCCCTTACCCTTATTAAGACAAGCCTGTATATTAATGCCCCCACAATTGCGGTTAAACCTATACCCAGGATTATACACACAGGATAGCTGAGATGTAATACATTGAGAGCAAACCAGACAGCAAACCCAGTGAGACAGTAAAGGGATCCGTGAGCAAAATTTGGGATTCTGCTTATGCCGTAAACAAACGAAAAACCAACAGAGATGAGGAACAGACTCACACTGTTTATTGTCCCGTATATGAGTATCTCCATCTTCTTTAAAGTTTTTTCCTTTCAATATACCAAAAAATATTTGTTTACAAGAACCATCGTGAATAATCTGTTGACATGTAAGCTAAGGGTTGATATGTATAAGGCAACCTTGCAACAGAAGTTGCACAGGGTTTAAGGTTTCTAAGAAATAAAAAGGCCAGGAAGGTCTTAAAACGGGAGGAGAAATCCTGGGATCTTTCTGGCCTTTAACTTTTATCAGGAGGTGAGCTATGAAGAAGTTTATCTTTCTGATTGGTTTGGCTTTGTTTTTCTTGGTTTTTCCATGTTATGGGGCCGGTGTGGACTCGTCTCCACCCGACATAAAAGAGCTGTACAAACAGATTCAGGAGCTAAAGAAGAGAATAACCCAGCTCGAAGCTATCATTAAACAAAAAGAAGCAAGAGAAGAAAAGCTGAGAAAAGACATAGAAGAAGTAAAAGAAGCAAAAAAGACAATAGAAGAAATAAAAGAAAGGATAGGCAACATCTCCATACATGGAGGTGTCGTGTCTTATTATCAGGCAGCATCGAGTGGAGAAAATAGCGCTCTTGTGTCAGCGAGCAATCCGGAAGGCCACTTCTCTAACCCTGATGGTGCCGGATATGTGGCAGACATAGAATTTAGCTGGAAGCCTACAGAAAAAGGAGAGTTTTATATGAGGATACATGCAGGTGAGGGAAATGGAGCAGACAACATACTGGAAGAAGGTGGCGCTTTATTTGCGGATTTGAACACCATAAATGATGACAACCCAGATGACAGCGAAATAGATGTGTTGGAGGCATATTATACACAAAGTCTGTTCGATGATATGCTTACGATATCCTTTGGAAAGACGGAACCGTTTGCATTTGTGGATGATAACGAATTTGCCAATGATGAATGCACTCAATTTGTGGGCAAGCCCTTTGTAAACAATCCTATGTTTGACAGCGAAGATGAATATGGACCGATTCTGGCGCTAAGCTTTAATCCAAAGTTCCTAAGACCTCTAAAGGATGTAACATTTACGGCTCTGATTCAGTCTTCTTCGTATCCTCGTAATCCCCAGAATAGGCAAAAAGACATATGGAGTAACTTCTTTAGAAGACCACTTGTTGCTGGACAGCTTACCTACTCTCCTACTATAAGGGGGATGTCAGGAAACTACAGGCTATATGGATGGGTTCAGACATACAAACACGATAAGATCCAGGGCAATGGTACTGATGAAGGATGGGGAATAGGGCTTAGCTGTGACCAGTATCTTACCCCAAAGCTTGGTCTTTTTGGAAGGTTTGGTTATCAGAACGACGAGGTATACGAAGCACCTTTGTTCTATTCCATCGGTGCGCATATAAAAGGACTTATCCCTGTGAGAAAGGATGACGAGATAGGGATAGGATTCGCAGGACTTAAGGCAAATCATGCTTTTTCTGACCACCACACAGAATACCACTTAGAAAGTTATTACAGGTTTGTATTTTCCGATAATTTTGCTTTAAGTTTTGACCTGCAGTATGTAGAGAATCCACTTGGAAACAACGATAATAACGACATATGGGCAGGTATGATAAGAGGAGAGTTCAGCTTTTAATACACAAGGTAAGGAGGTGTTATCATGAAAAAGGCGAACCTCTATGTGACGATTCTTTTAATGGTTCTGTTTCCTTCCGTGTGCACTGCCCACTTTGGTGCAGTGATACCGTCCAGAAGCATGTGTGATCAGTTTCACAGAACAGTAACAATATTGTTTGCCTTTACTCACCCATTTGAACAGCACAGTATGAACTTAGCAAAGCCAGAAAAAGCAGCAGTAATAAATATGACAGATGGAAGCTCAGATGTAGTAACTTCTCTTTTAAAACCAGCCTCCCATTTGGGACATAAGGCGTGGAGACTCGAATATAAGATAAAAAGACCTGGTGTGTATTGTGTGTACATGATCCCCAAACCCTATTGGGAACCAGCAGAAGATCACTACATAAAGCATATAACAAAGACCTACATAGCAGCATTTGGGGAAGAGGAAGGATGGGATAAGCCTATTGGACTTGAAACCGAAATAGTTCCACTAACTCGCCCCTTTGGACTTTATGCAGGAAATGTATTTAGAGCAAGGGTATACTTTCACGGGAAACCTGCTCCGTACAGAAGGGTTGAAGTAGAGTGGTATAACGAAGGAGGAAAACTAAAAGCTAAAAATGAATATATGGTAACCCAAGTGGTAGAAACAGATGAATTGGGCTACTTTTCTTTTTGTGCACCATATCCTGGATGGTGGGCATTTTCCGCATTAAGCACAGCACCTTACACAATAAAACACAATGGAAAAGAGAAAGAGGTGGAACTGGGTGCAGTTATATGGGTGAAGTTTCTCCCATGGCCGAGCAGTAAATAAAGGGGGAAAACATGCATATTTCTGAAGGAGTATTGTCTGCACCGGTTCTTGTAGGGGGAGGCATAATTTGTGCTGGGTTTACTGCTATTGGGCTAAGAAAGATAAAAAATGAAGAAATCCCAAAGGTTTCAATACTTACTGCTACTTTTTTTGTTGCCTCCCTCATTCATGTTCCATTGGGGCCAAGTAGTGTTCATCTTATACTAAATGGCCTTATAGGATTGCTTTTAGGCTTAAAGATATTTCCTGCACTTCTTATAGCCTTGTTTTTCCAGGCGATATTATTCCAGTTTGGAGGACTGACGGTGTTGGGTGTAAACACAGTAAACATGGCTCTTCCCGGTCTGCTCGTCTACTTTGTATGTAAACCCATGATAAAGTCAAAAAAAAGCTGGCTTAACATTGTAGGGGGCTTTATAGCGGGAGCAGGCGCAGTATTTGGAGCAGGTGTTCTTGTGGCTTTAGCACTGTATTTTTCAGAAAGAGGGTTTGCTTCTGCGGCAAAAGCGGTTCTTTTAGCACACATTCCTATAATGATCATCGAAGGTGTTATTACTGCTATAGCTGTTTCCTTTATAAAGAAGATCAAACCAGAAATACTTTTACTTGTTTTGATCGTGACTTTTGCTTCATCTTCTGGATTTTGCCACAGGGTAAACATATTCTGTTATGTGAATGGGGATAAGATAGAATGTTCTTCAAAGTTTACACCGGGTGGCCCTGTAAAAAATGGGGAGGTCATTGTTAAGTCTGTTCAAACTGGTGAACTCCTTTTAAAGACAAAAACAGACGAGAAAGGACAGGTAAGCTTTAAGATCCCAGATAAGGCTTTAAAAAACAACTGGGACTTAAAAATCATCTGTAATGCAGAGATGGGTCATAGAAACTTCTGGATTATAAAAGCAGATGAGATAGCCCCTGCAAGGCAGACAAAGGAAGAATCTCAAACCTTGAAAACGAGCGAAGAAGAAACAAAAGCTATTTCCAAAAGAGAGCTTGAGTCTGTCATTTCAGAAGTCATGGCAAGACAGCTTGCTCCTATAAAGAGAGACTTGGCAGAACTTAAACAGCCAAGAATCTCACTGCAGGATGTTATTGCAGGTCTTGGTTACATATTTGGTATAGCCGGGATTGTAATGTACTTCTTACAAAGAAGATCCTAATCTCCTTTTTACTTGAACATACGCATCATATCCTCTATATATATGAAATCTCAACCCAGAGGTTTATATGTTGCAGTGGAGACAGAGAACATACTGTGGAACACTGGGCAAGTCTGATGCTGGCAGGTCTGTATTGCTTATGGGGTGGGTGGACGCTATAAGAGATCATGGAAATGTCCTTTTCATTCACATGAGAGATACTTCTGGTATAGTGCAGGTGGTTTTCAATCCAGAAGTAAACAAAACTGCCCACGAGTTGAGCAAGTCGCTGAGAGAGGAATTTGTTATACAGGTAAGAGGAAAGGTAAGCATTAGAGAAAAAGGCACGGAAAATCCTTATATAAAAACGGGTGACATAGAAGTTATTGCACAGGAGCTTCAGATAATTTCCAGGTCAAAGGTCTTGCCGTTTCAGATTTCAGAAAAGGCGATGGTCTTTGGCGAAGAGATAAAGTCAAGCCCTAAGAATGTGGATGAAGAGCTAAGGCTTAGGTATAGATATCTGGACCTTAGAAGACCCTCTGTTCAGGAACTGCTCAGAAAAAGATATGAGATAATAAGACAGATAAGAGAATGTTTGCATCAGAGGGGATTTATAGAAATAGAGACCCCTTACCTGACAAAAAGTACTCCAGAAGGAGCAAGGGATTACTTGGTTCCCAGCAGAGTACACAAAGGAAAATTCTATGCCTTGCCACAGTCTCCCCAGCTTTTTAAACAGATATGTATGATTGGAGGCATAGATAGATACTTTCAGGTAGCCCGCTGTTTCAGAGATGAAGACCTCAGACCCAACAGACAACCCGAATTTACTCAATTGGATCTGGAGGCAAGCTTTATAGACGAAGAGTTTATATATGAGGTAATCGAAGAAATTATGTGCAAGATATTCGCAATCGGCGGAATATCGTTGAAAACCCCCTTCTTAAGGATGACTTATGAAGAGGCAATGAACAGATACGGAACAGATAGACCGGATCTCAGGTTCGGGATGGAGATAGTGGATGTGACAGATGTGGTTAAGAGTACAGGTTACTCTATATTTAGAAACATTGTAGAGAAAGGCGGGGTAGTAAAAGGATTTTGCATAAAAGGAGAGTCTCACAGGCTTAGCAAGAACTTGCTTCAAAACGAATATGCTATGAAGATAGCCCCTTCTTTCGGTGCAAAAGGGATGACATGGATGAAGCTATTGGATGGACAACTTCAGTCTAACATCGTTCAATTCTTTTCCAAAGCAGAACAAGAAGGACTTAAAGAGAGATTTAAGGCAGAGAATGGAGATGTGCTTATCATGGTGGCAGATACATCAAAAGATCTTGTAAACGAAGTGTTGGGCAAGTTGAGGATAGATTTTGCTAAAAGGCTTAACCTTATTCCTGAAGATCTATATGTTCCGGTCTGGATCACTGACTTCCCTCTGTTTGAATTAAAGGACGGAGAAATTACCCCGAAACATCATCCGTTTACTATGCCTGCAAAAGAAGAATTTGATCCAAGAGACAAAGATGAGCTTTTGACTCTTAAAGCAAGGGCTTATGACATTGTAGTAAATGGAGAAGAATTAGGAGGAGGAAGCATTCGTATTCACAAGTTAGATGTGCAGAAAAGGGTCTTTGAGGCAATAGGAATAGATCAGAAAACAGCAGAACAGAAATTTGGTTTTTTCTTGAAAGCACTCGAATACGGAGCACCTCCTCATGGAGGAATTGCTCTTGGACTCGACAGAACAGTAGCTATGATACTTAAAACCGAATCCATAAGAGATGTGATAGCCTTTCCAAAGAACAGAAAAGCGGTCTGTTTGCTTACAGGAGCTCCTTCAGAGGTTGAAAAGGAGCAGCTTGAAGAGTTAGGAATTACGATTGAGAAAGGCGTGGAATCAGAGGTTCAGGAGCAACCGTTAAAGAAAAGTCAAATAAGTGTTGAACAAGTAAGACATGTCGCAAGGCTTGCAAGACTTGCGATAGAAGAGGAAGAACTCGCTATGTTTTCAAAAGACCTGGGAGATATTCTCTCCTATGTTGAACAGCTCAACGAATTAGACATAAAGGATGTGCCGCCGAGTACGGGGGTATTAGAAGTGAGGAATGTATGGAGAGATGATCAGGTTCTTGAAGATCAGTCTGTTATGGATGACATAATAGATCAGTCTCCAGAAAAAGAAGGAAGATACTTTAAAGTACCAAAGGTGATACAGTAAGACATGGAATTGTGTGATTTAAGTGCCCACAAGCTTTCAGAGCTCATAAAAAGGAAGGAGATATCTCCAAAAGAAGTTCTCAGCTCAGTTTTGAAGAGGATAGAGGAGAGAGAGTCCGAAATAAACGCATACATAACCATAACCAAAGATCTTGCGAAACAGCAGGCAGAAGAGTCAGAGAAAAGGCAGCTTAAAGGGGAGCTTCTTTCAGACATAGACGGAATACCTGTTGCTATAAAAGACAACATATGCACAAAAGGGATAAGAACCACTTGTGCTTCAAACATCCTCGCAAATTATGTGCCTCCTTACAATGCTACGGTGGTGGACAAGCTTTTAAAAGCAGGTGCGGTAATTATTGGTAAGACAAATATGGACGAGTTTGCTATGGGTTCTTCCACAGAGACAAGTGCTTTTGGGCCAACTCAAAATCCTGTAAAAAAAGGATTTGTCCCTGGCGGTTCAAGTGGAGGTTCTGCAGCAGCGGTTGCTTCTGGAGAGACTGTTCTTGCCTTAGGTTCTGATACAGGTGGTTCTATAAGACAGCCGGCGGGCTTTTGCGGTGTAGTAGGGATGAAACCCACATATGGCAGGGTTTCCAGATACGGTCTTATTGCCTATGCATCATCTCTTGATCAGATAGGCCCTATATGTAAGAGTGTGGAGGATTCTGCCATACTCCTGAATTACATCTGTGGTCGTGATCCAAAAGATACTACATCTGCTCCTGTCCCAAAACCTGATTTTAGAGAGGCGTTAAATCAGGACATAAAAGGAGTAAGGATAGGGCTTCCAAAAGAGTACTTTGTAGAAGGACTGGACGACAGGATAAAAGACAAGCTTATGGATGTCGTTAAGGTGTTGCAGGATGCTGGAGCATCAATAGTAGACATCTCTCTGCCTCACACCAGATATGCAATAAGTACCTACTATCTCATTGCTACTGCAGAAGCAAGCAGCAATCTCGCAAGATATGATGGGGTAAAATATGGGGTAAGACGGGATGCAGGCGGAATTATTGAAATGTACGAAAATACGAGGATGCTTGGATTTGGAAGAGAAGTGAAAAGAAGGATCATGCTGGGTACATATGTTCTGTCTGCAGGATACTATGAAGCATATTATCTTAAGGCACTTAAGGTAAGAACCCTTATAAGGGAGGACTTTAAGAAGGGGTTCGAAAAGGTGGATTGTATACTTACTCCGGTCAGCCCTGTACTTCCGTTTAAGATCGGAGAAAGAATAGACGATCCACTAAAAATGTATCTTGTGGATGTGTACACCGTATCCCTAAATCTTTCAGGGCTTCCGGGAATAAGTGTTCCCTGTGGTTATATAGACGGTCTTCCCGTTGGAGTTCAGTTGATTTCAAGGGCATTTGATGAGCAGACCATTATAAAAGTTGCCCATTTTTATCAAAGAAGCGCGGGGGAATAAATGGAATTTGAGCCTGTAATCTGTTTTGAAATTCATGCAGAATTAAAAACAAGCTCAAAGCTTTTCTGCAGTTGTGCCGTGGATCCAGATGCAGCTCCTAACACTCACATATGTCCTGTTTGCACTGCGCAACCGGGCACTTTGCCCATGTTGAATAAGAAAGCGGTAGAGTTTACCATAATGGCAGGACTTGCCTTTAACTGTAAGATAAACAGAAGAACAGTATTTGCGAGAAAGAATTACTTTTATCCTGACCTTCCAAAGGGTTATCAGATCTCTCAATATGAACTTCCTCTTTGCGAAGACGGTTATGTAGAGATCACCGGAGATGATGGAAGGCCTTATAAAGTAGGAATAAAGAGAATACATCTCGAAGAAGACGCAGGGAAGCTTGTACATCAAGAAGAGTACAGCCTTGTGGATTTTAACAGAGCAGGAGTGCCTCTTATAGAGATAGTGTCTGATCATACAAGAAATCCTATACGCTCGTTAAGAGAGGCGAGAGAGTATCTGGAAACAGTAAGACAGACCTTACAATATATGGGAGTAAGCGATTGTATAATGGAAAAAGGGCAATTTAGGTGTGATGTGAACATATCACTCAGAAAAAAAGGGCAAAAAGAGTTTAATGAAAGAGTAGAAATAAAAAACATGTCTTCTTTTAAGTTCATAATGGATGCGCTTCAATACGAAATAAAGAGGCAAAGTGAACTGTTGAGCGCAAATAAAAAGATAGTGCAGGAAACCAGACTTTTTGACGAAAGAAAGAGAGTTACCGTTCCTATGAGAACAAAGGAGGACGCACCTGATTACAGATACTTTCCAGAGCCAGATCTTGTAGAACTCGATATATCCCCGGAGTTTGTTTTGCAAATAAAGAGTAAAATTCCAGAGCTTCCTGCAGAGAAAGTAAAAAGATTTACAGAGAAGTATGGAATTCCCAGATCTGAGGTACTGATTCTTACCAAACAGAGAGAAGTGGCAGACTATTTTGAAGAGTGTGCAAGATACACCTCAAATTACAAAAGGCTTTCTCTCTGGATAATAAACGAGCTTTTTAGGTTGCTTAAAGGTTCTGGCATCAGTATAAAAGAATGTCCGGTTAAACCAGAATCACTTTCAGAGCTTATAAACCTGACCTCAGAAGGAAGTATCACAGAACAAATAGCAAAGTCTGTATTAGAAGATATGTTTGCTACAGGAAAAAGCCCTTCCCAGATAATAAAAGAAAAAGACATAAAAGTGATTCAAGAAGAAGATATTCTCTCTCAGATAGTGGAGGAGGTAATATCTGAGAATCAACAAATCGTGGAGAAGATAAAAGGTGGAAAAATGCAGCCTGTCAACTTCCTCGTTGGACAAGTGATGAAGAAAACCAGAGGCCAAGCAGATGCAAAACTTGTAAGAGAAATGATCCTGCAGAAGCTCAATGTGTAAAACTTTTTACCCTTCCTTATGTCCTTTCCGAAGTTACAAATTGACTTTAGTAAAAGTCTAAGATAATTTGGATGACAAAGAAAAAAGGAGGAAGCACATGCCTCAGGCTGACAAAATAACCATATCTTATCTTATGGAAAAGAAAAGAAAAGGTGAAAAAATTACCATGGTCACTGCGTATGATTATCCTTCTGCACGCATGTTAGATGAGGTGGGGATAGACACTGTGTTGGTAGGAGATTCTGTTGGTATGGTGGTCTTAGGCTATGAGTCGACCATCCCTGTTACCATGGACGAGATGATTCATCATTGTAAGGCAGTATCCAGAGCGGTAAAAAGAAGCTTCATTATTGGAGACATGCCATTTATGTCCTATCAGGTAAGTGTGGAAAAGGCAATAGAAAATGCAGGGCGCTTTATCAAAGAAGGAGGTTGTGACGCGGTAAAATTAGAAGGAGGAAGTGAAGTTGCACATATAGTAAAAGCGATAGTAGATATGGGGATTCCAGTCTGTGCCCATATAGGTCTTACCCCTCAAAGGGCAACGATGCTGAGTGGATACAGGGTTCAGGGTAAAGACGCAGAAACTGCGAGAACTCTTATCGCATCTGCTAAGGAGTTGGAAAGAGCAGGGGCTTTTATGATAGTGATGGAGTGCATTCCTGATGTGCTGGCGCGTATAATAACAAAACAGCTAAATATTCCCACAGTAGGGATAGGCGCTGGAAAGGACTGTGATGGTCAGGTTTTGGTTTATCATGACATTTTGGGATTATTTGAGAAGTTTGTTCCAAAGTTTGTTAAACAATACGCAAACTTGAGTATTCAGATAAAAGAAGCACTGAAAAGATTCAAGGAAGAGGTAGAATCGGGTAAGTTTCCAACTCCAGAACATGCGTTTCATATGGACCCTGAAGAAGCAGAAAAATTGCTTAAGGGTTAGGTTATGAAGTTTTTGATAGTAGGTCCTGGTGCAATGGGACTTTTGTTTGCCTCAAGGCTTAAAAAACTGACCACCCATGAGATATTTTTGTTAGACTACAAGAAGGAAAGGGCAGAGTATCTTAATAAGCACGGAATAAGGGTAGAAGGACTAAAAGGGGAATTCCATGTACATGTCCCGACAGTTACAAAAGAGCAGGTAAACTTCTCTCCAGACTTTATACTGATATTTGTAAAGGCTTACAGCACAAAAGATGTAGCCTACGATTTAAGGGAGATCATTTCTGAAGACTCATGCGTGGTTACGCTACAGAATGGAATAGGAAATATAGAGATATTAGAAGATGTTTTAAAAAAGAAGGTACATGGAGGAGTTACAGCAGAAGGTGCCACCCTTATTTCTACTGGTCATGTAAGACACGCTGGATACGGAGATACAATAATAGGTCCTTCTTCTGAAAAGCTTTTGAAACTGAAGGATGTTCTGAATGAAGCGGGATTTCTTACCGAAGTAAAAGACGATATAGAATCTTTTTTGTGGGGAAAACTGCTTGTAAATGTGGGAATAAACGCTCTTACAGCAATCACAGGACTTAGAAATGGAATGCTTGTGCAGATAGAAGAAACAAAGATCCTGATGCAGGAATGTCTCAAAGAGGCGATGGAGGTGGTAAAAAAGAAAAAACTGAAGTTACCTTACGACAATCCGTTTCAGGTAACGCAACAGGTATGTAAAAAGACGGCTCAGAATATCTCTTCCATGCTTCAGGATATTCTTGCCAAAAGACAAACGGAAATAGATTTCTTAAATGGTGCTGTTGTAAGAGAATCCAAAAAGCTTGGTATAGACACACCTGTAAACCGGGCTCTTACTTTCCTGGTTCGTGCTATTCAGAAAACCTATGAGCACAGAGTAGACAGAAAGTGAATGAGAACTAACCCGGGATTTTCGAAGATATTTTTTACCCTGTTTCTTTCTGTTTTCATCACTACCATGGGTGCAGGAATCATAGGTCCTCTTCTTCCCATATATGCCCACGAATTAGGAGCAAGCACCTTTCAAATCGGTCTTATATTTGCTGCCTTTTCACTGACAAGAAGCATTTTTGTACCCTATTTTGGAAGACTGTCAGATATAAAAGGCAAAAAGCCTATTCTTATAACCGGTCTTTTGCTCTATTTTTTTCTTTCAATTCTCTATTCTCTGAGCAATGGGATCTGGCATCTCATAATATTAAGACTTACTCAGGGCTTTGCTTCAGCCATGATCTTACCGGTTGCACAAGCTTATGTTGGGATACTCACCCCAGAGGCATATGAAGGCAGGACTATGGGACTTTTTAATGTTTCTCTATATGGTGGACTTAGTGCCGGGCCTATCGTGGGCGGTATAGTAAAAGACCATTCAGGTATGAAGTGTTCTTTCTTGAGTATGGGCATGTTGGCATTTACAGGATTTCTGTTCTGTCTTTTATTCCTTCCACCCAGAGAAAAAGAGCCCAGACTTTCAGAAGATAAAACAGATACGATTCCCTATTCTCTTCTTGTAAAGAATTTCACCATAATGGTTTTATTTTTGTTTAGAGTGTGTTTCACGCTATGTATCGGGGTAATGTGGACATTTCTCCCTCTTATTGCCAGCACAAGACTGGGATTTTCAAGTACAAGCATAGGAGCCCTTCTTTCAATACATGTTCTGGTTTCCGGAATATTTCAAACTCCTATGGGATACTTAGCTGATAGATTCAGTAAGAAGAAGATGATCGTAGCAGGCGGGATCTTAGGTATTGTTTCAATTTTTGGTTTGGCTAAGGCGTCTGACTTCTGGCATATTGCCATTATAAACGCCCTTTTAGGTCTGTCGGCCGGAATATCTATCCCAGCAGTTATGGCTATAAGCGTAATTGAAGGACGAAAGGCAGGGGCTATGGGTTCTGTTATGGGGCTTATGGCACAGGCGCACAGCTTAGGTATGTTTTTTGGACCGATATTGGCTGGCCTTTTAATGCAGTTTGTATCCATGAAATGGACCTTTGTAATCTCGGGTCTTATTCTTGCTTCCGGTACAAGCCTGATTTGTTTGTTACTTTAATTTTCCACCCTCCCTTGACAACGGAAAAAGCGTGTTTATCTTTTAGAAACGAAAAAAATCTGCAGGAGGAGGGAGAGAAGATGAAGGTAAAGCCATTGTATGACAGGGTATTGGTTCAAAGACTTGAGGAAGAGGAGAAGACCAAGGGGGGGATAATTATTCCTGATACTGCAAAAGAGAAGCCTCAGCAGGGTAAGGTTATTGCGGTCGGACCTGGAAGATTGAATGATAAAGGTGAAAGGGTGCCGATGTCAGTGAAAGAAAACGATAAGGTGCTCTTCAGCAAATACGCTGGAAATGAGATCCAAATAAACGGGACCGAATATCTGATAATGAGAGAAGACGACATATTAGCAATTTTAGAAGATTAAAACAAAAAAGAATAAAGGAGGAGGGTGGTAGTTATGGCAGCAAAGCAAATAACTTACGATGTGCAAGCAAGAGAAAAGATAATGAAAGGTGTTGATACCTTAGCAAATGCAGTAAAAGTTACCTTGGGTCCAAGAGGAAGAAACGTAATTATTGAAAAGTCATTTGGCTCTCCGAAAGTAACGAAGGATGGGGTTACAGTGGCAAAAGAGATAGAGCTGGAAGATAAGTTTGAAAATATGGGAGCTCAGATGGTAAAAGAGGTGGCTTCCAAGACATCTGATGTAGCAGGTGATGGAACCACAACAGCTACCATCCTTGCTCAGGCAATATATAGAGAAGGAAGCAAGCTTGTAGCTGCTGGTGCGAATCCTATGTCCCTGAAAAGAGGAATGGACAAGGCAGTAGCAAAAGTGGTGGAAGAGATCAAAAAGATTTCAATACCAACCAGAGAAAAGAAAGAGATTGCTCAGGTAGGTACAATTTCTGCAAATAACGATCCTTCTATCGGAGAAATCATAGCAGAAGCAATGGAAAAAGTGGGCAAAGAGGGTGTCATTACTGTGGAAGAGGCCAAAGGCATGGAAACAACTCTTGAGATAGTGGAAGGAATGCAGTTTGATAGAGGATATCTGAGCCCGTACTTTATAACTGATCCTGAAAAGATGGAAGTTCATCTGGAAGACGCCTTTATCCTGATTCACGAAAAGAAGATCAGCTCTATGAAGGACCTTATTCCTATACTCGAAGAGGTAGCCAGATCAGGTAAGCCACTTCTCATAATAGCTGAGGATGTGGAAGGAGAAGCCTTGGCAACACTTGTTGTTAACAAACTGAGAGGTACACTTAAATGTGCTGCCGTAAAGGCTCCTGGTTTTGGTGAAAGGCGCAAGGCTATGCTCGAAGATATAGCCATTCTGACCGGCGGCAGGGTCATAAGTGAGGACCTTGGTATTAAATTAGAAAATGTGACCTTAAACGACTTAGGAACAGCTAAAAAGATTATTATAGACAAAGACAACACCACCATCGTAGAGGGTGGTGGTAGTAAAGAGGCATTAGAAGCAAGAGTAAAGCAGATCAGAATCCAGATAGAAGAGACCACAAGCGACTACGACAGAGAGAAGCTACAAGAACGCTTGGCAAAACTGATAGGTGGTGTGGCTGTAATCAGAGTGGGTGCTGCTACAGAAAGTGAGATGAAAGAAAAGAAAGATCGTGTAGAAGACGCACTCAATGCGACAAGAGCTGCAGTGGAAGAAGGTATTGTTCCAGGCGGTGGCGTAGCTTACATAAGGGCACAGAAGGTGCTTGATAATCTGGACGACTTTTCAGAAGAAGAGAGAATGGGTGCCGAGATTATTAGAAAGGCCCTTGAAGAGCCACTGAAACAGATAGCAAATAACGCAGGATTTGAAGGCTCCGTAGTAGTGGAAAAGGTAAAGAGCCAAGACGGAGCTTTCGGTTTTAATGCTGAGAAGGGCGATTATGAGGACCTTATGAAAGCAGGAGTAATAGATCCTGCAAAGGTAACAAGGATTGCTCTCCAGAATGCCGTATCAGTAGCAGGTCTTCTGTTGACCACGGAAGCGATGATTGCAGAAAAGCCTGAGAAGAAGAAAGAAAGCACTCCTGGTATGCCACCTGAAGATATGTATTAATCCGAGTAAAAAGGCCCGGCTCCTTTTGGGGTCGGGCCTTTTTTGTTACTTAGAGATTATGATTCAGGTAATATCTCTCACAAAGATATTCGGTAACAATAAGGTTGTAGACAGTATTTCCTTTAATGTGGAAAAAGGGGAGATATTAGGTTTTTTAGGACCAAACGGTGCTGGCAAAACCACCACAATGAGAATGATCACAGGCTTTTTGCTTCCAAGTTCGGGCACTGCAGTTATAGGAGGTCATGACATATTAGATGATCCGCTAAGTGCTAAGAAAAAGATAGGCTATCTTCCAGAAAATGCACCTGTTTATCCTGACATGCCAGTATATGATTTTTTGAGTTTTATTGCTGAGATAAGAGGATTTTCTGGGAAACAAAAAAGAGAGAAGGTTTCATCTATCATAGAAAAGTGTTTTCTGGAAAATGTAAGATATCAATCCATAGGTACCCTTTCAAAGGGGTATAAACAAAGAGTATGTCTTGCACAAAGCCTGCTCCATGATCCAGAGTACCTGATACTGGATGAACCAACTGATGGACTCGATCCAAATCAGAAACATGAAGTTAGAAGTATGATAAAAGAAATGTCAAGAGATAAAGCGATCATACTTTCTACTCATATATTGGAAGAGGTAGATGCAGTATGCACAAGAGCTATTATCATAGCTAATGGAAGGATAATGGTGGATGATACTCCTGAAGGTTTAAAAAGAAGGTCGTCCTTATATGGTGCAGTAAGAATAACCCTAAAAACTCCTTTAAACAAAACAGCCATAAGTGAGCTTAAAAATGAATCTTGGGTGAAAGATGTGATAATGGATTCTAACTGTCTTCTTATACTGCCCAAAGAACCCGGAGCAGAGTTTGTGGATGAGGTTGCAAGGTATTCTAAGGATAAAGGATGGAATATAAGCTCTTTCTTTGTAGAAGAAGGGAGACTGGACGAGGTATTTAGAAAGATTACTCTTCAGACATGAAAGAGGCATTCGCACATATAAAGGCTATCACAAAAAAGGAGCTTTCTTGCTATTTCAGTTCTCCTATCGCATATGTGTTTATGGTGATCTTTTTGCTTTTGTGTAGTTTTTTTACATTTTCGGTAAGTCACTTTTATGAAGTAGGACAAGCAGATTTAAGAGGTTTTTTTCAATGGCATCCTTGGATATATCTTTTTCTTGTGCCATCTGTCGCCATGAGACTGTGGTCTGAAGAGAAGAGACTCGGCACTATTGAGCTTCTTTTAACCTTGCCTATAAGAACCTCTGAGGCAGTGATAGGTAAGTTTCTTTCTGCGTGGATCTTTATAGGAATATGTCTTTTTTTTACCTTTCCTATGTTCCTTACCGTACTCTATCTTGGAAATCCTGATATAGGCGTTATCTTGTGTGCTTATTTTGGTAGTTTTCTCCTTTCAGGTGCCTATCTGAGCATAGGAAGTTTTACTTCTGCTATAACAAGAAATCAGGTGATAAGCTTTATTCTGTCTGTTGTTATATGTCTGTTCTTTGTACTGGCTGGCTGGCCTCCTGTGACCGAATTTTTTTCTGGGTGGGCACCATCTTGGGTAATAGACATATTGGCTGGTATGAGCTTTATGGCCCACTATGAATCTATCCAAAGGGGAGTGCTGGATATAAGAGACATAGTCTATTTTGTTTCTGTAATATCTTTTATGCTTTGTGTAACCGGGGTAATTCTCCAGAATATGAGGAGTTCCTAAGGGATGTGGATGGGTTATGATAAAAAGAGGCTTGTTTACTCAGTTGTAGGCTTAGTTGTGCTGTTTTTTATTATACTTTTCGCTAACATTATCATTTCTTATGCAAACCTGAGATGGGATCTTACGGAGGATAAGCTTTACTCTCTTTCCGACGGAACAAAACACATACTATCTCGAATAAAGACCCCGGTAACCATAAAGTTCTTTTACAATAAAAGTAATCCTCATGTGCCCACTTACTTAAAGCTATATGCTAAAAGGGTTCAGGAATTCTTGGAGGAATATGAACATGCATCTAAGGGAAAGGTTCACATAGAGGTTTATGATCCTAAGCCAGACTCTGATATAGAGGAGTGGGCAGAAAAGTATGGTTTAAAGTCCATGGAAACAGGAGAGGGGGACAAGATTTACTGTGGACTGGTTTTTACCTCTGCCGACAGAATAGATAAGATCCCTTTTTTGGATCCTTCTGAAGAACAACTTCTGGAGTATAAGATTACAAGAGCTATTTACAATCTTCAGCATCCAGAAAAAAAGGTTATCGGTATAGTAAGCGGACTGCCCGTATTTGGGGATAAGAAAGAAGGCACTGAAGAGTGGCTTTTTATAAAAGAGCTAAGGAAGACATATAAAGTAAAAGAGATAAAGAAAGACGCAAAAGAGATAGACAAAGATGTGGATTTGCTTATAGTAATATATCCCAAGGACATAAAGCCTTCTTTAGAATACGCAATCGATCAGTTTGTACTTTCTGGAAAAAATGCGCTTATCCTTGTGGATCCTTATTGCCTTTCTGATACAGGTGCGGGCATGTTGAAGAAAGCCACATTGGAGAAGCTTTTTTCTGCTTGGGGAATCAGCTTTTCTTCTAAAAAGGCAGTGGCTGACTTGAAGCAGTCCACTCTTATAAAAACCCACGGGCAGATAAAAGACAGTCCCGTAATAATTACCGCCAGAGGATTTTCGTTTGATAAATCTCATATTATTACATCAGGCTTGGACAATATGCTTTTCCCAGTTGTTGGAACAATTGAGAGGAAGAAGAAAGAGTCAAAACTGCGTTTTGAACCACTCGTATATTCCAGCAAGGATTCTGACTTAGTGAGCATATTTTTTGTTACCATGGGTACAGAATTTGTCAGGAGACAAATAAGCCCGCAAGGGAAGAGATATCCCTTAGTGGTCAGCCTGAACGGAAGATTTAAGACCGCTTTTCCAGAAGGTCCGCCAAAGGATGCGCCAAAAAAAGTAAAACAGATAAAAGAGGCAAAGAATCCCTCTACTGTAATAATAGTTGGGGACTGTGACTTCATATGCGATGACTTTTATGTTCAAAAAACCAGGATACTTGGATTTGTTATAAGCAGGATATTTAATGACAATCTAAACTTCTTATTAAATAGCTGCGAGTTTCTTACAGGCAATCAAGATCTTATCAGTCTCAGAACAAGAGGAAAGTTTGAAAGACCCTTTATAAAGGTCTTGGAATTGAAGGCAAAAGCACAGGAAAAGTGGCTTCAGAAGGAAAAGGAGCTGGAAAAACAGGTAGAAGCAGTAAACAGAAGACTGGAGGAGCTGGAAAAACGAAAAAAAGAGTCAGAAAAGTTTGTACTTTCTCCTGAACAAGAAAGAGAAATAGAGAGATTTAGACAGGAAAAGATAAGGATCCAGCATGAACTAAAGGAGGTAAGAAAAAAACTTAGAGCCGATATAGAAAGACTCGGCTTGTGGCTCAAATTTGTGAACATGTTTTTCATGCCTTTTTTGATCTCTTTGTTTGGGATCGGTTTTGCTTTGTATAGGCAGAAAAAAGCGAGACAGGGAAGATGAAAGCTAAAACGCTTTTGATATTGATCGGTGTATTTATTTGTATATCTTTTGTCACAGCACTTGTTATAAAACACCGGGGTGTAACAGGATACAGAA
This sequence comes from uncultured Desulfobacterales bacterium, assembly GCA_964393645.1. Taxonomy (GTDB): domain Bacteria; phylum Desulfobacterota; class DSM-4660; order Desulfatiglandales; family JALVZP01; genus JALVZP01. The sequence continues at coordinate 41,544 of CAYMUI010000059.1, read as the reverse complement.
AAGGGGTAGGAACCCGTATATTTTCCGGGATTCCATGGAATAAGGTGTGTGAAATAGACATAAAAGGAATAGAGCAAAATGTGACTTTGGTAAAAGATAAGGGGGCTTGGAGGGTAAAAGAGTATTACAACTACTTGGCAGACTTTTCCCAGATCTCTGATCTTGTAGAAAAGCTAAAAGGGGTAAGTATTGGACAAGCCTTTAAAGCAGACAGCTCTGTCTTAAAGAGGCTGATGCTTATAGATCCAGAAGATCCAAAAGCAAAAGATACTTACAAAGGAAAAGCTCTTATACTGAAGGACCGGCACGGAAGGTTGATAAAGAAGATTATATTCGGAAAGGCGATGAAACAACAGGAAACCGGCATTCCGGCAGGACAATACATAAGATTTGCAGATGAAGATACAGTTTATCTGATAGGAGAATACCTTACCTCCCTTACTCAAGGGCCGAGAGAGTGGATCAGATTGGAGATCTTAAACATAAGACCACTGGATATAAAAAAGATAGTCGGGTATGAAGAAGGAAAGGAAGTGTATGTCTTGGAAAAGGATAAAGGGAAAAAAGAGTTTCGTTTAAAAAAAGGACCGGATGAGGTAAAGAAGAAGATAAGAAGAATAAAGGATGGGATAAATTACCTTACAATTGAAGGAGTGGTAGATCCTAAAAAGGCAAGCAATCTGGATGCCTTTGGGATTTCGGAAAAAAATTATGTCCAATACGAGCTTTTTAACGGGATGATATATAAGGTATATCCGGGAAAAAAGTGTGGAAAAGAAAAGTGTCACATAAAACTGGAAATTGCTTACAAGGGCACAGACAAGGTGCTGTCAAAAAAAGCAGAAACACAGAGAAGACTGCTCTCTGCGTGGATATTTGAGGTTTCAAAATGGAGACATGACTCGTTTTTTTTGCCATAGTATTGCGCCCCATCCTTCCTTTTCCATTTTATCTAAAAGTATTCCCGAGCCCAACAGTCGGATAAACTCCACAGTGTTGCTTGCCAAAAAACCAGATATAACCAGAATTCCGTTATCTTCGAGCATCTCGTTTATACGAGCTAAGATCTCTTTTAAAGTGTGAAATATAATGTTTACCATGATAAAATCGAACTTTCCTTTAACAGAAGCTTCTGTGCCACAAATTACTTTTATCCTGCTACACGCATTCAAGCGGATATTTTCTCTGCACTCCAGACACGAGTTGAAATCTATGTCCACCGCATATACATCTTTTGCTCCTAACTTTTCTGCCATTATAGAGAGAATCCCGCTTCCGGTACCCAGATCTAAGATCCTGTTAGGATGTTTTTTCTTAATCGCTTTTTCTATCAACTCAAGACACATGACGGTTGTAGGATGAAATCCTCCAAAAGCAAGTCCTCTTTTAAGCAAAATTTCTCTTTTCTTAGACTGCTTTCTGTTGCTCGATTCCACAAAGGTGACTTTAAAACCACAAGAAAGGGTTATAGAACTAAGTTCCGGAATAATCGCAGTGTTTAGTACTTGATCCTCTTTCCTTAACCTTTGATCCACAAACCTTAAGATCGGGTCTATTTCTTTTTTTTCCTTTACAGGAAAACAGATTCTGAAGAAATCTGCCTCTTTTTTTACAAAACACTTATAAGGAATGTGTTTGATTATGTGTTCAACTTCTGAGCTTTTTAATATGAGCTCAAGTTTCATGAGACAGATGATAGTTTGTCTTTTAGATAGAAAAAAAGTTCGTTTCTATTTTTAGTGGTTACTGTGATTAGCTCTATGTTCTGCATCTTTTTAATGTATTCGATAAAAGAATCCCCTTTTAACGCAATTGTGCCTAAGAAAGGATTTTCCCATTTAAGTGCATTTAGCACAAGTGTTTTAAATTTTTCTGAAAAACATTCCATCTTTCCGATCTCATCTATGATTATAATTTCGTCCCGGCTTTCAGGGGTAATTAGTTCCAATACCTCTTCCAAGGCGCTTATATCTACTCCATATTTACCAACCCTGCAAGATGACTTAATAGATACATGAGCCAGCACTTTTTCCATACCATTAAATGTAACGAGTTTGAATCCAATCCTTCCTTTTTTGTTTCTGATTTCTTCGGTATAGAATCCTTTAAAGGAGACTCCTTCATCTTTAAGCCAAGAGACCAGCTTTTTAACTATCGTGGTCTTGCCCACTCGGGGAGGTCCTGTTAAAAGCATCTTTTTCATTTCATTAATCCTCAGTCTTATAATAAAACTTTCGTTGGTTTACCATAATACCAGTATTTAATAGCCTTGATAAGGGGTATTTGATTTAGTATAGTTTAATAACCTAAACTTAAGGAGTTAAGCTATGGCACAGATAGATGCCTTTTTTAAACTAATGCACGAACAAGGTGCTTCTGATTTGCATTTGGTAGCAGGGCATCAGCCGGTGATGAGGATTCATGGAGAGCTGGAAAGGGTGAAATTTAGAGAGCTGGACAATGACACATTAAAAGCGATGCTTTATGAAATTACACCTGAGCACAAGATGAAGATATTTGAAGAGACAGGAGATGTGGACTTTGCTTACGAAGTTCCAGGACTTGCAAGATACAGGGTTAATCTTTTTATGCAACTGCATGGAATTGGTGCTGTGTTTAGGGAAATTCCGTCTGAAATAAAGACATGCGATGAGTTAGGATTGCCGCCAGTGGTAAAAAGGCTTGCTCAATTGCCAAAAGGACTGGTTCTGGTAACAGGGCCTACCGGAAGCGGAAAGTCCACAACACTTGCTGCCATAATAGATGAGGCGAATAGAACCAGAAAAGACCACATCATTACTATAGAAGATCCTATAGAATTCGTGCATAAAAGCAAAAAGGCAGTAGTAAATCAAAGAGAAGTGGGAACCCATACAAAGTCCTTTAGTGCAGCTCTTAGGGGTGCATTAAGAGAAGATCCGGACATAATCTTAGTAGGCGAGATGAGAGACCTGGAAACCATTTCTCTTGCGATAGAAGCAGCAGCTACAGGACATTTGGTTTTTGGTACTCTTCACACTATAAATGCTGCAAAGACAGTGGACAGAATCATTGAAGTGTTTCCTGTGGATGAGCAAGAACAGATAAGAAGCACCTTAGCCGATAGTATAAGGGCTGTTATATCTCAAACGCTTTTTAAGAGGATTGACAGAAAAGGCAGAGTTGCTGCTCTTGAAATAATGATTGCTACTCCTGCTATAAGAAATCTTATAAGAGAGAGAAAGACATATCAGATTCCATCTATGCTTCAAACAGGAAAGAAATACGGGATGCAAAGTCTGGACGATGCGATTATGGATCTGTTGAAGAAGGGTATAATAAGCCCTGAAGAGGCATTTAATAAATGTACAGACAAGACAAGATTTCTGCCGTTTCTTAAAAAGCCACCAGAAGATTTTACAGAGGCGTTATAAAAGGAGAAAAAAGGATGCAAAGACAACACATAGATTACATTCTTATGTCCATGTTAAATGCTTACAAAGGAGTGTCTGACTTGAATATTACTGTGGGAAAGCCTTTTCAGGTGGAGGTGTCTGGAGAGTTAAAGCCTGTTTCTCTTGATCCCCCTATAACCGAGATCACCCCTTACCAAGCAGAGCTTTTCGCACTGAATCTGATAAATGGAGATAGACGCGCTATAAAAGACTTATTACTACACGGTTCCTGTGACATCTCATACCAAGTAGAAGGAAAAGCAAGATTCAGGGTAAACATATTTTCTCAAAGGGGCTGTTATTCTGTAGTTATGCGCCAGCTTCCTACCAAGATTCCCACTATAGAGGAATTGAATTTACCACCTGCATTTTATGAGATGACAAAAGAAAAAAACGGCTTTATTCTGGTAACGGGTGCTACTGGTAGCGGAAAGTCTACCTCTCTTGCTGCCCTTTTGAATGAAATAAATGAGAAGTATCCGGTACATGTGGTTACCTTGGAGGATCCTATTGAATTTGTGCATCCTCAGAAAAAGGCAACCTTTAATCAGAGAGAACTCGGCACCGATTTTGACAGTTTTGCTTCAGGACTCAGAGCTGCGTTAAGACAAGCTCCAAAAGTGATACTGGTAGGAGAGATGAGGGATAGAGAGACAGTGGAAATTGCGCTTAGTGCGGCTGAGACAGGGCATCTTGTTTTGAGTACCCTTCATACGATTGATGCAGGTCAAGCAATAAACAGGATAGTCAGTATGTTTGAGCATGACGAGGAAAGGCAGGTAAGACTTAGACTTGCAGATACTATAAGATGGATAGTATGTCAGAGACTTCTTCCAAAAGTGGGTGGAGGAAGAGTGGCTGCATTTGACATACTCAGAAACAATCTCACTATCCAGGACCTAATTATAAACGGAGAAACAGAGGATAAGACCTTCTATGATATTATGTCTAAGAATAAAGCTATTGGTATGATGACATTTGATCAGTCCATTGTAGAGCTGTTTAGAAAAGGTCTTATTACAGAACAAACAGCATTAACATATGCAACCCGTAAGTCAGTAGTGAGAAGAGAGATAGACAGCATAAAAGCGGAAAAAGGAGAGAAGACATCAACCATAGAGGGTCTCACAATAGACACTGAATACGGAAAAGAAATATAAGGAGGGTAAAAGTTGGAAATCACTTGCAGTGGATGTGGTAGCAAGTGGGTTATTCCTGATGAAAAACTTTCAAAAGGAAAAGTAGTAAAGATAAAGTGCCCTAAGTGTGGAGAAAAGACGGTCATTGATTTAAGAGAAGCCGGTGCAGTAGAGCCAAAAGATGAACTCTTCGAATTGGACACCTTCGGCTACTCCGATGATGTGCTGCCTGAAGTATACGAAGGATCAAAACTGGCTTTATTTGTTGGAGACGACCCCCAACTTTTGACTCTTATGTCTCCTCACATAGAGGAGATGGGTTACAAGATCATTCACAGCTCAGATGTAAAGGATGCCGTAAGAAAGATAAGGCTTCACCAGTTTGATCTTATACTGCTTCAGGAAGGTTTTGGAGGAGATATTTCAGAAAACATGGTTATGAAATATCTGAACAGGCTTGCCATGGCAATAAGAAGAAAGAGTTTTGTTGTGCTTTTAAGCAACACCTTTAAGACGATGGATCAGATGAGGGCATATGCTTTAAGTGTAAATCTTATCTTAAATGTCCACGACCTGAGCAAAACAAAAGAGGTTCTTTCTAATGCCATTAAAAGACAGGAAGCCTTTTATAAACCATTCTTTGATGTAATGAAGGAGATAGGTAAGCTATGACAGAGAAGTATATATACAAGCTGAGAGTAGAAAACTGTATAGGAACAATCATAGATGTGCACAAGATTATAAGTAAAAAGCCAGAGTATAAGACCCTTATCTCACAGTTTGAAGAACTGAAAGACTTGTTAGAACGCTTAGACATGAGCCTTGTTCAAGAAGAAGATGTTCAGAGAATAGAACAGGCAACAAATTCCCTTTTAAACGAATTAAAGGACATATTTCAAGAAGCAGAACTTGGTCCCGTATATGATAGACCAATGAATTAATCGTGCACTATCAGACCTTCAGGATCTAAAGAACAACTCAGTATACGCGCATCTGTTATATGAGAGATAGTTTTTTGCCATGCCTGAAAAAGGGTGGTAATGTCTTTTTTTTCTGCCAGTGCCCATATGCTTCCGCCTGCTCCTGCACCTGCGAACCTTGCACTTGCACCTATTTGTTGAGCCTGCTTTATTAACTGTTTTGTTAAAGGAGTGAAGGCATCGGGAGTTATTTTTTCTCTTATTTCCACTTCCCTGTTTAAGCACTCTATAGCTTTTTTTATATTCATCTGCCTGAGAGCATCAGCAAATTCGTGGACGATCCGGTTAGCCTCTATCCATTCTTTTTGAGTTTTTCCAGTCAAAAAGTCATTTATCCATCCTTGATTAATAGCTGATGAAGAATGCTTTTCTCCAGTGTACAGAACAAGTATGTGTTCTGACAGCTCACTTTGTCTTTTTTTATCCAAAAGAGGCACCCTCTCACAGATATACGGTTTGCTGTATCTCCATATCCACTTGTTTACTCCGCCAAAAACCGCGGCTCCCTGATCTTGTGCGCCGCAGTTTCCTCCACTTATAGCATCTTCTATGTGATAAGATAAAAAGAGAATTTGATTTGAGTCCATTTCTTTTCCATCCAAAAGCCTTCTTATTTCAGAAAGCGCCTTTATTAACGCCACAAGAGCTGTGCTTGAGCCACCAAGACCCGATTGAACAGGAGAAGAAGAGCTGATTCTTATCTCCAAGCCATGGAAGTCGAAAAACCTGACGGCAGCAATAAAAAGTCCATAAGGTGGTTCGAATGAAAGAGAAGACGAAGAAAAGACTTTTTCCCCAAATCCCTCTGATAAGATCTTTATATGGCCTTCTTCAAAAGGGAGAATGTGAACATAGGTTCTTAAATTCAGAGCAATGTTTACTGTGACGGGCAGGATGCTTTCAAAAGGAAGTGCCATTGCCTTTATATCCCATGTACCTCCAGCATCTATCCTGCAGGGGGCAGAGACCTTGATTTGTTTTTGTTCAAGAATTCTTCTTACCGAAATCATTGGGAACTACCCTGCACCTTGTCTTTTAGCCAGAGTGTAGCCATAAAAATGGAAGCAATAGTTTTGCTGTCCTTTATCTCTCCTTTTTTTATCATTTCTAATACATCCGGCACCCGTAGTCTGTGCACTTGTAATATTTCATCTTCATCTAAGTTTTGCTTTTCCTGTACAAGATTTGCAGCAAAGTATACATGTATTCTTTCGTCAGAATAAGCAGGAACAGGGGTAATCTCTCCCAGTTTTTCCCAGAATTCTGCCCTATATCCTGTTTCTTCCAAAAGCTCTCTTTTGGCACATTCTAAGGGGTCTTCCTCTGGAGCAAAAGTGCCAGCAGGAATTTCCCATACATATTCTCCTATTGCATGTCTGTACTGCTTTATCAGTACAATCTTATCGTATCCATAAGCAGGTACAATAGCTGCTGCGCCCGGGTGTCTTATTATGTCTAACTGGGTCGTAACACCATTTTCTAAGGTAACCTCTTCTTTTAAGAGTTTAAAGATCCTGCCTTTATAGATCAGCTCTTTTTTTCTTACCGTTATGCCCATTTCATTCTTCTCCACGACGAATTTTTTTACTCAGCTTTTTCTGGGTCTTTCCTTGAATATCAATTTAATAGGAGAGTTTTCAAGTTCAAATTTTGTCCGAAACTGATTCATAAGAAATCTTTTATACTCTGAGCTGATCAGTTCGGGATTGTTTACAAATATAACGAAAGTGGGCGGCATCGTGTCCACCTGTGTTCCATAAAAAAGTTTGGCTCTTTTTCTTCCCTTCATTGGGGGAGGGTAGGTTTGCACGATTTCTTGCAGGACTTTATTTACAAAAGAGGTTTTTATGCGTTTGTTCATCTGATCATAAACCAAGTTTATCTTTTCAAACACCTGTTCAATATTTTCTCCTGTCAGGGCAGATACATTTATCCTCGGAGCATAACTTACGAACTTAAGTCGTCTTTCTAAGGAGTCCATCATAAGTCTCATCTTTCCCTGATCTCTTTTTATTAGATCCCACTTGTTCACCACTATTACTATACCTTTTGCCTGTTCAAAGGCATAACCACAAAGGTGTGCATCCTGATCTGTAGCTCCTTCGGTGGCATCTATCATTATTACGGCAACATGACACCTTTCTAAGCTGTTCAAAGCCTTTATAACAGAAAACTTTTCTAACTTATCTTTTACTCTGCTTTTTCTTCTTATTCCCGCGGTATCTATAAGGAGATATTCCCTTCCTTTAAAAGAAAAAGGGGTGTCTACAGAGTCTCTGGTTGTACCCGGAATATCGCTTACTACAAGCCTTTCTTCTCCTATCACTTTGTTTATAAAAGAGGACTTTCCCACATTCGGTCTTCCTACAATAGCAACTTTTATAACATCTTCTTTTTCCTGTTCTTCCTTTTTTGTTAAACCCTTAACCACTTCGTCCATAAGAGCTTTTATTCCTCTTCCGTGGGCAGCAGATATAGGATAGACTTGACCTAACCCCAGTTTGTAGAATTCCAAACTAAGAGGTTCGTGTTCAGCACTATCTATCTTATTTGCCGCCACTATCACCTCTTTTCCTCTTTTTCTGAGCATATTCGCTAATTCTTCATCCAATGGTGTTATGCCCTGCCTCGCGTCTAATACAAAGATAATCTTGTCGGCATCTTCTATGGCTAACTCTACTTGTTTTTTTACCTTCTCTGAAATAGGATCCTCGCTGGAGTGTTCAAATCCTCCTGTATCTATAATAGTAAGCTGAATGTCGTTATAAACTATCTTTTTGAAGATCCTATCTCTTGTAACCCCTGGCTGATCGTCCACTAATGCATATCTGGAACGCGTGAGCCTGTTAAATAAGGTCGATTTACCCACATTGGGTCTTCCAACTATTGCCACGGTGTTGGTTTTTTCCATATCTTTACGGGCTGGAGGAGTAGTTTTTTATCCTTTCAAGGGCTTTGGGAATCAGACGCCTTATAAAGGTCTCTTTGTCAAAGTCCGAAAGAGATTGGTATCTCTTATAACCTGGAAATTCTTTTTTTAACACGGGTAACTTTGCTTGTAGAAAAGGACCTATTTTTTCAAAGTCTCTTATAAGGATTGCCAAAGGATAAGCTTCGGCCGGATAGCTTTCAAGCCATTCCAGTCTTTTCATACACTCAAACCTTATTTGGTCTAAAAGGAACAGATATTGATCTATCACAAACATCTTTTCCGGAGGACTTAGCTGAGAAAAATGTAGCCCTCCTCCCAGCTCTCTTATGTTCATGATAAGATCATATATGTAATAAACACTTTCACCTCTTCCTCTTGCAAGAAAAGCTAAGGTTGGCATAGATATGTGACCCAATTTTGTATCAGGGCCAAAGTTTTCCTTAAATCTGCTTTTCCAACTTTTAAAACCCCTCTTGACTCTTAATAAAAATCTTCCGTCTTCTATGTTTATGACCTTATTCATTTTTCCCCTTCTCTTTTCTTTCAATACATGCCTTTACAAAACCATAAAAAAGAGGAGCTGGTTTTTCCATTCTTGACTTTAGTTCAGGATGAGCTTGGGTGGCAACAAAGAATATATGGTTTGGAAGCTCTATAAATTCTACCAATCTCCCATCTTTGGACATTCCAGAAAATACCATCCCTTTTTCCTGTAGAATGGAATGATAGGCTGGGTTAACTTCATACCTGTGTCTGTGGCGCTCTGAAACCTCTTCTTGCTGATACAAGGAGTATACGAGAGAGCCTTTCTTTAAAACAGCAGGAAATGCGCCGAGTCTCATGCTGCCGCCTTTTTGTTTTACACCTCTTTGTTCTGGAAGGATGTCAATTACCGGATGAGGAGTGTCCGGATCTATTTCAGTAGAGTTTGCACCTTTCAGATTGCACACATTTCTTGCAAATTCCACAATAGCTAATTGCATTCCAAAGCACAGTCCCAGAAACGGGATGTTTTTTTCTCTTGCTTCTTTTATCACCTTTATTTTTCCTTCTGTACCTCTTTCTCCAAAGCCACCCGGTACGACAACCCCGTCCACTTCATCCAAGAAAGAAAGATCGCTCAGGTCAGTGGTTTCTACCCATTTTATATTGATCTTGCATTTTAGGTGGGCAGAACAGTGTCTAAATGCCTCTATTATGGATGCGTAGGAATCGCCCAGTTTTGTGTACTTCCCACATATAGCTACTGTAATCTCTTTGTCGGGATTTTTTATGTTGTGTATGAGCTTTTCCCATCTACTTAGATCTGGAGGGCTGTATATATTTAATTTTTTGTGGATGATCTCTGGAAGCCCTTCTTTTTCAAATATAAAAGGGATTTCGTATATGTCTTCCACATCCAAACCAGTTATTACTGCCTTTTCGTCTACATCACAAAATATGGCGATCTTTTTTCTTATTTCAGGAGTAAGAAATTCAGCACATCTTCCTATGATTATATCTGGAAATATTCCTCTTTGTTTCAGCAGATTTACACTCTGCTGGGTCGGTTTTGATTTCTGTTCATTAACTCCGTGAGGAATAGGTACATAGGTAAGGTGTATGTATATAATGTTTTCTTTTCCCACATCCTCTTTCATCTGCCTCATAGCTTCCAGGAAGAGCTCATTTTCTATATCACCCACTGTTCCTCCTATTTCTATTATCACAAGGTCTGGCTGTTCCTCCTCCACTATCTGAAATATGTAGCTTTTTATAAAATCGGTTACATGAGGGATGTACTGAACCGTTTTTCCCAGATAATCTCCTCTTCTTTCCTTTTCTCTTATCATTTCAAATACTTTGCCCATGGTCAGATTCCATTTGCTTTTACAGGATATACCCAGAAAGCGTTCATAATGACCAAAGTCCATATCCACTTCGCCACCATCGTCTAATACAAAGACCTCCCCATGTTCGTATGGATTCATGGTGCCGGGATCCACATTTAGATAACCATCGCACTTAATGGGGACGATTTTTAGCCTTGAAGATAAAAGAAAACCTATGGAAGCAGCGGCAATTCCTTTGCCCAGCCCTGAAAGAACTCCACCTGTTATTACTATGTATTTTGTTGCCATGGCTGAGGTTTTTTTGTTTAAATTATCCTTAAGCTGAGATTAAGTCAACACCATTTAATGCAGCGATGATCATATCCTTTCACCCGTGTATAACAGCAGATGTGCATATTATTCTGGGAAATAGACTTCCGAATCAGAAAGAGCGAACCCTTTTATCTGAAGCAGATGCTATTATACTGCCTCAGGGATGTACAGAGGAGTTGTTTTATACATGTGTTAAGACAGGAGTCCCTATTTTTCCGGAGTACAAATATAGATTTAAATATCCTGGAAAGATAGGCCAGACAAAACTATTTAAAGAGCTAAATCTACCCCATCCTTGCTCTATATCTGTTGAGAGTCTGAAAGAGCTGCTGGAAAAGAAGGAGTTTTTTTCTCGCAAGCTCCCCTTCTTTTTAAAAGAAAATATGAAGCATGAAGGAGAAGGTGTGTATTTTATAAAAGATCTGAACGAGATAAAAAAGATAGAAAATAAAGTTTCGGACAAGCTCTTGGTTCAAGAGTTTATAAGCTGTAAAGGAAATGTTTTAAGAGTAGTAATAATTGGGGATAAAATGATTTCCTATTGGAAGAGACCTCTAAAGGAAAATCAGCTTGTCACCACACTGAGCAATAATGCAAGAGTAGACCACGAATGGAGCCCTGATTTACAGGAAAAGGGAAGGGCACTGGTAAAAGAACTTATACTAAGGACGGGGATCAACCTTGCTGCAGTGGACATTGTGTTTGAAGAAGACAAGCCGTTTCTTTTAGAAATAAACTACTACTTTGGTCGAAAAGGGCTTGGAGGAAGCGAAAGATATTACAAACTACTTTTTTCGGCAGTAAAAGAGTGGACCGTTCAAAAAGGTTTGTCTTCCAAGTCTTTAAAATTAATCTGTTAGTACTCCAGAGCACGCTAACAAAAGCGGTGCTCTGGAGCTAAAATCTTACAGCTCAAGCCATGAATCTGAGAAGAGGGTGTGTCCCAGAATTACCCGCGCTGTCTTTACATAATCTGCGAGCTTCCAGCCATGGTTTGGATTTTCTGGAAGAGAATTTATATCTATATCTTCTCCGTCCATGACCTTATGCACGAGTTCCACTATGTCCGGTCTTTCTCCTCTTGCAATCGCTATCAATCCGTCATCATGGGCATCTGCAATGCAGGAGTACATGCCTTTTCTCTCCAGCATGATCATGTAAGTCTGGTTAATAATGGGTCTGAGGTGTGTTGGAACTCCATTTGATATGTTAGAAAGTCCGCAAGTAGATTTGACCCCCGGCGCTATGTCCTGAAGCATCTCCATAAAGGAAAGCAGACTCATAAGCTGCGGCTGCTGTATGTTCAAAGGTGTTACTATTCCGTCCACAAATATGTCTTCGTTCTGGATTCCTGCTTCGTTCATAGCATAGATCAGTTCCGCACAGAGTGCTGCTCTTTCATTTTCATCTCTCGGAAGACCCTCCGGACCCCACATGAGAGCTATCACCTGTGCATTATATTTGACAGCAAGGGGAATCATCTTTTCGTACCTTTCTGGTCTGCACATTATAGAATTAATCAGAGCACGCCCGCTTTTATGTGCAGCCAATCCTGCTTCCATAGCCTCTATGTTTGAGGTATCCAAACTTAGAGGTGGATGATCTGGAACTTCTTCTTCAATAGTCTTTACTATCCACTCCATTAGTTCCGGACCGTTTTTCCTTGCAGGACCAATGTTTATATCTATCCAATCCATTCCTTTTTCTTTCTGAAACTTTACTTCTTCAATGATGGGCCTCGGGTCTTTGTTTTTGAATGCCTCTGCAAACCTTTTGGTTACTACATTAATGTTTTCTCCTATAAGCTTCATACTCCACTCCTTTTTTATTTTTTATTTAGGCTGATAGCCCATTTCTCTCAAGAACTTGGGTATCAGAGACGCATCTCTCGGACCTATTACCACTTCCCAGTCAGGCAATTCATCTTCCAGTTCACCGGCAATAGCAGCAGCATATCCAGGAATAATTATCCTCTTTTTAGCCACCTTCTCCGCAATGCCACATTTCTTCACAAATGCAGCCACAAGATCGCCTGAAAACTTGCCTGCTGCCCATGCTGTCATAACGGATAGCCCTTCTGTATCCATTATAAGAAGCCAGCTCGGTACGCGACTTCCTTCTATTTCTCCGCTTACTATAAAGTAAGTGAGAGAGAAATTGGTGGTGATAAGAACAGGTGAATTCTCATCAGGTGAATTAATCTCATATATTCCTTCGGTAACTGTCATTGGTCTTTGAGGATCAGTAAATATGTTAAGCCTTTCTACAAGGAGTGGAAACAGACTCTCACCTTTAAAGTCAGAAAGTACTACCATGCTCCCGTACTTTGGAATGAGCATGGCTGCTATCATGGTTTCTACATCCAAGTTGCTTGCCATTTCACAGGGAAATGTTATTGTGGGAAAACCAAGAGCCCTGTTTCCGGCTTTAAGTGCGGCTCTTCTTATAGCTACCATATCTTGAAACACCTGCTTTAGCTCTCTTGAGCCAGGATCAAGCACAAGCTCTTTTAGTCCCATACCAGTGAGTTTTTCGGTAAGGGGAATGAGTCCATCAATATTTTCTGCCTTAACAGCAAGAGGAAGCTTCATCTCTTTTGCCATGTTTCCCATTTCATCTACATTATCTTTGGTAGCTGCATACAGAAGAGGTCTTTTGAATGAACAGGCCTCGGCTGCTTCTTTCAGTACCTCAGGCTTTTCGCTCATAAGCACAAGACAGAATTCACTCTCTTTTGCAATCTTCTCTGCTACACCTTTAAACTTTCCCGCATCTCCGTTTACATCTTTCAACGCTACAAACTCAGGTCTTAGATTTAATCCCACTCTTTCATACTGAAATGCATTCCATTCCTTTAGCTTTCTGTCAAGGATGTTCAAGTCTATGTCAGAGTTTACCAGCACTCCTATTGCGGTTGGATTGTAAAATGTCTTTTCATGCCTAAACATTACAGTTTCACCGCCCACCTTAAATGCCCTAACTCCTGCACCTATCTGAACAGGTCTTATAGGAGGTGCAGACGCCTCGGCTAATTTTTCTCTTGCCTCATCAGATATATAAGGGCATTGGTCTAATTCTGCTTTACCAGCAGCAAGATTCATGGCAAAGGCCAAACAGGTGGGCACGCCACACTCACCACAATTCGTCTTTGGTAAAAGCTTAAATATCTGAATTCCGGTCAGACCCATGATTCCATCTCCTCTCTTTTATTTTTAAGGCCTAACCTAAAAGGTTAGGCCTCTTTATGCTTATCCCATTATTGGTGGCATCTTCAAAGCAGGATGATCTTTTTTCTTCAAGAATTCAAGTACTGTTGCCTCATCAGTTCCAACTGTTTCATCGGCAATTCTGTCTAAGAGATCGGGAACTCCGACTTCTTTTGCCCTTTGTTCAAACCTTTCTCTGATTTCTTCTTTAAGAGACTTGGGCATCCATACAAGTCTTAATATACCACCATCTCCTCTGAGGAACTTCTTCTGGGTAATGTTAAACTTGGAATGCCCCAGAAATCCCGGAGACTGCTGACCACCACCCATCATGCCTGCAAGGGTTGTAAATTTCATTCCGCACGGAGTGTCTCCTGTGTAGTCTCTGTGTACTGTCATTATTCCGTTGCAGTTCGGCAGCACCGCTGCAATACACTCACAGCAACCACATGTGGTCATCGGATAATGTACAATACTGTACATACAAACCCTTTCTACTGCCTGACGAGATGCCTTATATACGAATTCATTTACTCCTTTAAACTCTCCTCTCAGCTCATCCAAGACCTCGCCTTTTTCTACAGGTTGATTAGGCCCTGTAGGATTAATCTTATGAGATGCTTTACAGTCAAGCCAGTTATACGCACCGCAAAGTCCGGTTCTTTCAGGACTGATGACACACACATGGTTTGGTGCGAATGACTGGCAAAGTGTACAGGAGTAGAAGATGTCCACATCTTCATCAGTCATCTTTTCAACTCTTTCGTCTCTCTTCTTATACTCAGCTCTTGCCCTTTCTGCGTGTTTTTCTACATCTTCTGGATTGGTGTAAAGGGTGATCTGAACCTTATCGACAATGCTGCCAAAGTCTTGATGGAATTTTGCATGTAGTATTGTGCCGATGTGCTTTAGTGTAAAGCCTTTTTCTACCGCTTTTTTGCTAATACGGATCCATGCAATATCCCTCTGGCCGATATGCATGATGTACTGGGCATAGTTTATAAAGTGGTGAATCTGCCTTTCTAAGATCGGTTCAAAGTCTTCCTGCATCTCACGGCCTGCTACCTGTACATATATTCCCAAGGGCCATGATTTTCCTTCAAGTTCTGGTATATCAGGCCCTATCACTTCTATCTTTCCGTCTTCAATCTCGTTCATGTCAGCCATCTTACAGAGCTCTACTGCTAAAGACTTTCCTCCAAACTCACAGTACAGATCATCTTTTCTTACTCTTTCGCCCTCAAAGGCTGGTCCATATGCCACGGGTATATCTATCTCCGTAACTGTAACCTTCAGTCCTCTTACTTCTATGGACTTGGATACTATTTCGTCATGCTTTACATTTGCTACAACATGCTCGTATGTGCATATTCCAGTAACTAATATTTCGGGAATATCTGTGTCTGCAATGGTCGGGAATCCCCAATTTATCGCACCAGCCGCATTTGCTGCCCATTCTGCATTGACTTCTCCTAAGGCATTTACAAATGCAAAGATTCTGTCTTTGTTATATTTTAGAATTTTCTTGTAATCTCCTGGCTGGATTCCACCAAAAGCCATAGCAGCTCTGCATGCAAAACCGAGTGCAAATACAACTGAAGAAATATCAGGCCCAAATGGAACAAGGCGTGTGTTCCATCCAAGCTGTACATCTTGTTCTATAAGCTGTTCGGCAAAGGTTGTTCCGTTCTGATTTGCGTGCATGAATACATATATCGTCTTTACCTGATATTCTTCTGCTATCTTCTTTGCAGTCTCTGAATCAGGTGCTGCTCCCACTATGGCCACAAAGCCGGGAGCTGTTCCATCCACAAACTCCACGCCTCTTTTTCTCATAATGGTGTCATCTGCAGCACCAAGCCATATCTTTCCATTTTCTACATCAGGATCTTCCACGCCTGGCTGATAAAAATCAGGATCTTCAATGTATCTTATAGCTTCTACTATTTCTTCTGCAAAAAGAGCTGCCATTCCTGCATCAAGTGTTGGCCCAAGATAGGGCAAATGACAATCTTTTTTTATGTGAGGTGGTAAAAGAGCTCTTGCCAGCTCTAAGGGTTTTCTTGCAGAATCCAGATCTGTTACCTTTATCCCTGTAAGGGAATAGATTATTGGCAGGTAATAAGCAGTATTTGGAAATTCCAGCTTCTGACTTCCACCGTATTTTTCAAGTGCTTTTTTGTATATACCCTCTGCTTTAGAAACTATATTATATGCTCCTTGAATTGCTGCAAATGCTACTAATTTTGACATGTCTATATCCTCCCTTCCTGAGAGTAGTTTATTTTACACTGTTTCCATTTCACGTCTGGCAGCCATATCAAACAGGATCCTTTCACGTGCCTTATCTATACCGAGTTCTTTACGCTTTTTATCTATATGAGCGATCATCTTTTGGGCCATCTCTTCTGGATCCTTTGCTACATCCCACATGCCACCATATATCTTCTCCAGTCCCTTGAACAAATATTCCTTGAATTCTGGGGCTCCGTCTACAGGCAGATGCCCACCAAATACCGTGTACACTCCTGACACTACAAAGTAGTGTCCTATAGAAATCGCTTTTTCACTCATCCACTCCGGTGCTGCACCTGCTGCAGGAAGATCACTTATATCATTTCCAAGGCCTCCTGCCTTTACCACTTCTGTGGCTGCCATGAGTATCCTGCTGTTGTCCACGCAGGAGCCCATGTGCAAGACAGGAGGAATTCCAACTGCTTCACACACTTCTGCTAATCCTGGTCCGCAGAACACCTTTGCGGATTCAGGAGTAAGTAAGCCTGCCTTTGCACAGGCGATTGCAGAACATCCGGTAGTAAGAACTATAACATCTTTCTTTATGAGTTCTTTTATGAGCTCTATATGGAAATTATCATGCATTGTTCTGGCGTTATTGCAACCAACAACTCCTGCTATTCCTCTGATCCTTCCGTTTATTATGTTATCATTAAGTGGAGTATATGAACCACGGAATGTACCGCCTAAGTGGTAATTAATAGCTTCGTAACTAAATCCTGCCACAAGTTCGTGTCTTGCATCAGGGATAATTACAGGCTTTTCTCTGTTTGGAAAGTTTTCAACAGCAAGTCTTACTATCTTTAGTGCATCTTCATAAGCAGAATGTTCGTCGAATTCTATATGTACACAATGCCCAGACCTTATTTTTGCTCTTGGGTTTGTGGTGATAATCTTGGTGTGGAAGCATTCGGCTACATTTGCGATATTCTCCATTATGCACTGAACATCAACTATCATTGCATCTACCGCACCTGTCACAATGGCAAGTTCCTGTTGCAGGTAGTTTCCCGCAAGCGGAATTCCATGTCTCATAAGTACTTCATTTGCTGTACAACATATACCTGCTATTTGAATTCCTTTTGCTCCTTTTTCTTTCGCAAGTTGCTGCATTTCAGGTGAATTTGCTGCAGCAACTATCATTTCGCTTAAAAGCGGTTCATGGCCATGAACAATTATGTTTACATGATCTTCCTTAAGTACACCGAGATTTGCACTGCTTCTTACCGGAAACGGGCACCCAAACAGAATGTCTTGTAGATCTGTGGCCAGCATTGAGCCACCCCATCCGTCAGCAATAGCAGCCCTTGTGCACTGAAGTATTATATTTTCGTAATCTTGATCCACTCCCATATGGGTTCTGTGCATAATTTCAACAATTTCTCTGTCTATTCCTCTTGGAACCACTCCCAATTTTTTCCACAGTTCGTATCTGGGCTTAGGTGCCCTTTTTACTGTTATTACTTCTCCTTCTTGTTGTCCCCATTGAGCTAATGCTTTTTCAGCCACTTCCACGGCTATCTCGTCTATGTCTCTGTCTAAGATTTCTCCATTTTCTCCTTCTACTGTGGTTTCTACTCCAAAGTCAGGGGCTATCTCCAACAGTTTCTGCACATCTTTTATCTGATAGTCCTTTACTTCTTTTCTTGCGGCTGCAAGGAATGTTTCTGCTACTGCCCTGCCGTGATCAGAGTGAGCAGCGGCACCCGCAGCTACCATGCGAGCAAAGTTTCTGGCAGCGATGGTATCAGCAGTTGCCCCGCAAAGACCTTTTCTTGTGTCTTTTCCATCTACTATGCTTTTAGGAGTAAGCGGAAGTCTGCATGGGCCCTGAGCACAATTTTTGCAGCATGTTCCTTGAATTCCAATATTACAGGGCTTCATTTCTTCAGCCCTGTCAAATATGGTGTCTATACCCAGCTCTCTTGCTCTTTCTATCGTCTGAACTGCTGCCTCATCTATGCTTAATTCAGAAGCTTTTTTTAATTCTTTCTTTTTTGCAGCTGCTGCTTTTGCTGCAATCTTTTTTTCTTCTGCCATCTTGAGGTTCCTCCTCTTTTATTTTTTTATCTATTTCTCCTATGAATACGATCAAGATTGCGTATTATTTTATCCACCAGATCTAATTGCACTTTTGCGGGGGTCTTCTTGACCTCTTTCATTGCTTGTGCCTCCCTTTGGGCTAAAAGTCTTGCCTTCTCTTCTTCCCTCTTTCTTCTAAGTTCCAGAAGTTCCTCCCACTCTTTTTCTCTTCTCTTTCTTTCTTCTTCAGCCTTTCTCTTTGCCTCTTCTTCAGCCTTTCTTCTTGCTTCTTCCTCTGCTTTTCTCCTTGCTTCCTCTTCGGCCTTTCTTTTCGCTTCCTCTTCTGCTTTTCTTCTCGCCTCTTCTTCTGCTTTTCTTCTCGCTTCTTCTTCAGCCTTTCTTTTTGCTTCTTCCTCTGCTTTCTTTTTCTCTTCCTCTTCTTTTGCTCTTATTTCTTCTATACTTATCACCTTTTCTTCTTTCTTTTCTTCTACCTCTTTCTTCTCTTCAACTTTCTCTTCCTTCTTCTCCTCAACTTTCGGAGGAGCTTCTTTTGCAACAGCCTCTTTCTTTTCTTCTACCTTTGGTGGGACTTCTTTCTTTACAGGAGGCTTCTTTTCTTCTGGAGCTTCAAATTCAAGATTTGGTTCAGGAGAAAGAGAAATAAGATCTACTTCCTTTTCTTCAAGGAGTTTCTTTATACCTTGAATTTCTTTTGCGCTTCCACCATTTATCATAAGGTCTATAAAAGAACGAACTAATCTGACACTTTCTGGATGTCTGAGGATCACGATATCAGAGCCTGCAAGAAGATAGCATACTGCTGCTGTCACCTCCATAAGGATGGCTCTTCTTTCAGGATCTCCCAGAGTCGGGGCTTCCTCGATATCCTGTCCTGCTTCTTTGCACTTCCATATCTCATTTCCGATATTGTTTATAATGGGGGATTGAAGCTTGTCATCCTGTTGAGTGAGGGCAGCAAGTTTTATTCTTTCCATAACAGAGTAGGAATACTCTAAACCATATCCTAATCCACCTGTGGTCGGATCGATGATAATCTTGTCCAAGCTTACTCCAAGGTTTTCCAGCAAGATGTTTAACTGCTTGGCAAGGTCTACATCGATGGGAGTGGAAGCGACTATAACATGATTAAAAGCTAAAGCACTTGCTCCAACACCTTTATGATTTCCTTCTTCTACAGGTGCCAAAGCGATGTTTTTCCCTTCACACATCTCTGCTATCGTTTTTAAGACCTCTTCGTCTTTTTGAGTATTGGCAGTTCCCCACACTACTACGGGTACATCTACTGCATCTATCACTTTTTTTACGATCTCTGCTGCTTCTTTTGCAGGTCTGTCCATTCCATTCGGATCAGTACTTTTCAACTGAATTACCAGTATATCAGCCCCGTATTCTTCTACACACTTCTTTGCCCACGCCTCTGGAGATGAGACCACATCCTTGAATGGCTCTAAGGCTGCTTTAGGCCATTCCTCAGAGGGATCATAATCCCAGATCTCCATAGCTATCTTGGGAGGATTGGGAATATTACCTTCAAATACATGAAAAGGGAGTACCTCCTCTCCTCCCACAGTGATAGCCTTGGGACCTGTACCAATGGTTACCTCTCTAATCTTACCAGAATAGGTTTGTTTTGGGATTTCAAAAGCCAATTTTTCTCCCTCCTTTTGTTTTTATACTTCTCCTTCAAGAGATTTCGGGCGTTAACATATAAACAACACAATATATTTGTCAAGAAATTTTTTTGCCGATCTAAAATAGTTGCATCAAAAAATGCATACTATATATTGTGTTTTGGCTGTTCAGAGTACACATTATATGTGGCTATTCTATAATCTTGTCAAATATCCTGTAAGCCTCTTTCAAGGCAAGAGAGTCTTCTGGCAACTGAATAAGAGGCTTACCTTGTATGTCAAATTCATGAACCAATACATCTTCAGAAATCGTTCCTACCAGGTTTAAATTGGCTTTTTTGATTTCTTTTAATAAAGTATCCTGATTTTCTGTTTCTTTTACTTTATTTAAAATCAAGTAATAGTCTTTTATCCCAAAGTTTAATTTTTTTGCCAGCTCTGCTATCCTGGATGCCGCTTGTATTCCCCTTACAGTGGGATCTGAGACCAAAATGAGCATATCCATATCCTTAGCTCGCAGTCTGCTTATGTGTTCCATCCCTGCCTCATTATCTATAACTACATAGGGATAATTTCGAATCAGTTTTTGAAGAAATTCGGTGAGTAAAGCGTTTGCAGCGCAATAACATCCTGGTCCCTCTGGTTTTCCCATAGCAATTAGATCGAATCCTTTGCCTTCTGATAATGCTTCGTTTATCTTCATTTCTATAAAAATGTCTTTTGTCATACCCAAGGAAGGCGCTTTTTGCTTCATTTCTTCTCTTGCGTCACTTAAAGTGGTTTCTACCTCTAAGCCCAGCACTTCGTTAAGGTTGGTGTTGGCATCTGCATCCACAGCGAGTACAGGGGTTTTTCCATTTTCTACCAAGTACCTTACAAGAAAGCCTGCTACTGTGGTCTTTCCTGTTCCTCCCTTACCAGCAAATCCAATACAATAACCCATCGTATTCCTCCTTCATTAAGTTAAGTTTTCATTTTAGCAGAAACAAAAACCTTCTACAAATTTATACATCTTACCCAATGGTCAGAGGAGATTTTTTTCATTGGAACTTCTATCTTTCTGCATTCAGAAGATGCATAAGGACATCTTTTCCAAAATTTGCATCCAGACTCTACCATCTCTATCACATCTATTTGCCTCTTTATTTTAAAAAAGATCTTCTTTTTAGGATCTGGCTCGGGAACAGTCGAAAGAAGGAGTCTTGTGTATGGATGTTTTGGATTTTCAAACAGCTCTTCTGAGGTAGCAATTTCCATGATCTTGCCAAGATACATCACAGCAATCATATCGCTCATATACCCTATCAGATTTATGTCATGGGAGATAAAAAGATAAGCTATTGCGAGTTCTTCTTGAAGTCTTCTTAACAGATTTATTATCTGAGCCTGAACAGATACATCTAAAGCAGAAACAGGTTCATCGCAGATGATCAATGACGGATTTACACTTAATGCACGGGCTATTCCTATTCTCTGTCTTTGACCTCCGCTAAACTCGTGGGGATACATATCTGTACTGCTTGCCGGGATACCTACCATCTCTAAGAGCTCTTTTACTCTTTTTTTTCTTTCTTCAGCACGAATACCCAGAACCCTGAGACCTTCTTCTATGGTTTCTCCTATGGTCATCTTTGGATTTAAGGAGCCAAATGGATCCTGGAATATTATCTGGATCTTCTTTCTTATGGGTTTAAATTCTTTGTCAGAAAGAGTGTGTATTGCTTTTCCTTCAAAGATGAGTTTTCCTCCATCCATATCGATGAGTCTGAGTATAAGGCGTGCCAGTGTGCTTTTTCCACATCCGCTTTCACCTACAAGTCCCAAGGTTTTTCCTGTGGCTATGTCCAGATCTACTCCATCTACTGCTTTAATCCAGCCCACCGTTTTCTTTAATATACCTCTTTTTACAGGAAAGTATTTTTTCAGATCTCTTGCCTGAAGCAGTATCTTAGCAGATTCGTCTTTACTCCAATAAATTGCATCTGACCCTGTGCCCATTTTTCAGTTCCTTAAAATCTGGGATTTTTTCTTTACACAGCTCTTTTACTAAAGGACATCTGGGATGAAAAGGGCATCCCTCTGGTCTGCTGAGCAAGTCAGGTACTGATCCGGGAATACTTTTGAGTTTCTTTTTTCTATAAGATCTTTTGGGCAGAGACTCTAGCAAGCCCTTTGTATAGGGATGGGCTGGATTGTAAAATACATCTTCCACATCTCCTTCTTCCACTATAATGCCAGAATACATTACGCATACTCTGTCTGCGATTTGAGCTACAACGCTCAGATCATGGGTAATGTAAAGTAAGGAAATCTTATACTTTTCTTGAAGCTCTTTAAAAAGACTCAGTATTTGTGCCTGAACAGTAACATCCAAGGCAGTGGTTGGCTCGTCAGCAATAATTAAACTTGGATTACATGCCAGTGCAATAGCGATCATAACCCTCTGTCTCTGGCCACCACTTAACTGGTGAGGATAATCGTGGAGTCTTTTTTCTGGCTCAGGTATTCCTACTTCCTTTAACAAGGTTACGCATCTGTCTGTTGCCTCTTTTTTTGTTACATCTTCGTGCACCATTATCGCCTCTGTTATCTGTGACCCTATGGTAAAAACAGGATTAAGTGAGGTGAGAGGTTCTTGAAATATCATTGAGATCTCTTTTCCTCTTATATTGCGCATTTGTTCTTCTGAAAGTTTGGTAAGGTCCTTTCCTTTAAATAAAATACTACCCTTTATGATTCTTCCATTGGGTGGGATAAGCCTCAGGATAGATAGAGAGGTTACTGTTTTTCCGCATCCGCTTTCTCCTACAATACAGAAGATTTCCCCTCTTTTTACAGAAAAGCTCACATCCCTTACAGCAATAGCCAACCTTTCCTCTATGAAAAATCCAACTCTTAAGTCTTGAACTAAGAGAAGATCCATTTAATATCTCAACCTTGGGTTTAACGCATCCCTTAGTGCTTCTCCAAACAGATTAAAAGAAAGCACCACTATTAAGATCGCTATTCCAGGCACAAAGGTAAGCCATGGAGCGTCAAAGAGATACTGTTTTCCATCTGCCAGTATGTTTCCCCAAGTTGCATGAGGTGGTGGAACACCAAATCCCAAAAAGCTTAGCCCTGCTTCTGTAAGTATTGCGGAAGCTATTCCAAGTGTTGCAGAGACGAGAACAGGAGCAATTGCATTCGGTACCATGTGCCTAAATATTATTCTGAATTCACTTATGCCAAGCGCCTTTGCTGCTTGTACAAAATCCTGTTCTCTTAATGAAA
Organism: uncultured Desulfobacterales bacterium; assembly: GCA_964393645.1. GTDB lineage: Bacteria > Desulfobacterota > DSM-4660 > Desulfatiglandales > JALVZP01 > JALVZP01. The sequence goes on along the minus strand of CAYMUI010000059.1, from coordinate 18,464 downwards.
GAAATTCTGCTCTTACAAACCTTGCTGTTCCCATCCAGCTCGTCAGCCCTATAACTATCATGATGCTGTAGAGACTTCCCGGAATAAACGCAACGATGGTTAGTATCAGGAAGAAGCTGGGAAAACATAACATCACATCTATTACACCCGTAATAAGACTGTCTACACTTATTATTCCCTTTTTTAAAAAGGTGCTTTTTTCCTTGTGATGTGAGAAGAGCAAAAAAAGAGCTACTGTACCAAAAAACAAACCCCACTTTTTTTCAGCAAAGAAAAACACTGCTGTTAAAAAGAGACAAAACAGAAGTGCATGATAGGTTTTTATGTAATAATGGCCAAAATATCCGGCGATTCCTCCAATTACTATCCCAATAGCTACTGATATGCCAACTGCTACAAACCCTACAGTGAGGGATACCCATGCCCCCTGAAGCATCCTCGAAAATACATCTCTTCCCAGCTCGTCAGTACCAAGGATGTAAATGCCAAACGGAGGTATTTGCTCTGGTGAAAGCACCTTGGTATTTGCATGTGAAAAAGGGGGCTTTAGTTTTTCTTCAAGCCTTATCATCGAGGGGTTGAATATCGGATTTCTCCCAGAGGTTAAGATAACTCCTAAGACAGCTATGACAAAAAAGAGCACAAATATAAAAAGACCGAACATGCCGAGTTTATCTTTTTTTAAAGTTGACCAAAATCCTCTGTTCACAGTCTTATCCTTGGATCCGCTATCATGTACAGCAAATCAGAGATAAATGTCCCTATAAGTACAAGCACGGCTGATATAAAATTCAGGGTAATTACTACGGGATAGTCCCTTGAAAGTATTGCTTCATATGCCATTCTTCCTATTCCGGGCCACGAAAATATAGATTCAATAATAACTGAACCTCCAATAAGTCCCGGGATTACCAATCCAAACATGGTGATAAAAGGGAGCAAGGCGTTTCTAAGCGCGTGTTTGTAGTGGATCTCGTCTTCTGGCACTCCTTTTGCTCTGGCAGTTCTTATGTAATCTTGGGCTTCTACTTCTAACATCTGACTTCTTACATATCTGGACAGTATCGCTACCCCACCTGTGGCACTTAATATCGATGGTATGAGCATATGCCAGATCCTGTCCATAAGCATGTGAAGGAGGTCTGAAGAAAAACCAAATGTTTTCATTCCTATAACCGGAACATGCAATGTATTTACCACGAGTATGATTAGTACATAGGCAAAGAAAAAGCCAGGTATTGATATAAAAAGATAGGCAAAAAATGTCGTTGTCTTATCAAAAATGCCACCTCTTTTTATGGCAGCCTGTATTCCTACAGGAAAAGATAGAGTCCAGGTAAGAAGCGTGCCTACTATAAACAAAGGCAGGCTATTTAAAAAACGCTCCCATATTTTACTTAACACCGGTCTGCCATCTTTCCATGAGCATAATCTTCCTGAGAACAGATCTCTATAAAATATCACATATTGTTCGTACAACGGTTTGTCTAAGTGAAACTGTTTTCTGAACCTTTTTATGAGCTCAGGAGTAAATCTGGGATTCATGGGATTTATCTGGCTTGGCTCTCCAGGTGCCAGATGTATCACAGAAAAAGATATGATTGAGATAAAAAACAATGTGATAGTTTTCTGGATAATACTTCTTACAATAAACGGAAACATCTTCTATTTTGTGTAAAATACGATGTCGTCATATGATGCAATAGCTTCTGTCTTTGTGTTATCAGAGTCTGTCATGATGCCTATTAGTTTTACATGTTTCAGTTTTTTGCCAAAAAAGTGCTGGTAATCTTTTAAAACATCCACCTTTTCTTTAATCCATTTGTGTAAGGGAGAATTTTTATTTCTTAGCACCACAATCTTCGTATTAGAGGCATAGGGACTTTTGGTCCTAAAACCTATAGGAAGTGCGCTTGCACTCCATACATATTTTATTGCTTTTGGATTCCACTTTTTCCATGTGGGAAATACCACATATATCGCTGCCGGACTGTCACCTGTGTTTTTGTATCTTTCATCTGCTCCATCGCAAAGCTTGTCTACCTTCCATTTCCAGGTCAATATCGGATATTTTTTGAGATCTACATTTACTTTTTTCCCTATCTGAATAGCGTCTGCCCTTGAATGAGCCCGCAAATACGCGTTGTTTCCTTCTACTTCCACATGGTAGATGAGTTCAGCTTTTTTGGTCATCTTCTTATTTCTGCTCTTCCAACCATGAGGAAGCTTACCAGCATCTTCTGGACTAAACCTTTCTACTACCAGCGATCCTGCTATTGCACACTGAATAGCCACAAAATAGATAAAAACAGTTACCAGCATTTTTTTCATGATTTGCTCCTGACTTTTTAGTTTCTACTTATATTGTTTTTGCCTTTTTTATTCAAGTCCAAGACTGGCTGGTATATTTTTCTGTGGGTTTACTTTTTTGTGAGTGTGACGCACAGATCAGTTAAGCTTCTTGTATGAAGAAATAAGTTATGTTATTTAAAAACAGCTAATTTGTTAAGGAGTAAGAAGATGGAACTAAAAATTATTCGTTCCACATCTCCTAAGCAAAAACCAGAAGACGAATCCAAGTTGGGATTCGGAGATATATTCTCGGATCACATGTTTGTTATGAAATATGAAGAAGGAAAAGGATGGCATGATCCCTGCATCCAACCATACAAACACATTGTTCTTGACCCTGCCGCAATGGTTTTGCACTACGCTCAGGCCATATTTGAAGGACTAAAGGCATATAGAAGAGGTGACGGAGGAATAAACCTTTTCAGGCCATGGGAAAATTTCAAAAGGTTCAACAGATCCGCAAGAAGGATGTGTATGCCTGAGATAGACGAGCAGTTTGTTATGGAATGTATGAAAAAACTTATCCTTATAGACAAAGACTGGGTGCCGCGAAGTAAAGGAACATCTCTGTACATAAGGCCTTTTATGTTTGCTACCGAACCTCACTTAGGGGTGAGGCCATCCAAGAGCTATCTTTTTCTTATAATTACAAGCCCTGTTGGTGCTTATTACAAAGAAGGGATGAACCCTGTAAAGATATATGTAGAAGACAAGTATGTAAGAGCAGCTCCAGGAGGCACAGGAGATGTAAAAACAGGTGGAAATTATGCTGCCAGTCTTTTTTCAAGCGAGATGGCGAAAAAGAAAGGCTTTACTCAAGTGCTCTGGCTTGATGCGGTAGAACATAAGTATGTAGAAGAAGTAGGCACAATGAATGTATTCTTTGTAATCGATGACGAGCTTGTCACTTCTCCGCTTACGGGCAGTATACTTCCTGGTATAACAAGAGATTCGGTTATTCGCATTGCTAAGGATTGGGGAATAAAAGTAGTAGAAAGGAGAATCTCTATAGATGAAGTGATAGAGTCTGCTCAGAATGGGAAATTAAAAGAAGCATTTGGAACAGGAACAGCCGCGGTTATATCTCCTATAGGTCAGATTACTTATAGAGGAAAGAGCTACTCGATAAACAATGGAAAAATGGGTACATTATCTAAAAGATTTTATGATGAGATTGTGGCAATCCAATACGGATACAAAAAAGATCCTTATGGATGGATAGAAAGGGTGTGTTAAGTGATAGAGACTATTAAGTGGAAGGAAAAAAGGGTGTGGATGATAGATCAGAGAAGGCTTCCTCACAAAGTAGATTGGTATGTCTGCAGAAGCTACAGGGATGTGATCAGGGCTATAAAATCGATGGTCATAAGGGGTGCCCCTGCAATAGGAATTGCAGGAGCAATGGGGCTTGTTCTTGGTGCCTTTTCGATAAGAACGAACTCATATGAAGTTTTTATAAAAAGGCTTTTACAAATAAAGCAGGAGATCTTGCTGGCAAGACCCACTGCGGTAAATTTGAGCTGGGCATTAGACAGGATGACAAAACTTGCTTTAAGTCTAAAAGGCCGTTCTGTCTCTGAGATAAAGGACGCTCTCTTTGTAGAATCGCAGAAGATACTCGAAGAAGATATCCAGTTGAACAAAAGAATCGGAGAATACGGAAAGGATCTCATACCAGACAACGCCACTGTTCTTACCCACTGCAATGCTGGGGCTCTTGCTACCGGAGGATACGGCACAGCACTTGGAGTGATCAGATCGGCTTACAGGGCAGGGAAAAAGATAAAAGTGATTGCTGATGAGACAAGACCTTGGCTTCAAGGGATGAGGTTAACACTTTTTGAGCTTATGCAAGACAGAATCCCTGTCTCTGTAATTGTGGACAGTGCTGCGGGATACCTTATGAGATCAGGGAAGATAGATCTTGTAATTACTGGGGCAGACAGAATTGCAGCAAATGGAGATGTGGCAAATAAAATAGGAACGTATCAGCTTTCAGTCATGGCAAAAGAGAATAATATTCCGTTTTATGTAGCTGCTCCTACCTCCACCATTGATCCAGAGATAGAGTCAGGGGATAAGATTCCAATTGAGTACAGAAGTGCCGAAGAGATCTTAAAAATTGGAAACAGATATATCGGTCCCCAAAATGCAGAAGCGATAAACCCTGTTTTTGATGTTACTCCTGCTAAATACATCTCTGCTATAATTACGGAGAAAGGTATTATAAAAGAACCTCATAAAAATATGAGGGCATTTTTAAGGGGGGAAAGCTCATGGAAAAGATAATAAGAGTAGATATGCAAAAAAAGGAAATAAGGGTCGAGAGACCATCTCAGCAGTATGAAAAGCTTGCAGGAAGAGGGCTTTGTTCTCATATCATAGCAAATGAAGTCCCTGCTGAAGCAAATCCTATAGGTAAAAGTAATAAGCTTGTATTTGCTCCTGGTCTTTTTGCTGGAACAGCAGCTCCCAATTCGGCAAGGCTGTCCATAGGAGCAAAAAGCCCTCTCACAAAGGGTGTAAAAGAAGCAAATGTGGGAGGGGTTACCGGATACAAACTTGGAAGGCTTGGAATCAAGGCAGTTGTACTGGAAGGAAGTTCTGATAGTTTTTTCATACTTTACATAAACAAAGACGGCGCAAAACTGATTCCGGCAGATGATCTTAAGGGATTAAAAAATTATGAGCTTTGTGAAAGGCTAAGAGATAAATACGGAGAGGTGGGAATCCTTTGTATAGGACCGTGTGGAGAGATGCTTATGAGTGCTTCTACTGTTGCATCTACGGACCCTGAAGGCAGGCCATCCAGACACGCAGCAAGAGGCGGACTTGGTGCTGTTATGGGAGCAAAGGGTATCAAAGCAGTGGTTGTAGATGATTCTGGAGCAAAACTCAGAGAACCAAAAGATAAAGATAGTTTTCAACAAATATGCAAAGAATTTGCAAAGAAGATAGTGGAAAGAAAAGCAACTCAGCTGCTCTCTAAGTTTGGAACAGTGGGTGGGCTTACATATATAAACAAAATCGGTGCCCTTCCTACGAGAGGTTTTAGACAGGGTTCATTTGAGGGAGCAGAAAAGATAGGTGGAAGAACAGTAAGTGAAGTGAATGCAAAGAGAGGGGGAAGCTTTGGTCACATATGTATGCCGGGCTGTGTTGTAAGGTGTTCTAATGTAATTCACGACAAAGAGGGAAAATTCCTTACCGCGGGATTTGAATACGAGTCTGCTGCAATGTTGGGAGCAAACTTGGGTATTGATGATTTGGATGCTGTTATGATGCTTGAGAGGATGTGTGATGACTTTGGAATAGATACCATGGAGATAGGAGTAACCTTGGGAGTTGCACATGATGCAGGGCTTATAAACTTTGGAGACGGAAGGAGAGCAATGGAACTTGTAAATGAAATAGGACACGGTACTGTTTTGGGTAGAGTCCTTGGTCAAGGGGCCGAGATTACTGCCAAGGTGTTCGGAATAAGCAGGGTTCCTGTAGTAAAAGGGCTCGGGATACCGGCACACGATCCCAGAAGAGAAAAAGGAACGGGGATAGGATATTCTATAAGTCCTCAGGGAGCAGATCACACCGGTATAGTTATATTTCAGGAAGATGAACCAGAGAAACTTGCAAAGATGGCAGCAGAAAAGCAAATGCTTGTTGCTGCATATGATTCAATGGGATTTTGCCAGTGGGCAGAAGCAGACGCAAAGGTTATGGCAGATCTTGTGAATGCATTTTATGGGTGGAACTGGAGCGAAGAAGATGTGATAGAATTTGGAAGATCTGTGATTAAAAAAGAAATCGAATTTAACAGAATGTGCGGGCTTGGTCCTGCAACAGATACACTGCCAGAGTTTATGAAAGAAGAGCCTCTTTCACCAAGTAATCAGGTATTTGATATACCGGAGGAGCTTAAGAAGAAGGTTTTGGATGCATTTTAATATTGCTGATTGGATAGTCAGAATTCCTGTGCTTCTTTTCTGTATTACCATTCATGAATATGCACACGGAAGAGTTGCCTATGAACTTGGGGATCCTACTGCTAAGATGGCGGGAAGGCTTACTCTGAATCCGTTTCACCATTTAGATCCACTCGGTGCAATAATGCTGTTTCTGTTTAACTTTGGGTGGGCAAGGCCCGTTCCTGTAGATCCAAGATACTTTAAAAACATCAGACGGGACACCATGCTTATGGCAGCGGCAGGTCCGGGTGCAAACTTTTTCGCAGCTCTTGTAGCTGGTCTTCTGATAAGGTACTTTCTTTTTCCTTCACAACTTTACCAGCTTGTGCTTCTGTATTTGCTCTTTATGAACATAGGTCTTGCGCTTTTTAACCTAATTCCTATACCTCCTTTGGATGGCTCTCACATAATAGAGAATCTGCTTCCATACGAGATGTCCGTCAAATACCAACGAATAGGAAGATATGGGCTTATGGTCCTGTTTCTTGCTATCCTTTTGGATAGTTTTGCCGGCACTCAGATACTTACAGCTATTTTGATTTATCCTATGTTCTGGATCGCAAAGCTGTTTGCAGGAAAGAATCTTATCTGGTTAATGCAGACCCTTTAAAGCCATGCTCGATCCTGAAAAAAACATCCTGCCTGAAGATGTGAAAGAAATATACATGATGGGAATATGCGGGGCTGGTATGTCTGCTCTTGCTGGTATACTGAGCAACATGGGATTTAAGGTAAGAGGCTCTGATCATGATGCCTTTCCCCCTGTCAGTGAGCTGCTAAGATCTTTAAATATCCCGTTTTTAAAAGGATACAGTCCGACAAACCTTAGAGAAAGCTTGGACCTTGTGGTTATAGGAAATGTAATAAGAAGGGACAATCCGGAGATCTTAGAGATATCAAAAAGAGGGCTTCCTTATCTTTCGTTTCCTCAGACAATAAAAGAGCTTCTTTTAAAAGAGAGAAAAAGTCTTGTTATTGCAGGAACACACGGAAAAACTACCACTACAACCCTTGTTGCTTTAATACTCAGGAAGGCTGGCTTTGCTTCAGGTCTTATTTGTGGAGGTATATCCAAGAATACAGGATTGAATTTTATGGTCCCATCTGATGAGTTCTTTGTCGTGGAAGGGGACGAATATGATTCCGCCTTTTTTGATAAAGAGGCCAAATTCTTGCACTACAATCCATTTGCTGTGCTTATTACTGGCATAGAATTTGATCATGCCGATATTTACAGAAGTCTGGATCAGATTGTTTTAAGTTTCAGAAAGCTGATCTCCCTTATTCCGGAAAACGGGATGCTTGTTTATAACAGAGAAAACAGTATAGCGGTTTGGGAAGCAAGAAGATATGCTGGAAAAAAAGTCTCTTATGGTTTTAGTCATGACGCAGACTTTTATATAAAAAGATTCTGGTATGATAAAGAAACCACATACTTTGAGGTTTACAGGGGGAAAAACAGGTATGGTATCTTTTCCACTCCGCTTTACGGAGAACATAATCTTTCCAATTTTGTTGGGGCTATTTCTTTGTGCGATCAGCTCGGGATTAAACCACAGGCGATAGAGGAGGCGATTCAGGAGTTTAAAGGTGTAAAAAGAAGGCTCGATCATATTGGAGAAAAAAAGGGAATCCTTATAATAGATGACTTTGCACATCATCCCACTGCCGTAAAAGAAACCATAAAAGCAGTAAAAAGAAGGTTTCCAAAAAGAAGACTTTTTGCGGTCTTTGAGCCCAGATCCAACTCCAGCCGGAGATCTGTTTTTCAAAAGGCATATTCTCTGGTTTTTGACAGGGCGGATGTTGTAATGATCCCGGAGCCAAAAAGAATGGAACTTATACCCGAAAAAGAGAGATTTTCATCTTTTCAGCTTGTTCAGGATTTAAGAATTAGAGGAATTGAGGCCTATTATTGTCCTGATACCGAGCTTCTATTAAGCAGGCTTATAGACAAGGTTTGCTCTGGAGACATAGTGCTTTTCATGTCAAATGGTATTTTTGACCATCTTCCGGAAAGGCTCTTTTCTGCGCTTTAGATGGTTCATAAAATCATTTACAAAGAAAAACTTATCATCGTATAATTGCTAATTCTAAAAAATGGAGGTTGGCCATGCACTTCAATCCAGAAGACTGGGAACGTATAGAATTTAATTCTATGCCAATATATGTAAGCAGACAGGAACCAAATTGGTTCGTTCCAAATAAAGAGGGAGAACATGTTATACAACAGATAAAAAGTGGGGTATCTCTGGATGGAAACCCTCACATTATGAGGTTCTTATACAGCTTGCCCCAAGTAAGAAAACTGAATTATACAGGACGTCATCACTATCTGAGCTTAGAAAAGATAAGTGAACTCTGGCTTCACATAACAAATAGATGCAATTTATCTTGCACCCACTGTCTTTTTTCCTGCTCCCCCAAGGACATGATAGAATTGAAATTTGAGCAAATAGTAAAGATCGTAAGAGAAGCAAAAGAGCTTGGCTGTAACATATTCGTGCTTACAGGTGGAGAGCCTTTTGTTCATCCTGAGATAAGTGAAATAATAGATTTTATTTTTGGGTTTAAAGATGTACATCTGTGCATTCTTACAAATGGTATGAATCTAAAAAAGAGATTAAAAGAAAGCTGGATGGATCCAGAAAGGTTTCATCTGCAAATAAGTGTTGATGGAAGGCAGCAGAGACACGACAGCATAAGAGGAAAGGGTACATTTTCTCATCTTATACAGAATCTGCTCTGGCTCAAAGAAGAAGGATTTCCTTTTACTATATCCATGTGTGTAACAAGAGAAAATGCTGAAGATATGCCATACATAATAGAACTTGCTGATCAAGTGGGTGCAAAGAATGTTCACTTTATGTGGTACTTTATAAGGGGAAGGGGAACAGAGGATGGATTTGCACCTGTAGACACCATATTTAACTACTTTGTGAAAGCAGTACAACTGGCGCAAAGAAAAGGTATAACAGTAGATAACATAGAAGCCCTTAAAACCCAAATATTTGCTCCTGCAGGAACAATACACGATGGAACCACTGCTGGTTGGGAATCTTTGGCAATAGGCCCTGATGGGAGACTCTACCCTTCTGCTGCACTTGTAGGAATAGAGGAATTAGCAACCGAGGTGAAGGACGGACTTGAATATGCATGGAAAAATAGCACGGTTCTTGAAGAAATAAGAAAGGCAACAGCTAAGGACCTAAATTCACCTTTCAGGTTTATATTAGGGGGAGGAGATCTGGATCACAGCTACAGTCATAAGAAGACTTTTATAGGAGACGATCCTTATCTTCCTCTTTACGAACGTATAGTTCTGTGGTTAATTTCAGAAGAAGCAAAAAGGGTGCCCGAAAATGGCTTTCCTCAGATAAAGCTGAGAATGGGAGAAGTGCTGGAAAGCTGTGGCGCACATGGAAAAGTAGCACTTGTTCATCCCAACTGCCTCCTTGCTACTGCTGGCGAAAATAGTCTCAGTACCATAAAGTCTTTTTATTCAGAAGCAGTAGGTGACAAAAAAACAGACATACTTAATCCTGTTCAATACGATAAATCCCTTTTGAGTCACATACCGGAAGAGTTCAGGTTTAGAGGATATGGATGCGGAAGTCCTGTACTGGATGCAGAGATAGAAAGGGGAGAAGTGGTGGTAGATTTGGGATGTGGTACAGGGGTTGAGTGTTTTATCGCGGCAAGGCTTACTGGTCCAAAAGGAAAAGTGATCGGAGTTGATATGTTGGATGAGATGTTGAAGATAGCAAATGAGGCAAAAGAAAAGGTGGTAAAAAACTTAGGATACAACAACATAGAATTTAGGAAAGGTTATCTGGAAGATCTTCCCTTAGAAGATAATTCTGTAGATCTGGTTATTTCTAATTGTGTGATGAATCTTTCGGTAAACAAAAGAAGAGCATTTTCTGAGATCTGGAGAGTTCTTAAGCCTGGCGGAAGGCTTGTGATTTCAGATGTGGTGTGTGAAACCGAACCAGACCCAGCCATAAGGAATGACGAAACCTTAAGGGGAGAATGTATTGCTGGGGCCATGACCCAGGCGCATTTGATGTCTATTTTGTATGAAACAGGTTTTGGGAGTTTCAGTCTAATAAAGAGATTTCCTTACAGAGAGGTTCAGGGTCATATTTTTTATTCACTGACTTTTAGAGCAGTAAAGCCAAAAGAATCCCAGAAAAGTGTAAAAGTGATTTACAGAGGACCGCTTCCATACATTGTTACAAATAGTGGCAGAATTCTTTATGCAGGTTCTGTAGAGGAGCTTCCAGAAGGAGAAGCAGAGCTTTTAGAGGATAGCATTTTTATTCTGGATGAGTTTGGAAATGTAACAAATGTTCAGGCAGAAAATACCTGTTGCTGTTCTCCGGAGCCTCTTTTGAGCCCTATATCTGAAAAAGGCTGTCTTTTGTGTGGAGCACCAGTGGTTTATCTTTCAGAGCCCACAGAACTTACCTGTGTGTTCTGCCAGAGGAAGTTTATGGCAAACAGCATCTGCGAAAATGGTCATTTTGTTTGCGATGAATGTCACAGGGGTGAAGCTGTAGATATCATAGAGACCATATGTTTGGGCACTAAAGAGACAGACATGATAATGCTTTTGGAAACAATCAGAAACCATCCAAGAATTCCAATGCATGGTCCAGAGCATCATGCCTTGGTGCCAGGGATTATACTCAGCACTTACAGAAACCTGGGTGGAGATGTGCCAGATTCCATTATAAGAGAAGGAATAAAAAGAGGAAGCGCTGTTTCAGGTGGATACTGTGCCTTTATGGGAGTATGTGGAGCTGCTGTTGGGGTGGGGATTGCTTTTAGTCTAATATTTGGAGCCACACCTCTTACCCCAAAAGAGAGAAAGATTGCTCAAAGTGCAACTCTTGAGGCATTAAAAGAAATAGCCAAGTTTAAGGCAGCAAGGTGTTGTCAAAGGGATTCATATTTGGCTTTGAAAAAAGCAAAAGAACTTTCTAAGAAGTATCTGAATGTGGAACTTAAGGCCGAATACAGGTTGAAGTGCCAACAAAAAGAGTTTAATCAAGAATGTATCGGCAAGGCATGTCCTCTTTACTAAACTGTCTCATTCTGTTTGGCCGTTATCCTGAACCTGGAAGGGTAAAGACAAGGCTTATACCATACCTTGGAGCCGCTGGTGCTGCACAGCTTCAAAAATATTTAACCGAAAAGGTAACTCAAACAGCAAGAGCTGTTTCTTATCTTGCGGATATTTATTTTTTTTATGAAGGTGGTTCCAAAAAGCATTTTAAAGAATGGCTTGGAAAAGACATCTTTTATGCTCGGCAGTCAGGACAACATTTGGGAGAAAGAATGAAAAATGCGATTATCAGCGTACGAAACAAGGGGTACAAAAGAGCAGTTCTTATAGGAACCGACATTTTAAATGTAACTCCAGAGCATATAAAAAAGGCATTTTACGAACTGGAAAAAAAAGAGCTTGTAATTGGTCCAAGTGATGACGGCGGATATTGGCTTATAGGAATGGATCTCAGGAAGCCGTTTTTAGAAGTGTTTGACGGGATAGAGTGGGGCACTGAGAAAGTTCTTTCTCAAAGCGTCGACATTATAAAAAGAGCGAATAAATCTTTTCAATTTCTCGAAACTCTTACTGATATAGATACCATACAGGACATAAAGAAAACACGGTTAAAGATGCCCATACCATATGTATCTGTGATCATTCCAGCCTTAAATGAAGAGGAATACATAAGGGATGCTATATGTAGTGCAAAATGCAGGGATGCCGAGGTAATAGTAATAGATGGAGGCAGTGAGGATAAAACCCGCCAGATAGCAAGATCAGAAGGGGTTCGAGTCATCATGTCTGAAAGAGGAAGAGCTATTCAGCAAAATACGGCAGCAGAAATAGCAGAGGGTTATGTGCTTCTTTTTTTGCATGCCGACACGGTGCTACCAAAGGGATATGTGAAAGATGTATTTGCTACTCTTATGGACCCAAGCTGCTTAGCTGGTGCATTTAGGTTTAAAACAGATATGAAAGGTATCTTTATGAGGATAATAGAGCTTGTGGCTAATTTAAGAGCAAAGTATCTTGGTCTTCCTTATGGGGATCAAGCTATTTTTATGAAAAAAGAATTTTTTCAAAAAATCGGCGGTTTTCCATTAATACCCGTGGCAGAGGATTTATACCTGATGCATAGAATATCCAGGATGGGTAAGGTAAGACTCGTTTCAAAAGATGCTCTTACATCTTCCAGAAAATGGAAAAGATACGGCATAATCAGGGTGACTTACTTTCACTGGAAGGTATTCTTGAGCATGTTTTTTGAAAGGTTAAAAAATGAGGGATGGCTGTGAAAGATAAGGTAAAGGTTTATGATAATTGATTTTTTATTTGTCTGTAAGCTGCCTTTCCTGTGGAAAGCTCTGCGGGTAGCGGTTCATCTTCTCCTATGTCTAAGCACCTGACCACTCCAGGCTTTACCTCTTTATATCTTAGTCCTGATTCAGGACACACCATTATCCCATCATCTCGAGGAATTAGTCTGTGCCCGTGTCTGCTCATCCATCCCACTCTTCTGGCAGGATTACCCATCATGAGAGCGTAATCGGGTACATCTTTGGTTACCACTGCACCTGCTGCTATAAAGGCATATCTTCCAATAGTTACGCCACAGACAATAGTAGCATTTGCTCCAATAGTTGCTCCACGCCTTATAACGGTCTTCTCGTATAGGTGTCTTCTTACTACCTGTGATCTGGGATTTGATATATTGGTAAAAACACAAGAGGGACCTAAAAATACATCATCTTCAATCTCAACCCCTTTATACACTGATACATTGTTTTGTATCTTTACATTATTTCCTATGAAAACCCCATCTCCTATGAACACATTCTGGCCAATATTACAGTTTTTGCCTATAACAGAGTCTTTCATTATATGGCTGAAATGCCATATCTTTGTGCCCTCACCAATTATTGCACCTTTATCCACCACTGCTGTGGGATGTACAAAATAGTTTCTTTTTATGGGCTTGGTAACATGACTTACTGACTTTCCTCCATTTTCAATGCTTTCTTGAGCCATTTTTAATACCGTAAGAACTCTTATTCCCTCTCGACCATCAGTAATGGGCTTTTTCCTTTCTCTACAGCATAGAAGGAAATGCTCACATTCTCTTTTGAGCGGTTCTTCTTCAGGAACAGGTATATATTTTCCATTGCCTTTTATCGGTATCGGAACATACCCGTTTTTCCACTGAAGGTAGGCCTTGTAGAGTATGAGTTTTTTGTCCCAAGGGACCGTATCATCAAAAACGAGCATACCATGAGAACCGACTACTGTGAGTTTTTGTTCCTTAAAAGGATTTAACCAGCTTACATATATGTGGGATCTAACATCTCCAGAAAAGCGCAAAAATGTGAGTGTGGTGTCAGCAACATCTGTCTTCAAATAGGCTCCACCCATGCACCACACTTCTTTTGGAAGCTCATTGCCAACCAAAGAGAGTATTATTGAAATGTCGTGTGGGGCAAAGCTCCACAATGCGTTCTCTTCTTGCCTTATCTTTCCAAGGTTCAACCTGTTAGAAACGATGTAGTAAATCTTGCCAAGCTCTCCTTTTCCTACCATCTCCTTCATCTTTTCTACGCACGGATGATAGTGCAGCAGATGACCTACCATCAGAATAAGAAGGTTTTTTTCGGCTATCTCTACAAGTTCTTCAGCTTCTTCCAAATCCAGACAGAGAGGTTTTTCCACAAATACATCCTTTCCCGCTTCTAACGATGCCTTTGCAAGCCTGTAATGTTCTGCCGCAGGTGCTGCAATCGCAACCTTTTTTATTTCGGGATTAGCCAGCACTTCTTGGACAGAGTCGGTCTTCTTTACATCTGGGTACATATCCTCGTATTTAGATAAGAGCTGTCTGTTCGTGTCACATATGGTGTGTAACACTCCTAAGGAATAAAAATTTCTGGCCAAGTTTTTTCCCCAGTAGCCAATCCCTATGAGTGCCAGATCTTTTTCTGGCATAACAATCCCTCCGGTTTAGTATTGAAAACAGACAAGGAAAAATTCTCTTTTGCCTATATTTTGAATCTTGTGTTTTAGAGATGCGGGAAAGAAGACTGGGTAGAAATCCTGATCTGCTACAAAAGAATTCCATTCTCCTTCCACTTGGATTTCAATCAATGCCGCCTCTTTTCCCCCAAGAACTATTGCCACTTCATTATAAGAGTGGGAGTGGTTCCCTCTTATACATCCTGGTTTTATACTTACTATGTGAAAATTTCTTAAACCTGCGTCTAAATAAAAAGAAAATCCCCTCTCGTCGGAATGTTCTCTTATCTTAAATGGCAATCTAAATCTATTTTCCATCTTTGACAATCAGGTTTTGAAAATTTACACAAAATATTTTTAGATTGCAACGAAAATTGAATGATATTAGACTTTTTAAAAAAATAAAAAAAGGAAAGTAGCAATGAAAGAGCCGTACAGAATCTTTGAGGATGTGTATCAGGTAGGCGGATCCGATCTTACAGATCCGGATGACTGCTCTGTTTACTTGGTTAATTCTGACCCAGAACTTGTACTTATAGACTCAGGCATAGGCAGAAGTGTTAAAAGGATCGTGAAAAACATAGAAAAGCTTGATCTATTGCCAGAAAAGCTGAGCACCGTAATTGTCACCCATGGTCATGTAGACCATACAGGAGGTCTTTGGGAGCTAAAAGAAAAATTCGGAATAAAGATAATAGCTCACGGTCTTGAATCACGCATGATAGAGGAAGGGATAGGTACAGGAGCGGAATGGTACGGCGTCTCTTACAGGCCCTGCAGAATAGACGATAAATTGACAAAAGAGTTAGAAAGCCGAAGGATTGGAAGATACGAATTTTTCTTTTTGCATATTCCTGGTCACTCTCCGGGAAGTATTGTCTGTTACTTAGATGTTAAAGGAAAGAGAATACTTTTTGGGCAGGATATCCATGGCCCTTATTTTATACCAGGTGCAGATCCAGAGCTTGCAAAACAATCCTTAAAGAAGATTATTGAGCTTGGTGCAGACATCCTGTGTGAAGGTCATTTTGGAGTGTACATGTCTAAGGAACAAGTAAGAGATTATCTCGAGTATTATTTAAACCGTCTGGGTTAACATGAGAGATCTTTGGATAAAAAGGATGATTTCAAAGATGGTCATGATTGGCTTTAGAGGAGAAGAACTGCCTCAATGGTTTGTTGAACAAGTAAAAAAGTACAGCCCTGGAGGAATAATACTTTTTGGCTCAAATATAAGTTCTCCCGTGCAGCTTGGAGAACTCATAAAAGACCTTCGCAGATGTTGTTCAGAGCCCGTTTTAATAGCAGTGGATCAGGAAGGAGGGAAGGTGTCAAGACTTAAGCCAGAAAACGGGTTTTTCCCTTTACCTTCAGCAGCTCAAATAGGAGAGAAGAACGATTCTGCCTTTGCAAAAAGACTTTATCAGGCTGTCTCTAAGGAGCTTTCCGATCTTGGTATAAACTGCAACCTTGCACCAGTAGTAGATCTGGCCATAAATCCAGAGAATCAGGTGATTGTAAAGTTAGGAAGGTCATTTGGTAGGTCAGCTAAGAAGGTAATAAAGTATGCCCGTATTTTTTGCGATGCCCTCCATGAGAAAGGGATTATAAGTGTCTTAAAACACTTTCCAGGGCATGGCTCCTCCTTTGAAGACTCACACGATGGATTTGTGGACATAAGCAAAACATGGGACCCGGAAGAGTTAAAACCTTATCGGGTCCTTATCCGTGAAGGAAGGGCAAAGATGATAATGACAGCCCATGTGTTTAACAAGAGACTCGATTCACATTATCCTGCCACACTTTCTTATGCTATAATCAAAAAGTTGCTTAGAGATAGTTTGGGATTTAAAGGGGTCGTAATCAGTGATGACATGCAGATGAAAGCCATTACTGATCACTATCTGCTTTCTGAAGCCGTAACATTAGCTGTAAATGCAGGGGTAAACATGTTACTCTTTACAAACCAGCAAAAAAGTATCTCTTTAGAAGACATTGTAGAAGTTATGTACGAGGAATTAAAAAATGGAAACATAAAGTTAGAAGACATTGTTGAATCCAACCGGATGATTCAAGGCGTTTTGAAAAATGCGTTATGAAGGGCCAATATACCGTCCTCCAAGTGAAGCGGACAGCCTTCTTATTCAGGCCACAGTAGGCTGTCCTTGGAATAAGTGTACATTCTGTGTAGCTTACAAAAGAGGCCCGCATTTTAAGATAAGACCAGTAAAAGAGATATGCGAAGATATAGTCTCTGCGTATAGATTCTACGGACCTGTTTTTAAAACAATGTTCCTTCCTGCAGGAAACACGATAGTTATGCCAACAGATGAACTTGCACAGGTGTGCAGATTTGCAAAAAAGGTCTTTCCGTGTCTGGAAAGAATCACAGTATATGGATCTTCCAGGTACATTGTTAGGAAGTCTGTAGAAGAGTTAAGAGAGCTAAAAAGAGCGGGTTTGAGCAGAATACATGTAGGTCTTGAGAGCGGAAATGATGAGGTACTTAAGAGAGTAAAAAAAGGCACCACTTCTGAGGAACAGATAAAAGCAGGAAAGATGGTAAAAGAGGCTGGGATAGAATTAAGCGAGTATGTAATATTAGGACTCGGTGGACATGAACTTTCAGAAAGACACGCGCTTGACACCGCAAGGGCAATAAATGAGATAAAACCAGATTTTGTGCGACTCAGAACACTTGTTCCTAAGGTAAATACTCTTCTTCTTTATCAGTTGAAAAAAGGCAAGTTTAAACTTTTATCTCCGCATCAGGTTTTAGAAGAAACAAGACTACTTATAGAAAACATAAACTGTGAAACTCTTATTACAAGCGATCACTACACTAACTACATAAATTTGGAAGGAAGACTTCCTCAGGATAAGGATAGGCTTTTAAGACAGGTTGAAATTGCTCTTAGCTGGCCAGAGGAAAGATTCAGACCATTTTTTATAGGAACAGAGTGATTATTAAAAACCAAGAAGCTTGTAACAGTCTTTACATTCTGGTGGTGCTGGCAGAATCCCGCCTTTTTCTCTTAAACCTAAAAACATGCCCATAATCACATCCAGCATATGCATGTTTCTTCTTTTCTTAAAGATACTTCTAAACAAAACATAGTCTTTAGCTTCCCATATCTCTTTTATCTTTTTCTCTTTTATATTGCCAAAACATACTCTCTTTATGGTACTTACTTTTCCATTCCTGTAGATCGGAATTTCTTCTACTGGAAGACCAAGATATACACAGGGAGAAACACATCCGTCATGAGCAATGTAGAGACTTTTTAAAGGATTTGCCTCGCAAATTCCTTGTTCTTCTTCAAAAAGAGGGTAAAATCTAAGTTCTATTTTATTTTTGTCTGCCTGTTGCTTTGTTTTCTCTACAATGTCCTCATATTCTTCTTTTTTCTCTTCCTTACCAAATGCTCTTATTGAGTCAATCTCTTTGCACGGGACAAAATCCACATTGTTCGGGACAACCCTGTTTGCTCCGAGCTCTGAGGCAAGCTTTATGAAGTCAGGGAGCTGATGTATGTTTTGTGTAGTCATGATAAAAAGAAGTACAAGCTCTGGTTTTTTAAGACCATGTTTTTGTTTTTGTTCTGTAATGTAGGTAGCAGCTTCTGTTACTTTGAAAAAATCTGTGCCTTTTCTTATGTTCTCATGCATCTTTTTATCAGCACCTGCCATAGATATAGCAATCACATCTACCCCTGCGTGCAAAAATCGGTCGATTCTTTCTTTTGTTAAAAGCTGCCCGTTTGTTGTAAATCCACACTTCTTCTTTCTCTTTTTTATCAAAACAAGCATGTCTTCAAACCGAGGATGAAGGAGAGGTTCTCCCCATCCTTGTAGGTGGATGTATTTTGCAGAAGAAAAAAGTTCTGATATATGTAAAAATGTATCCTGATCCATATCTCCGCTAATCCAAGAGGTGAGATATGTCTTTGGGCACATTATACATCTGGCGTTACATCTGGAAGTAACCTCTATTTGTACTATGTCAAACTTGGGATTACCCATAGCTTTACAAAGATATCAGAATAAATGAAAATTTTCTATCGAAATGAAACGCTTCATACTGCTGA